>NZ_CP035417.1:2679995-2993208 GCF_004123675.1 Leisingera sp. NJS204 | reverse complement strand
TTGGCAGAAGCCCTGGCAGGTGGTGCCGATGTTGAGGCGCCGGAACCATCCGGCCCGCCGCTGACGCTGGGCGAAAAAGATGCCCTGCGGGTTGCGGTGTCGCAGTGCTGGAATGTGGGGTCGCTGTCGACGGATGCGTTGAACACCACGGTGGTGGTGACGGTGTCGCTGGCACAGGACGGCAAGCCGGACAGCGGCAGCATCCGGATGCTGTCAAGCACCGGCGGGTCGTCATCGGCGGCACAACAGGCCTTTGGGGCCGCTCGGCGGGCAATAATCCGCTGCGGAGCCAAGGGGTTTCAGCTTCCCCCTGAAAAATACGCGCAATGGCGTGATATTGAGATGACATTCAATCCGGAAAGGATGCGGATCAAATGAGGAAAATTCTGGCAGCTGTGCTGATCGGGGCTTCGGCACTGGCCGGGGCGGGCGCCGTTGCGGCGCAGACCGGCCCGCTCCGTATCGAGATCGATCAGGGTGTGATTGAGCCATTGCCCTATGCGGTGCCGGATTTTGTGCCCGAGACCCCTTCGGCTGCGGAGCATGCGGCGCAGATCGCGCGGGTGGTGGCGGCGGATCTCAGCGGCACCGGGTTGTTCCGGGAAGTGCCCGCCAGCGCCCATATCTCCAAGGTGACCGGCTTTGACGATGCGGTGAAATACGCCGACTGGAAAGCGGTGAACGCCCAGGCGCTGATCACTGGCGCCGTCAGCGTCACCGGCAACCGGCTGACGGTGCGGTTCCGCGGCTATGACGTGTTTGCGGAAAAGGAACTGGAAAGCGCGCTGCAATTCTCCGGCACCACCGGCGGCTGGCGGCGGATGGCGCATAAGGTGGCTGATGCGATCTACAGCGAAATCACCGGCGAAAGCGGCTATTTCGACAGCCGGGTGGTCTATGTCTCTGAAAGCGGCCCCAAGAACGACCGCCGCAAGCGGCTGGCGATCATGGATTACGACGGCGCCAATGTGCAGTATCTGACCAACAGTGCGTCTCTTGTGCTGGCACCGCGGTTTTCGCCCACTGGCGACCGGGTGCTGTACACCAGCTATGAGAGCGGCTTTCCGCAGATCCATGTGCTGGATGTCGGCCAGGTGCAGCGCAAAATCCTGTCCAGCGGCGACGGCATCATGAGCTTTGCGCCGCGGTTTGCGCCGGACGGGCGCACGGTGGTTTACTCGCAAACCCAGGGCGGCAACACCGATTTGTTCTCGATGGATATCGGAACCGGGGGCAAGACCCGGCTGACCTCGGCGCCCTCGATCGAGACCGCGCCGTCGTTTTCGCCCGACGGGTCGCAGGTTGTCTTTGAAAGCGACCGCTCGGGCAGTCAGCAGCTTTATGTGATGCCCGCAAGCGGCGGCGAGGCGCGCCGGATCAGCTTTGGCCAGGGGCGCTATGGCACGCCCGTATGGTCGCCGCGCGGCGACATGATTGCCTTTACCAAACAGAACAAGGGCCGGTTCCATATCGGCGTGATGCGCACCGACGGCAGCGAGGAGCGCTTGCTGACTGCCTCGTTCCTGGACGAAGGGCCGACCTGGGCACCCAATGGCCGGGTGATCATGTTCACCCGTGAAAGCCAGGGCAGCACTGGGCGGGCGTTGCTCTATTCGGTGGACATTACGGGGCGCAATCTGAAGCCGGTAAGGACACCGGACGGGGCCTCGGACCCGGCCTGGTCTCCGCTGCAGCAGTAAATGGGCCGTTAAGGCGGGGATACCCGCATAGTACCACCCCCGGGCTTATGCTAGTTTCGGGTTAAGAAACGCAAAGGGATAGGCAGACGATATGAGCGGTTTGAAATTGGCAATGGCGGCGGTGGCCGTGCTGGGGCTGACAGCTTGCAGCAGCAATCCATGGAACGACGATTTGAACGGCGGCGGGGCCGGGGCAGGCGGTGCAGGCGCCGGTGCAGGCGCGCTGGATCCGGCCAGCCCGGCCTATTTCCAGCAGACCGTGGGCGACCGGGTATTGTTTGCAATCGACCAGTCCACCCTGTCGCCTGCAGCCCAGGCAACGCTGCAAGGGCAGTCGCAGTGGCTGGCCCGGAACGCCGATTATGTGGTCACCATCGAAGGCCACGCGGACGAGCAGGGCACCCGCGAATACAACCTTGGCCTGGGTGCGAAACGCGCCAATGCCGCCCGCGAATACCTGATGTCCCAAGGTGTCGCCGGCAGCCGCATCAAGGTGGTAAGCTTCGGCAAGGAACGCCCGCTGGAAATCTGCTCGGACGAGGTCTGCTATTCCAAGAACCGCCGCGCGGTGACGGTTCTGGCAGGCGGGTTGACGGGGTAACGCCATGAAATCTTTGCGCATTGCGCTTTTGGCCTCTGTACTGCTGCTGCCGCTGCCGCTGGCGGCGCAGAATCAGCAGACCCTCGCTGATATCCGTCAGGAGCTGACTGTATTGCACGTCGAGATCCAGCGATTGAAGCGGGAGCTGTCGACTACCGGCGCGCCCTCGGCGGATCTATCCGGTAATACCGTTCTGGACCGGGTCGGCGCGATTGAAAGCGAGCTGCAGCGGCTGACCCTTCAAACCGAGGAGATGAATCACCGGATCGACCGGATTGTCAGCGATGGCACCAACCGGATCGGTGATCTTGAATTCCGGCTGGTCGAGCTGGAAGGCGGCGACATCGGCGCCCTGGGCGAGACGACCACGCTGGGCGGCGGTGAGCTGCCGGTTGCAGGCGCCGGCGCCATTGAGACGGAGGGCACGGGCGGCCCGGCATCAGGTGAGCTGGCAATCGGCGAGCAGGCGGACTTTGACGCTGCTGAAAAACTGCTGTCCGAGGGGCTTTACCAGGATGCGGCGGAGAAATTCGCGGCCTTCAATCAGGTCTATCCGGGCAGCCCGTTGGCGCCGGCCGCCGAATTCAGCCGCGGCAAGGCGTTGGACGGGCTGGGCGACACCCGCGAGGCCGCGCGGGCCTATCTGGCGGCGTTCTCCGGCAATTCCGTCGGGCCGGTGGCCCCCAAGGCGCTGTTTGAGCTGGGCTCGGCACTGGGCCGCCTTGGCCAGACCGATCAGGCCTGCGTGACGCTGACCGAGGTCGGCGTGCGCTTTCCGGGTGCGGCAGAAGAGGCCGAGGCCGCGGCGGAAATGGCCAAGCTGGGCTGTTCTTGACGGGCGTGCGGCGCGATATCCTGCCCCTGGTGCAGAGCCAGTTCCGCTCCGCCCTTCCTGACCGGCTGGGAATCGCTGTCTCGGGCGGCGGTGATTCGATGGCGCTGCTGCATCTGCTGCACGACTGTTTCGCCGGCGGCGAGGTCACGTTGTTTGCAGCCACTGTGGATCACGGGCTGCGTCCGGAAGCGGCGGCAGAGGCAGAGGTTGCAGGGGCGGCGGCAGCCCGGCTTGGCATCAGTCATGCGGTGCTGCGCTGGGAAGACGGGCCGCAAGAGGGCAATCTGCAGAATCAGGCCCGCGAGGCGCGCTATGATCTGCTGACCGGCTGGGCACGGCGCCACGGCATCCCGGTGCTGGCACTGGGCCACACTGCCGATGATCAGGCTGAAACGGTGCTGATGCGGATGGCGCGTGCCTCGGGTGTGACCGGGCTGTCGGGCATGGCAGAGCGGCGCACGCACAACGGCGTGACGCTGCTGCGGCCGCTGCTGGATGTAACCCGCTGCGAATTGCGGGAATATCTGGAAGGCCGTGGCATTGCATGGTCAGAAGACCCGAGCAACGAGGATACCAGATTCGAACGGGTCCGGGTGCGCCGGGCACTGCAGGAACTGGCGCCGCTGGGCCTGACCCCTGCGGTTTTTGCCAAGATTGCCCGCAACATGGCCAAAGCCCGTGAAGCGCTGGACTGGTACGTGTTCCTTGCCGCCCGCGACCTGGCGCATGTTCAGGCGGGGGCCGTTGTCCTGTGCCAGCGCAAATTCCGCACTTTGCCCAGTGAAATCAGCCACCGGCTGCTGGTGCGCTCCATTCAGTGGATTTCCGGCACTGCTTACCCGCCGCGCCGCGTGCCGATGGAAAAAGCCGTTCTGGCGGCCCGCAACGGCGGATCGGCCACATTGGCGGGCTGCCGTCTGGTCACCACCAGCAAACAAATATGGATCTGCCGCGAATATAATTCCGTGCGCGGCGAGGCCTCGCTGCCGGGGCAGGCCTGGGACGGCAGGTGGAAGGTTTTTGGCGGCGACGCAAAGGGTTGCGAGATTCGCGCGCTAGGCCAAAAGGGTCTGCAACTATGCCCGGACTGGCGTGCTGCAGGGATGCCGGGCGCCGTGCTGCAGGCCACTCCGGCAGTGTGGCGGGGCGGGGAATTGGCGGCTGCACCAGCGGCTGGATTTGCCAATGGCTGGTCGGCGGAAACCGCCGGAACCGAAGAAGAGTTCTTTGCATCCCTTTTATCGCATTGAACCTGCTCGAATGATCCTTATTTTAAGCACAACGCAGGCGGCCCGTGTGGCGCGCCTATCTGATAGGGAGAACTTTCCTTGGGCAACGCTCGCAATATCGCCTTCTGGGTTGTTCTGTTTCTGCTGATTCTGGCGCTGTTCAATTTGTTCAGCGGTTCCGGCAGCACGATGCAGAGCCGTGAACGCACTTTCTCGGACTTCGTCAGCTCGGTTGAGACCGGCAAGGTCAGCACCGTCACTCTGGACGGGGAACAGGTGCGCTACACCACGACCGATGGGCAGAACTATGTCACCATCAAACCGGCCGATGCCGAAGTCACAGCACTTCTGATCGACAAGAACATTCCAGTGCGCGCCGAAAAACAGCAGCAGTCGGGCTTTCAGTCCTTCCTGATCACGCTGCTCCCTTTCATTCTGCTGATTGGCGTCTGGATCTATTTCATGAACCGGATGCAGGGCGGCGGCAAAGGCGGTGCCATGGGATTCGGCAAGTCCAAGGCCAAGATGCTGACCGAAAAGCATGGCCGGGTGACCTTTGACGATGTGGCCGGCATTGATGAGGCCAAGGAAGAGCTGGAAGAGATCGTCGAATTCCTGCGCAACCCGCAGAAATTTTCGCGCCTCGGCGGTAAGATCCCCAAGGGGGCGCTGCTGGTCGGCCCTCCGGGCACCGGCAAGACGCTGCTGGCGCGCGCGATTGCTGGCGAGGCCGGTGTGCCGTTCTTCACCATCTCTGGCTCCGACTTTGTGGAAATGTTCGTTGGTGTCGGCGCGTCCCGTGTGCGCGACATGTTCGAGCAGGCGAAGAAAAACGCCCCCTGCATCGTCTTCATCGACGAGATCGACGCCGTGGGCCGCCATCGTGGCGCCGGTTATGGCGGCGGCAATGATGAGCGTGAGCAGACGCTCAACCAGCTGCTGGTTGAGATGGATGGTTTTGAGGCCAATGAGGGCGTGATCATCCTGGCCGCGACCAACCGTAAGGACGTTCTTGATCCCGCGTTGTTGCGTCCGGGCCGATTTGACCGCAACGTCACCGTTGGCAACCCGGATATTAAGGGCCGCGAAAAGATCCTGGGCGTGCATGCCCGCAAGACGCCGCTGGGGCCGGATGTGGATCTGCGCATCATCGCCCGTGGCACGCCTGGTTTCTCGGGTGCGGATCTGGCCAACCTGGTGAATGAGGCGGCACTGATGGCGGCCCGCGTCGGACGCCGCTTTGTCACCATGGAAGATTTCGAATCGGCCAAGGACAAGGTGATGATGGGGGCCGAGCGCCGCTCGATGGTGCTGACCCAGGATCAGAAGGAAAAGACCGCCTATCACGAAGCCGGCCATGCGGTTGTCGGCCATATACTGCCGGAATGCGATCCGGTTTATAAGGCGACAATCATTCCGCGCGGCGGCGCGCTGGGGATGGTGGTGTCCTTGCCTGAAATGGACCGGCTGAACTGGCACCGTGATGAATGCCAGCAGAAGCTGGCCATGACGATGGCAGGCAAAGCGGCTGAAGTGATCAAATACGGCGAGGACCATGTGTCCAACGGCCCGGCCGGCGACATCCAGCAGGCCAGCCAATTGGCCCGCGCCATGGTGATGCGCTGGGGCATGTCCGACAAAGTCGGCAATATCGACTATGCCGAAGCGCATGAGGGCTATTCGGGCAACACTGCCGGCTTCTCGGTCTCCGCAAATACCAAGGAGATGATCGAGGAAGAGGTAAAGAGCTTCATCCAAGCCGGCTATGACCGCGCGTTCCAGATCCTGACCGACCATCATGATGAGTGGGAACGCCTGGCGCAGGGCCTGCTGGAGTACGAGACGCTGACCGGTGAAGAGATCAAGCGCGTCATGAATGGCGAGCCGCCGCAAGCCGGTGATGACGAAGATGGCGGCGAGGATGAGGGTAATGCCTCGGTCACCGCAATCCCCAAGGCCAAGCCGAAAAAATCCCCGCCGGAAGGCGGCATGGAGCCTGAGCCGACAGCGTGAGGATCCTAACCTGAAAATGAAACGTCCCGGAAACCAGCTGCGGTTTCCGGGACGTTTGTTTTTGGGACGGGTGGCGGGGGCCGCGGCGGGCAGCTTTGCTGCCCGCCGCGGCCCCCGCCCGGATCGGATCGCTATCGCGATCCGATCCTTTGGCCGGCTGCGCGATTTCCTCATCCGGAAACAAAGGGGTATCAGGCATTTTCGCGCTGGCAACCGTTGTCAGAGCGTGTAGCCTTCGCCGGGATTGATCAAACTTCAGCAGGAGAAACAGGCAATGCCGGTATTGCGGGACAGCGGATTCAAAGGGGAAATCATCTGGCTGGGCATGGTTCCGGCTGGCGATAGTCTGCGGGCGGAACCGGCCGGCCAGTTGCAGCTTGGGTTTTCCGGCATTGCCGGCGGGCGCCACGAAGGGGAAAACCGCGCCTCCTGCGTGCGGGTCCGCAATCTCTATCCGGAAGGCACCGAAATCCGCAATGTCCGCCAGCTGACGATCCTGTCCGAGGAAGAGCTGGCTGTGATTGCCGCGGAAATGGGAATGGAGCGGCTCGACCCGGCCCATCTGGGCGCCACTATCATCCTGCGCGGCATCCCGGACTTTACCTTTGTGCCGCCTGGTTCCCGGCTGCAGGGACCGGATGGGGTGACCTTGACTGTCGACATGGAAAACCGGCCTTGCGTGCTGCCAGGGCGGGAGATTGAAAAAGATCACAGCGGATGTGGCGCCCGGTTCAAGCCTGCCGCAAAGAACCGCCGGGGAATCACCGCCTGGGTTGAACGGCCGGGAAGTGTGGACCTGGGCAGCAAATTTGCCCTCTTTGTGCCGGATCAACGCGCCTGGGCGCCGTGAAACCCTTCCTTAAAGGGAAAGCGTTTCCTTTAAGGAACCTTTGCAGGGCCTGCGAGAGACCTCACGCCGCTTCAAGGCAGGATAATGTCGGAAATCACGCGCGTGTTTTGCCGCATATTGGCTAAGTCTATCGCGAAACCGGCATCTCTGTGCCGGCGATTGTATGCAAACTCAGCAGGAACCTTGCCATGAGCTACAAGAGTGACATCGAGATTGCGCGTGAAGCGCAGAAGAAGCCGATCCAGGAGATTGGTGCGAAGATCGGGATTTCCAGCGATGACCTGCTGCCCTACGGCCACGACAAGGCAAAGGTGTCCCAGTCGTTCATCAACTCGGTTCAGTCCAAGGAAGACGGCAAGCTGATCCTGGTGACCGCGATCAACCCGACGCCCGCGGGCGAAGGCAAGACCACCACCACCGTGGGTCTGGGCGACGGTCTGAACCGGATCGGCAAGAACGCGATGATCTGTATCCGCGAGGCGTCCTTGGGCCCGAACTTCGGCATGAAGGGCGGCGCTGCAGGCGGCGGTTACGCGCAAGTGGTGCCGATGGAGGAAATGAACCTCCACTTCACCGGCGACTTCCACGCCATCACCTCGGCCCACTCGCTGCTGTCGGCGATGATCGACAACCACATCTACTGGGGCAATGAGTGCGAGATCGACACCCGCCGCGTTGCATGGCGCCGGGTTGTGGACATGAACGACCGGGCCCTGCGCACCATCACCGCGTCTCTGGGCGGTGTGTCCAACGGTTTCCCGCGCGAAGCCGGTTTTGACATCACCGTGGCCTCCGAAGTGATGGCGATCCTGTGCCTCGCGAACGATCTGAAGGACCTGGAAAAGCGCCTTGGCGACATCATCGTGGCCTACCGCCGCGACAAGACCCCGGTCTACTGCCGCGACATCAAGGCAGAGGGCGCAATGACCGTTCTGCTGAAGGACGCGATGCAGCCGAACCTGGTGCAGACCCTGGAAAACAACCCGGCGTTTGTGCACGGCGGCCCGTTCGCCAACATCGCGCATGGCTGCAACTCGGTGATTGCCACCAAGACCGCGCTGAAAGTCGCAGACTATGTGGTGACTGAGGCAGGCTTTGGCGCTGACCTCGGCGCCGAGAAGTTCATGAACATCAAATGCCGCAAGGCAGGCATTGCGCCGTCGGCAGTGGTGCTGGTTGCCACCGTGCGCGCGATGAAGATGAACGGCGGCGTTGCCAAGGCGGATCTGGGCGCCGAGAACGTCGAGGCTGTGAACAACGGCTGCGCCAACCTGGGCCGCCACATCGAGAACATCAAATCCTTCGGCGTGCCGGTTGTGGTTGCGATCAACCACTTCGTCACCGACACCGATGCCGAAGTGGACGCCGTCAAAGCCTACGCCGCCACCCATGGCGTCGAGGCGGTGTTGTCGCGCCACTGGGAGCTGGGCTCGGAAGGCTCGGCGCCGCTCGCCGAGAAGGTTGTGGAAATCGTCGATGCGGGCCAGGCCAACTTTGCGCCGATCTACCCGGACGAGATGTCGCTGTTCGACAAGATCGACACCATCGCCAAGCGCATCTACCGCGCCGACGAGGTGCTGGCCGACAACAAGATCCGCAATCAGCTGAAGGAATGGGAAGACGCAGGCTACGGCAATCTGCCGGTCTGCATGGCGAAAACCCAGTATTCCTTCTCGACCGACCCGAGCTTGCGCGGCGCGCCCACCGGCCATTCGGTTCCGGTGCGTGAGGTCCGCCTGTCAGCCGGTGCGGGCTTCATCGTTGCGGTCTGCGGCGAGATCATGACGATGCCGGGCCTGCCGCGCAAACCGGCCTCGGAAACCATCCGTCTGAATGACGACGGCCAGATCGAAGGCTTGTTCTAAGACAGGATATGCGGCACTCACGGCCCGGGACCCATCCCGGGCCGTGAGAGTTTTTAGACATGAGCACACGCACCCCGCCGGACGCCTGCGCAGATATGGCCAGCCTCAGGTTGCAGATCGACGATCTGGACCGGGAACTGATCGCGCTGCTGGCCCTTCGTGCCGGCTATATCGACCGGGCCATCGCGCTGAAGCAGGCAAACGGCTGGCCTGCGCGGATCCCTAGCCGGGTCGAGGAAGTGGTCATGAATGCCCGCGCCGCAGCTGAGGCCCAGGGGCTGGACCCGGACCTGACAGAGCGTTTGTGGCGGCAGCTGGTGGACTGGTCGATTGCCCGCGAGGCGCGGGTGATCCGGGAAGAGTGATGCTGGGCAGGGACCCTGCGGCCCGGGCATCGCGACCCTGAAAACGGACTGACGAAGGCAGGTCTCAGGCCTGCGGTAAAAAGGAAGAGATCAAATGGCAGCAACTCTGATTGACGGCAAGGCCTTTGCGGCCAAGGTGCGCGGCCAGGTGGCCGAACACGTGGCGCGGCTGAAAGAAGAGCACGGCATCACCCCCGGCCTGGCCGTGGTTCTGGTCGGCGAAGACCCGGCAAGCCAGGTCTATGTGCGCTCCAAGGGCAAGCAGACCGTTGAGGTCGGCATGAACTCGGTTGAGCACAAGCTGGATGCGGACACGTCCGAGGCGGATCTGCTGGCGGTGGTTGATCAGCTGAACAACGACCCCTCGATCCACGGCATTCTGGTGCAGCTGCCGCTGCCGGGGCATATGAACGAGGATCTGGTGATCAATTCGATCGCGCCGGAAAAGGACGTGGACGGGTTCCACATCTCCAACGTCGGCCTTCTGGGCACCGGTCAGAAATCGATGGTGCCCTGCACGCCCTTGGGCTGCCTGATGATGCTGCGCGACCATCATGGGTCGCTGTCGGGCATGGATGCGGTTGTGATCGGCCGTTCCAACATCGTCGGCAAGCCGATGGCGCAGCTCTTGCTGGGCGACAGCTGCACGGTGACCATCGCGCATTCGCGCACCAAGGACCTGGCCGAAGTGGTGCGCCGCGCCGACATCGTGGTGGCCGCCGTGGGCCGCCCGGAAATGGTGCCGGGCGACTGGATCAAGGAAGGCGCCACCGTCATCGATGTCGGCATCAACCGGATTGATGCGCCCGAAAAAGGCGAAGGCAAGATGAAGCTGGTCGGCGACGTCGATTTTGCCAGTGCCGCTGAGCGCGCCGGCGCCATCACCCCGGTGCCGGGCGGTGTCGGCCCGATGACCATCGCCTGCCTGCTTGCGAACACCGTCACCGCCTGCTGCCGCGCCAACGGTCTGAAAGAGCCCGAAGGCCTGACCGCCTGAGGCAGCGCAGAACGCTGAAACCTGTACCAAACAGCTCCCGCCGGACGCCTCCGGCGGGAGTATTTTTGGAAAGATGAAAAAGGGGCCGGGCGTTCATTCCAGAGCCTGTCTGCACCTCTGTGGATACGTGAAGAACGGGGGGCGGTTCCTCAGGCCGGGACGGGCACCATCGTGCCCTGGAGGATGGCAATCAGCTTCTCCTGGCTGCCCTGCAGTGCGTGGACCTCAGCCGTGACAATGACCAGTCGGCGTCCCGGTTTGATGACCTTGCCGGTCGCCCGTAAAGAGTCTCCGGCACCCGGCGCCAGCAGGTTGATCTTCATCTCAGCTGTCATCACTTCGCTGTCTTCCGGCATTTTTGTAAGCGCTGCATATCCGGCAGCGGTGTCGCCGATGGCAAAGCTCAGCGCTGCATGTGCCGCATCGTGCTGCTGGCGGCTGCCGGGCAGGATCGGCGCAGTGATCACCACTTCACCATCCGAGACGCTTTGGATGTTTGCGCCCAGGGTTTGCATCATGCTTTGCTTGGCGAAACTGCTGCGGATGCGGTGTTCCATTTTGAGTGTCCTTCTTTTGCTGAGGCCAAGCATAGAAGAGAAGGGGCGGTCCCATGTCGGTGACGCTGCGCCACTTAGCGGGGCATCGGTATCGGCAGGGCATGCGGACCGGTCAGAATGGCCAAGGCATTCGGCGCCATCAATGATGCAAGCGCCGGATCGGTGCTGCGCAATCCGCCGGTATAGGTGCCGAAGGCGGGCAGGATCAGGCGGGAGGCGTCCAGCAGGAAACAGGGGCGTGAATTGCTGCGGACGCGGGCCTTGGGATGGTAGTGGCCGGAGATTTCCGCCGTTTCCGGCGGATCAGCAATGTGGCGGAAGGTGAGGGGGCCAACCCGCAAGTCCGCCAAGTGCTCCCCGCCTAGACTGGTGGGGGCGGGGTCGTGGTTTCCCTCGATCCAGATCCAGCGGCGGTTTTGCATCAGGTCTTGGGTTTGGATCCTTTCAGGGGCCGGCAATTCTGTGGCTGCGGTATCATCGTCGAAACTGTCGCCGAGGCAAACCACAGTTGCCGGGTTGAGGTCTGCGACCAGTCTCTCAAGGCGGTTGAGGGTGTCACGGCCTTCGTAAGGGGGCAGGGCACTGCCGCCGCGCCGCGCATGGCGTGCGGATTTTCCAAGATGCAGGTCGGAGACGCAAAGCAGCCGGTGGTCCGCCCACAAGAGCGCGCCGGAGCCGAGCGCGGTCAGGCGGGTGCCTGCGAGGTTGAAATCAAATCCGTTCATGCTGTGGTCTTAGACGCGCTGGCCGAACAGGCAAGCGCTATTGCACCAGCCGGTCCAGTCCGGATAGCCGCATCAGCGCTTCGGCCTCGCGTTGCAGCAGCTTTTCCTGCGCTGCGCCTTTGACCGGAACCTTGCCAGCCTCCAGCAAAAGCGGCGCTGCAAGCGGCGAGATCCGGTCCAGCCGCCGCAGGGTGATCCGGCCATTGATCCGAGCCAGCATCTGCTCGACGCGGCCAAAGTCCACCAGCCCGCGCAGGGCTTCGTCGCGGGTGATGCTCATCAGCAGGTGGTCCGGGTCGTATTTCCTGAGCGTGTCATAGAGGATGTCGGAGGAGAATGTTGCTTGGCGCCCGTTCTTGCGCTGCCCGGGTGTGTTGCGTTCAATCAGCCCGGCAATGGTCGCCGCGCCGCGGAAGGCGCGTTTCATTACTGCGTTGCCGGCCAGCCAGCCGTCCAGCCCCTCGCGCAGGGCAGTGACATCGAACAGCGGGGCCGGGTCGGTCAGCGGCTCCAGACCCCAGATCAATGTGGCGTAGTCGGTCGAGACAAAGCCAAGCGGATCGAGGCCAAGCTCCTCCATCCGCTTGGTCAGGAGCAGCCCCAGCGTTTGCTGAGCGTTACGGCCGGCAAAGCCGTAAATGCAAGCATGCTCGCGCCCGTCGCGGGGGAAGCTTTCGATCAGCAGCGAGCCTGCGCGGGGAAGGTCCGAGACTTCGCGCTGCAGTTCCAGCCATTCGGCGGTGTGGCGGGGCAGATCTGGCCAGCTGTCCTGTTTGAACATCTCCAGGATGCGGGCGCTGAGCTGGGTGGAGGTGGCGAATTTGGTGCCGGAGAACACTGCGATCTTAGGTTTCCTGCCGGGGGTGCGGGTAACCTCGACGGTCATTTCGCGCAAGCCCTCGTATCGCACGGTCCGGCCGCCGATCAGGAATGTGTCGCCGGGGGTGAGGGTGGCGGCAAAGGCCTCTTCGATCTCGCCCAGGGGCTTGCCGCCGCGGCTGCGCTTCAGGCGCACCTTGATGAGGTCGGCGTCCTGAATGGTGCCCAGGTTCATGCGGATGCGTTGGGCGGCGCGCGGATCGCGCAGCTGCCATTTGCCGTCCGGGCGTTGCAACAGGCGCTGCCACTGGTCGTAGGCTTTCAGCGCGTAGCCGCCGGTGGCACAGAAATCGAGACAGGCATCGAAACCGGCGCGGGTGAGGGTGGCATAGGCGCCGGCGCTGGTTATTTCGGTGTAGAGTTCTTCCGCATCAAACGGCCCGGCACAGGCCGTAACCAGAATGTGCTGGCAAAGGACATCGCGGGGGGCGGGGCCGCGTGCCTCGCCGTCCAGATCCCCTGCACGGACGGCGTTCAGCGCGGCATGGCATTCCACCACCTCAAACCGGTTGGCGGGGACCAAAAGCGCCTTGGACGGGACGTTGTAGCTGTGGTTGGCGCGGCCGATGCGCTGGACCAGGCGTTTCACGTTCTTCGGTGCGCCGATCTGGATCACCAGATCCACATCGCCCCAGTCGATGCCGAGGTCCAGTGAACCGGTGCAGACAATGGCGCGCAGCTCGCCGCGGACCATGGCGGCCTCGACCCGGTCGCGCTGGCCCCGGTCGAGCGAGCCGTGATGGATCCCGATTGGCAGCGCATCGTCATTGGCGAGCCAGAGATTGCGAAAGAATATCTCGGCCTGGGCGCGGGTGTTGTGAAAAATCAGCGTGGTTTTATGCGCCTGGATCTGTTCCATCACCGCCGCGATGGCATAGGCCGCGCCGCCGCCGGCCCAGGGCGGGGCTTCTGCGGTTTCCAGCATCCGGATGTCCGGGGCGGGGCCGGGGTCGGCCTGCACGATATTGCAGGGGTCCGGGTGGCAGGCCAGATAGCTGGCAATGGCCTGCGGGTCGTCCACGGTAGCTGACAGGCCCACCCGGCGCAGATCAGGGCAGAGCGTTTGCAACCGCGCCAGGGCCAGCATCAGCTGGTCGCCTCGTTTGCTTTCGGCCAGCGCATGGATTTCATCCACCACCACCCGCTTCAGCCCTTTGAAAGTGCGGGCCGCATCCTCGTAGGAGGTGAGCAGCGCCAGGCTTTCCGGTGTGGTCAGCAGAATATGCGGCGGATCGGCGCGCTGGCGCCTTTTGCGGGAAGACGGCGTGTCGCCGGTGCGGTCGTCAATGCGGATGGGCAGGCCCATTTCCTCGACCGGGGTGCGCAGGTTGCGTTTGATGTCTGAAGCAAGGGCCTTGAGCGGTGAAATATAGAGAGTGTGCAGCCCGTCATGAGGGCTTTCTGCCAGATCGGCGAGGGTGGGCAGAAAGCCGGCCATGGTCTTGCCGCCGCCGGTGGGGGCGATCAGCAGGGTTGCCGGATCCCCGGCACGGTCCAGCATGGTATGCTGGTGCGGGTGGATGGACCAGCCGCGGGCGGTAAACCAGCCTAAAATGACCTTGGGAAGTTTGCTCATCCCTTCCTTTTAGGGGAAGGCCCAAAACTTTTCGAAAAGTTTTGCAAGAGTTTTTGAAAACTCTTGCTGCCGCCTGTCTGCCGGCGGGGATCACTTCACGATATCTTCGTCCTTGACGAACATGTTAGCCCAGGCGCGGTCGATCAGCTCGGGGGACATCTGATAAGGGATGCCCTCAAATTCGCAGATTGCGATGATCTGGTCGATCAGAAACACCGGCTGGTAGTTCGCATAGACGTTATCGATCGACGGGTATTTCCTTTTCAGCAGGTGTACCAATGCGCCTTCGTCCAGCGGCATGCCTTTCTTGCGGGCAACCATAGCAAAGATCTTGAGGTAGTTTTCCTGGTCCGGGCCGTCGATTTTGATCTTGAAAAAGATCCGCCGCAGGGCTGCCTGGTCAAAGATTTTGTTCGGGTGGAAGTTGGTGGAGAAGATCACCAGCGTGTCAAAGGGGACTTCGAACTTCTCGCCTGACTGCAATGCCAGGATGTCCTTGCTTTCCTCCAGCGGCACAATCCAGCGGTTGACCAGCGACTGCGGCGGTTCCGCCTGGCGTCCAAGGTCGTCGACGATGAAAATGCCGCCGGTGGATTTCAGCTGCAAGGGCGCCTGATAGGTGCGTGCGGTGGGGTTATAGACCAGATCCAGCATGTCCAGAGACAGTTCGCCGCCGGTGATTACGGTGGGGCGCTGGCACATGACATAGCGTTCGTCGAATCTGCGGCGGCGGCGCAACGCGTTGGGGTCTTCCGGTTCCTGCGCGACTTCGGTGTGGACGATCGGGTCATAGACCGTGATCACCTGGCCCGAATATTCAATGGCGCGCGGCACATAGACGTGGTCCCCCAGGGCGTCGCGGATACCGTTGGAGATTGAAGACTTACCGTTGCCCGGCGGACCGTACATCAGGATCGAACGGCCCGCGCTGACGGCCGGGCCAAGGTGGTCCAGCAGGCTGTTTGGCAGGATCAGATGCCCCATGGCATTGGTCAGCTGGTCGCGGGACACTTGGATGTTGCGGATCGACTGGCGTTTCACCTGCTCGCGGTAGACGTCCAGCGGCACCGGCATCGCCCCGAAGTATTCCGACTGGCTGAGCGCATCCAGCGCCCGCGATTTACCCGCATCGGTCAGCTGGTAGCCCATTTCGTTGCCGCTGTTGGCGTTGAGCGTGCCGGTGGCTTCCAGCAGCTTTTGCTCACGGGCGATATCCACCAGTTCCTGGGTGACGGCGCCAGGCAGGCAGATTGCCTCGGCGATTTCCGTGACGTTCTCGACGTTTTTGCGGAAGATGGTCTTCAGCAGGATGTCCCGCATCATCACCAGCGGCAGCTGCATCTGCGCCAGTCCCTTGGGGGCGGGCGGGGCCATCACGGTGAGGTTCTGCATGTTCATGGCGGTGCCTGTCCCTGAGATCGGATCCGTGCCCCGGCAGCCGGGGCGTTCAAGGAAACAGACTATTCAGGACTGTGGCAACAGCGGGGCAGAGCTGCAGCAATTCCGCGGAGGCGGCGGATTTCCAGCGAAGTTTTTACAGCGGATGCAGTCAGCTGCCAAAGCGCGCTGCCAGCACCAGGTAGAGGGCCAGGGTGCCGCCCAGGCACAGGCCCATCGGGAAGCTTTTGCCGGTGTCCCAGCTTTGCCATTGCGGCGCCAGCCGGCGCAGGGGGGTGTATTTGGCGATCCGGTGGGCGGTGAACCCGGCCAGCAGGGTGGCAGCAAAGATAATCATCAACAGCCGCAGGTCGCCAAGCGCAAAGAAGGGGGCGGCGGCACCTGCAAATTTGGCGTCGCCCGCGCCGACCGCACCGGCTGCATAGAACAAGTAGCCCAGGCCGATGCCGACCGGCAGGTGCAGCAGATGCCAGCCGTAGTCCGCCCAGCTGGGCATCAGCATCGCGCCTGCAACCACATAGATCACGGCTAGCAAATCGACGGCCCAGTTGGGGATGCGCATGCCGCGCAGATCTGTCAGCGCGACTGTGTAGCACAGCGGCAGCACAAAGGGCAGGAACCACAGGGCAGCATGGGCCGGGAACTGCATGGATCAGCCGTTCTCCAGGGCCGCCAGCGAGCGCGAGGCTTCCTCAAAGTGCTGCGGGTGGGTGTCAATCGCTTCGCGCAGCAGATTCTCGCCGGTCTTGACGTCGCCTTGCTTTACTGCCGACAGCGCCAGCGTGTGCAGCAGCAGTGCGCGTTCAGTCTGATCCATCGGAATTACCGGCAGGGTGTAATTGCGTTGCGCGCCGCGGGCCAGAACCAGGTTGTTCTTGGCTGTGAACAGGCGTTGATCCTGGCGGATTGCTTCGCCGAACAACCGCTCAGAGCCGGCGAAATCGCCGCGGGTCAGCTTGGAATAGCCCCAATTGTTCATCACTTTTGCGGGTTTTGTCGTCAAACCCACGGCAATTTCATAAAAGCTGTCCGCGCGTTTCCAATCTTTGGCGGCATCCGCCACAACTGCCTCCAGGCGGTAGCGCTCATAGGTCTCATGGGTTGGGGGAACCCTGTCCAGTTCTGCCTTGGCCCCGTCCCATTCGCCGCTGCGCACAAGCGCGCCGGCCAGCTGAACATGATCCTCGCTGGTGGCCCCCTTCATCGAGACAACTTTTTTCCAGGCGGTGGTGCCTTCGGTGGTGCGCTTGGCGCGGATCAGCGAATAGGCCAGCCCGCGTTGCAGTTCAATCCGGTCCGGGCTGTTCTTCAGCGTCCGCTGGAAATGGGCAACCGCCTCGTTCGGGTCGGCGACCGAGAGCATGACGTCATTCAGATTGCTCTCGTCGATGACATTCACTTCCTGAAAAGCCCGTTCCACGGTTTCATCGGCTTTCTCTGCGCAGGCCGACAAAAGCAGCGCCCCTGCCAGAGAAGCGGATAGGAAATACTGCTGGCGCATTGGTGCGTCCTTTTTACTGCTCTGCCTCTGTCATGGTGCTTGGCTTATCAGGTAGCTGCCGCCGCCTTGCCGCACCAATTTATAGTCTTGATTTTGAGGGTCAGTATGCGCAGGATTTTCAAGCTTTGCGAGAGCAAGGCGTAAATTATCGCGGATTGCGTCACTTTCGCCATTGTCAAGCGCATAGGCGCGCTGGAACACCTGCACGGCTTCGGCGGTTTTGCCGCGCTCCATCAGCACGACGCCCAGGTTGTTCATCGGTTCAGGCCAGGTGCCGTCCGCATCCACCGCCTGGCGCAGCAGCTCTTCTGCCTGGCCAAGCCGCCTGAGGCCCAGTTTGGCACTGCCCATGCCGGTCAGAACTTCGGGCGTGAGCCCGTGGTCAAGGGCCGCGCGGGTGAAGGCGTCCAATGCCAGTTCATGCTGGCCCGCTGCCATCAGCCGGTGGCCGACTACCAGCCCGTCCTCGGCCTGCTGGCGGTGATTGCCGCCTGGCGCCCAAGGGCTGCCCTTGTCCTGTTTCAGCCCGCCCGGCGCGCAGGCCGCCGCCAGCGCAACAACGCTGGCGGCGGCAATAGCACGGCAGAGACGGCCCGGCCCGGCCCGTCCTGATGAGTTCATGTTCGGTTGCCTCAGTTGCCCATGTTCATGATGCCCTGCACCGACGGGCCGACCAGAATGATCAGCAGCGGCGGGACTGTCAGGCCCATTGTGGCAAGGGTCATCTTCACGGGCAACTTGTTTGCGGCCTCTTCCGCGCGCATCACACGCTTGTCGCGCATTTCCCCGGCATAAACCCGCAAAGCGTCTGCGATCGAGGTGCCGAAGCTGGCGGACTGAATCATTACAGTCACAAAGGAGGAGACATCCTGCACCCCGCAGCGGGTGGCCATGTCCCGCAGGACCTTGTCCTTTTCCTTGCCTGCCTTCATTTCTTGCGCGACAACCTCGAATTCTTCGGCCAGATCCGGGAAAGAGGCGTGCAGCTCCTTGGCGACGCGAACAATCGCCTGGTCCAGCGACTGGCCGGCTTCGACACAGACCAGCATCATGTCCAGCGCATCCGGGAAGCCTTCGGTGATCTTTTGCTTGCGCTCTTCAATCCGGCGGGTGATCCAGTATTTCGGCAGCAAATAGCCGGCCGCACCGGGGCCGATGATGCGGATCGCCATTTGCTGGCTGTCATAATCGATATCGGCCTTCAGCACATAGACAAAGAACAGCCCCGCCAGCAGACCCAGAATGCCCAGAGCAAACTGCAGGAAATGAAACAGGCGTACCGAGTCCTTGGAGTGATACCCCGCCTGGCGCAGCTTCAGTTCCATCGCTGACAGTTCGTCTTCGTTCTGCGGTTCCAGAAAGCCTGCGAATTTTTGCAACTGCTCGTTGCGGTCGGCCTGGCGCAACCGCTGCTTTTGCGGTTTGTTCCGGGTTTCGGGCGCCATGTTCTTTTGCAGCTTCTTCAGCGGATCCTCGGGCTGGTTCAGCAGCAGCGGAACCGCCAGCAGGATCATGAACAGCCCGGCAATGCCAAGCGCCAGGAGCGGGCCGAACTCGCCGAATTGCGACGTCAGGTAATCGTTTATTCCGGTCAGAAATTCCACGGTCCCCTCCTTACACTTTGATGTTGGTCAGCACGCGCATGACGATCAGATTGGCAGTCAGCATCACACCCACCGCAAAACAGGCGGGGATGAACCAGGGATGGTCCAGCACGCCGTCATAATAATTGGGATCCTTAACCAGGATCCCGATCAGGCAGAACAGCGGGAACCCCGACAGGAATTTGCCCGACCACTGCGCCTCGGCGGTGATGGCCTTGACCCGGCGGAACAGGCGGAAGCGGGCGCGGATCACTTTGGCCAGGCCTGCCAGAACTTCGGCCAGGTTGCCGCCTGATTGCTGCTGGATGGTGACGGCAACAGCCAGAAAGCGCATGTCCTGCATGTCCAGCCGTTCCGCCATTTCCTTGAGCGATTCGCCGACATCGCGGCCATAAGCGCATTCGTCGGAGATAATGCCGAACTCGGTCGCCAAGGGGTCTTCAACCTCATTTGCGACGATCTGCACGGCCGAGGTGAACGGATGGCCGACGCGCAAGCTGCGCACCATCAGTTCCACCGCATCCGGCAGCTGTTCTTCGATCATGGCCATCCGCTTGGCGGCTTTCTTGTTAACCCAGAAGAACACCGCACCAACGCCGATGATGACGGATCCCAGGATCCGGACGGGCAGGGGGGCCGAAGTACCGATGCTGAGGCCGGCAAAAGCAACGGCAGCAAGGGCGGCCATGATCAGGATCAGCTGCTTGGGCGAAAAGGCAATCGCGGCTTTCTGCGCCCGCTCCGACAGCAGTGAATAGAGCGGGATAGACTGCGATTTGGCGTGCTGGCCCAGCTCTTTACGCAGCTGCTCCAGCACCTGTTCGCGGTTGCTGCCCTTCTCCATCATCTCCAGCCGGCGGTTCACCTTGCTGTTGAGGCTGATGGATTTGCCGAAGGTGAACAGATACAGGCCTTCGACCAGGGCCAGAACCCCAAAGAAGATCGCGCCATAAATAAGCGGCTCGGCACTCAGTTGCATCAGCGTGCCTCCATCACAGTGGGTTCATAGATCGACGGCGGCAGATCAAAGCCCCACAGGCGGAAGCGCTCAGAGTAATGGCTGCGCACGCCGGTGGCGGTGAAATGGCCGATGATCTTGTTGTCCGGGGTCAGCCCGACCCGCTGGAAACGGAAGATTTCCTGCATCGAGATCACGTCGCCCTCCATGCCGGTGATTTCGGTGATGGAGGTCATCCGGCGGGAACCGTCCTGCAGACGCGAGGCTTGCACAATGAGGTTCACAGCCGAAGAGATCTGGCTGCGCACTGCTTTGAGCGGCATTTCAATGCCTGCCATCGCAATCATGTTTTCCAGGCGTGAAATCCCGTCGCGGGCTGAGTTGGCATGGATCGTGGTCATCGAGCCGTCATGGCCGGTATTCATCGCCTGCAGCATGTCGATGACTTCCTCGCCGCGGGTCTCGCCGACGATGATGCGGTCAGGGCGCATCCGCAAAGCGTTCTTCAGACAGTCGCGAGGGGAGACCTCGCCCTTGCCTTCAACATTGGGCGGGCGGCTTTCCATCCGGCCCACATGGGTCTGCTGCAGCTGCAGTTCCGCGGTATCCTCGATCGTCAGGATCCGCTCGGAATTGTCGATGAAGCTGGACAGCGCATTCAGTGTGGTGGTTTTACCCGAACCGGTCCCGCCCGAGACGATGACATTCAGCCGGGTCGAAACTGCGGCCTGCAGAAAGGCGGCCATCTCCTCGGTGAAGGCGCCGAAATTCACCAGGTCGTCGATGCCCAGCTTGTCTTTTTTGAATTTCCGGATCGACACCAGCGAGCCATCCACCGCAACCGGCGGCACCATCGCGTTGAAACGCGAGCCATCGGCGAGGCGGGCGTCCACATAGGGGTTGCTCTCATCAACACGGCGGCCCACAGCCGACACGATCTTGTCGATGATCCGCATCAGATGCTTCTCATCCTTGAAGGTGATGTCGCTGATCTGCAGCTTGCCATCGCGTTCAACAAAGATCTGCTGCGGGCCGTTCACCAGGATATCGCTGACCGTGTCGTCCTGCAGCAGCGCCTCAAGCGGGCCAAGGCCGGTGACCTCGTCATACAGCTCCTTGTTCAGCTGCTGGCGGTCTTCGCGGTTCAGGACGATGCCTTTTTCCGCCAGAATCTCGGTTGCAATCGTGGCGATCTCAGATCGCAGTTCTGCCTCGCCTGCGCGTTCCAGCGCGGCCAGGTTCAGGTTCTCCAAAAGCTCCCGGTGCAGCTGGATCTTGATCTCGCCCAAACGCTCCTTGCGCTTGCGGTCCTTATCCATCGGCTGCGCCTCGGCGGCCTTGCGCTGGACCGGCCGCCGCAGACTGGCAGCAGGCGCGGCAGCAGCCGCCGCGACCGGAACCGGCGCAGGCGCAGGTGCGGCAGGTTTGGCCGCTTGCTTTTTGTACTTGGAAAACATCAACTCACCCCCGGTTCAGCCGCTCAGGCGGCTTCGGCTTCACTTCGGCCCAATGCGTGCAGCGAGGCTGCAAGCTTGGCGATTTCTTTGCGCAAGGGATTCTTCGCTGCCGAAACGGCCAGCGGCAGCCCGTGGTCGCAGCTCTGCAGAACCTGCTTGCCGCCATCGGGCAGCTGCAGGTCGATGGAGATGCTCAGGGATTCGGCCATCCGTTTGACCCGGCTTTTGCCGGCAAGATCGGTGAACTTCGGTGCCCGGTTCAGGGCAAAGCGCAGTTTTTCGAACGGCAGGTCCTCGGACTGCAGCGCCCGCTTCATGCGCAGCGCATTCTGTGCCGAACGCATGTCCAGTTCGATCATCGCGAAGTAAACATGCGCCATGTTCAGAACGGTTTCAGACCATTGCACCAGCGTATGGGGCATATCGACGACAACAAAGTCGAAGTGGCTGCGCGCCATCCCGATCACCCGTGTGATATCCTCGGGCGACAGCAGATCCAGCGGCACCAGCTCGGACGGTGCCGTCAGAACCTGCAGCTTTTCCTGAAACGGCAGCAGCGCCTGGCCGAACAGATCCGCGTCCATGCTTTCAGTTTCGCTGAGCATTTCCATCACCACCTCGCGGCGGGGCAGGTCAAGGTAGGTCGAGACCGAACCGTGCTGCAGATCCAGATCCAGCAGGCACACGCTGGGCTCGTCATGTTCGCTGAGCGCTGCAAGCTCCCAGGCCAGGTTGACAGCCATGGTGGTCGATCCGGTACCGCCTGCCAGCCCGTGACAGACAATCACCGCGCCTTCGCGCTGGCTGCCGGACTGCAGCTGGTGCGGGTTCTGCGCAACTTCCGGTTCCGGCGCCTGCAGCCGTTCGATGGCAGCCTGCAATTCCTGTTCAGGCAGCGGGTAGGGCACAAACTCGTCCGCGCCCTGGCGCAGCAGCGTATGCAGTGCCGCCGGGGTCACGTCCTCGGCGATCAGGATCACCTTGATGCCGCGCGCCTTTGCCTGGTTGATAATCTCTCCCATCAGCGGCAGATCGCCCTCATCGGCGCTGTCGATGGCCAGGGCCACAAACTGCAGCGGCTCTGCCTCGGTCTGGCCAAAGAAAGCCAGCGCTTCGGTAAAGCCCAGATCGCCCCAGGCCTCGCCCAGGACGGCTTCCATATCTTCGATAAGGAGGTCGAAATTCTGCACGTCCCGGCTGATCGTGCAGGCAACAATCGCAGGTGTGTCTGTTTGCGGCATTCCGCTGCTCATCGCCATCATCCTTGTTCACTTGGGCAGACCGGGCTTTGGGCACAGTCCGCCTCTTGGAAACAATGTCGGTGGCAATCTAGGCGATATTGGGGCCAAAAATCCCCAAATCTGGGGAATTGTTACTACTTCGTAACCAGCTGGCCGCGTCTTCTGCCTACTGCAGCGTGCGCTCCAGCGACTGCTGTTCGGTCAGGGTGGTGCCCGGAATCGCGCTTTCCAGATATTCGCGATAGATGATCTGGGCGTATTTCCCGTCCAGCACCGTCGGGTGGCGCTTAAGGAAACCGCTGACCTCGGTCACCGTCCGGCGGTTGCGGCGTTCGCGCTCAGGTGTCGGGACCAACGGCTGGGTTTCACCGTGCGACACCACTGCTTCCAGCCGGCTGCGGCTGATGCCGCGGGAAACCAGATAGTTCACAGCCGCGCGGGCCCGGCGCAAGCCGAGGGATTTGTTATAGCCGTTGCTGCCGACCGCGTCGGTGTGGCCGAAGACGCGGAATCGCACCTCGGGGAATTGCTTGATCCAGACCGCCTGGCGGTCCAGAACCGTCCGCGCCGTCTGATCCAGCCGGGCGCTGTCAAAATCGAAGTTGATCGTCGTGGGCACTTCTTTGGCGAACCGGCTGGCCAATTGGATGGCAAAGTTGCGTTCCCCGCTCATCACCGCCGCATTGCTAAGGGTCGCCTCGCCAAAGTCGCCTGAGCGGTTCAGCTCGCGGCCGGCCTCCCGTTCGCAGGCGGCTGCGGCCAGAAGAATAGCGAAAATTGCAGCGGTTCTGATCATCTGTGCCACTCCCTATCAGTCCAGCACGTAGCCGTATGAGCCGTTGAAGTCCTGCTTGGCCACTTCGGCCGCCGGTCCGTTTTTGGTGCGGGAGGTGCGCCCGAACAGGAACAGGTCCTTTTCGCTTGGCGGCGCCACCCGGTCGGTCGGCAGGGTCAGCGCCTCGCCGCGGGTCGGGGTCACCAGGTGGGCGCTGACGATGATCACCAGCTCGGTCTGTTCGCGCTGGTAATCGGCGCTGCGGAACAGCGCGCCCAGCACTGGCACGTCGCCAAGCCAGGGCAACTGTGAAGAGTTGTCGAGAAATTCATCACGGATCAAACCGGCGATGGCAAAGCTTTCGCCGTCGCGCATTTCTACCGTGGTGGACGTTTCCCGGCGCGTGAAGGCGTCGATGGTCAGGCCGCTCAGCTCCAGCGCATTGGAGGGGTCGATGGCCGACACAGCGGCATTCAGTTCCAGATTGATCAGGTCGCCGTCGATCACCCTGGGAATGAAATTCAGCTCAATCCCGAAGGGTTTGAATTCAACAGTGATGACGCCGCCTTCTTGAGCAATCGGAACCGGGTATTCGCCGCCAGCCAGGAATTTCGCCTCCTGACCTGACAGGGCGGAAAGGTTGGGTTCCGCCAGGGTGCGGACAACGCCTTTTTGCTCAAGTGCTTCCAGCAGCAGGCTGACCTGGACGGAACCTGCGTTGAAGCCGAACAGGAATGCGCCGGTGTTTTCGTTGGCTGCAGGGATGTTGCCGGCCAGCGAGTTGGCCAGTGCGCCGGATGTGTTCAGTGTGTTGATGCCGCCGGTGCGGCCATTGCCGGTGCCGCCGTTAAAGCCCAGCGAGGCGCTCAGCGATTTTGAGACCGAGCGCTGCATTTCGGCAAAGCGGACCTTAAGCATGACCTGCTGCACACCGCCGACCGACATCAGATTGCTGACCCGCTCCGGCGCATAGCGTTCGGCCAGGTCCAGCGCCCGCTGCAGCCGCGCTGCGCTGGACACGGTGCCGGACAAAACAATGCCGTCGTTGGCGGTGCGGACTTCGATTTTTTCATTGGGCAGGATCTGGCGCAGACGTTCTTTGAATTCGGTCACATCTGCCGCCACCCGCACGTCCACATTGGTGATCAGCCGGCCGGAACCATCAAGCAGCGTCAGCGTGGTCAGGCCGGGCGACTTGCCCAGCACATAAATCGTGCGGTCGGACAGGGAGGAGATATCTGCAATGCCGGGGTTGGCGATGCTGAGCTCAGCAAAAGGGGTTTCGCTTTCCACCACCACGGCGCGGTTCATCGGCACGTCCAGTCGTGAAGCCGTGCCTTTTTTAACTACCCGCAAGGATTGCGCTGATGCCCCATCTGCCTGTGGCATACCAATAAGCGATAGCCCCACCAGGGCCGCCGCTACGAACCGTCCAATTGCCATGTGACCTGCCTTTCCGATCACGCCTCAAAATCCGGGTCTTTTCGCCCGCTCTTTCGGGCACTGTGGTGCAGATCCCGAATTATTGCAAGAATCAATGGCTTCGGGGGTGTTCCTGACCAAAGGCTATTGTGGGGCCTGCGCAACAGGCAAAACAGCCGCCCTTCGTTTGAGTGGGGCGGCTGAGCCTGTTAACGGTCTGCGCGGAAATGAAATTCCTAGTTTGTGCAGGGGATCGGAATTTCCACAACCTCGGCGCCGCGGCGGGTGCGGATGGTGCAGACTTTTTCCTTTTCCACTTCTTGCGGCGCTTCCAATGCCCCCAGGCCGAGCAAGCTGCGCTGGTCCACTTCGACAACCGAGGCGATGGTGTCATCGCCGGCGCCGACCAGGGCCAGCGACAGCCGTCCGGTGGTTTGCGCCTGTGCCAGCGCGGCGACCTGCCTGGGGTGGGCCGCAACAGTGACGGTGCGGGCGATGACGGCTTCGTTGATATCGCCGCCGGCGCTTTGGTCAATGGCCACCAGTTCCACATTGGTCTGAATCAGACGGGTGACCTCGCCGCGGCTACCGGCCGATCCAGGCATCATGCCGGTCCAGTAGACGTCCACTTTGTCGCCAGGCCGCAGGAAACCCGAAACACCTGAGGAGACATCGACCTTGATTGCAAAGGCGCGCATACCGCGCTGCAACCGCGAGGTGATGCCGGCGTCTTCGCCAGGTGCCGTGACCTTGAGCGCCATGATGGCTTCATCCGTTTCCATGGCGCGCAGAACCACTCTCAGCTGATCACCGGCATGCGGCGGAAACAACTCTTCATGGGTGATAAAGGCACCTTCGGGAATGGCATCTTCGGGCCAGCGCACGGTGCGCACTGCGTCCTGGGACAGCCGCTCGCCGTATTTCAAGGGTTTGGTGGCGACAAAAACATCCACCAGCGGCACCGCTTCGGCGCGGGCCGCGCGCTCGCGGGCCAGTTCATTCTGATAGGCCGAGATATAGTTTTTTGCCATCATGACGGCGCCGCCCGCGAGGGCCACACCGACGATCAGCACCAGTCCGAAAACTGCACGCATTGTGTTACCTCTCATAGATTTCAGCCGGCGCCCCGCGGGGCGGAACCGGCTGCTGGATCACTCGAACTGCGGCGGCAATTGATGGTGTCCGCCAAGCCTCAGCCAAAGTTCCAGTTGCTCATAAAATCTGCCAGCCCCTGGGCCAGGCCAAGCGCGCCGTCTTGCGTCATCCCGGCAATCAATACGGCCAGCCCGATTGCGGCGGCGGCCAGGATAACCCAGTCAACGGTTATCGCTCCGTCGTCACTGGCAATGAATGACCATAGTTTCTTCATGTTGCGGACCTCGCTGCCCAAAGGGGGTCAAGGGATAGGATCGCCTGCTGAAAGCAATCCCGTGTTAGTATCATTAAGCTTCATGAATGGGGCGTCAATGGGGCGTAATTCAGTGCTTTTTGCCTAATAACCTATTAATGCGAGGGGGCAGGAAGGAAGCGTTTTTTGGCGCAGGGTTTGCCTCGCTTTCCACTTCCCAAGTTCATTAAAGCCGGTAGATTTCGCCAGATAACTTTACTCGGGACCGGCCTCATTACAGAAGTGCCGAATGAAAAGGGCCGCCCTCCGAAGAGAGCGGCCCGAATTACTGTGTTGCAGTGCGGGTTGGATACCAGCGCCTGCGATCAGGTCGGCTTCTTGCCTTTCAGGTAGGAGCCGGTGTCGCTGGCCAGGGTCGATGCACCATCCTGCACAGCGGTGTAAACCACGCCGCCCAGTGCGGCGACAGCTGCGGTCAGCACAACCCAGTCAACGGTCACGGCGCCGGATTCGTCTTTGCGGAAGTCTTTGCGGAAGCTTTTGAAAAACTTGATCATGGTTCGGTCCCTCCAAAGGATCTCTGAATAGGTGTTGTCTCACCGTTGCGTCAGGGTCTGCTCTCTCATCTGCGGGACCACTGACCGGCTTGGGTAGGTACATATAGCCAGCAGAGCATGTCAGGATTGGGGCGAGAATTCGGAATTGGCTGCCCAATTTTAACTTTTTGGCAAGAAATGGCATGTGTCAGGAAGGGCGTCTTCTGCGGCTAGCTGAAGAAATATTCCGGGATTGACGGATCTTCCCGCGTGCCGGGGCTTTTAAAGTTCCAGCTGGTTGAAGATGCAGGTCCGGACTGTCCCGCAGTGGAGCGGAAACGGAAAAGGCCGCCCTCCGAAGAGAGCGGCCCGAATTGCGGTGTCGCGATGCGGTATATACGCCGCCGCCGCGATCAGGTCGGCTTTTTGGTCTTCAGGTAGGAACCGGTGTCGCTCGACAAGGTGGAAGCGCCATCCTGCACAGCGGTGTAAACCACGCCGCCCAGTGCGGCGACAGCTGCGGTCAGCACAACCCAGTCAACGGTCACAGCGCCGGATTCGTCTTTGCGGAAGTCTTTGCGGAAGCTTTTGAAAAACTTGATCATGGTTCGGTCCCTCCAAAGGATCTCTGAATGTGTAATCCCGCCATCTCGCCAGGGTCTGCTCTCTCACCTGCTCGACCACTGTCCGGCTTGGATGAATACATATAGCCAGTGCAGCGTGGCAGGATTTGGGCTGAATCCCGGAAATTGCTGCCCAATTTTTACTTTTCGGCAATACCTTATCCATCTCATTGTTTTTGCGGTATTAATTTTTTGTTACCGCGGCGTGTCCCGTGATATTTCAGCGCCAGTCCAGGGCAAATAAGGCGGTTGCGCCAGATTCCGGGGC
Organism: Leisingera sp. NJS204; assembly: GCF_004123675.1. Taxonomy (NCBI): domain Bacteria; kingdom Pseudomonadati; phylum Pseudomonadota; class Alphaproteobacteria; order Rhodobacterales; family Roseobacteraceae; genus Leisingera; species Leisingera sp. NJS204. Next base: position 2,965,885 of record NZ_CP035417.1, on the reverse strand, counting down.
AGGAATACTGGCCTTCGGGCGTCAATTTTCACAGACTGGAGTGAACTGAAACCGCAGGCAGGCAGGGCAATGTCGTTCGGGAACACTGTATTGGCGCTGGCAGCCTGTGCCATGCCACTGGCTGCAGTGGCTGAGGAGGTGCAGCCCCGGCCTTTTCCGCAGTTTGAGGCCAAACGCATCAAGCCGCCGGCGCCCGGAAGAGGCAAGCGCATAACCATACAGATTGAGCCGGAACCTGAGCCAGCCCCCCCGGCGCCTGCGTTGAAAGCAGCCGCAGACAGCAGCGCAAAGCCGGCCGGCCGTTATGGGTGGTTCTGGGATAAGGTTGCCTTTGGACTAGAGGGATCGGGGCCGGGGCGTCTGGATGACGCCCTGCAGGCCTTGAGCGGAGCCAAAGGCCCGGCGGCCCCGAGGTTGCAACTGATGCAGGATATTGTGCAGGAACGCGGGGTGCAGATCCTGACCGAAAGCCTGGGCACCGAGGTGTCGCCGGCCTTGGTCCTGGCAGTGATCGCTGTCGAATCCGCCGGCAAGTCCGATGCGGTCAGCTCTGCCGGGGCGCAGGGGCTGATGCAGCTGATGCCCGATACTGCCAAACGTTTCGGGGTGAGTGACGCGCTGGAAGCGCGGCAGAACATTGCTGGCGGTATTCAGTATCTCGACTGGCTGATGGGGGAGTTCGGCGGCGATCCGATTTTGGTGCTGGCTGGCTATAATGCCGGCGAAGGGGCTGTGCGCTCGCACCAAGGGGTGCCGCCCTTTGCCGAGACACGCGACTACGTGCCCAAGGTTCTGGCCGCCTATCAGGTGGCGCGCGGCCTATGCATGACACCGCCGCAGTTTTTGTCCGACGGATGCGTTTTCAGGTTGGGCAAGTAAGGCGCGGTAAGCTGTCCCGCCGGTGTGTCCGACAGGTCCTCCATACGGCCATAGAGCCCGTTGCGGAAGTTCTCGTCGCGCAGCTGCAGAACAGCAATGATCAGGTCATCCTTGGTGCGGAATTGCTTGTACATGGAAGTCTTTGAGACGCCGGTTTCCCCGACCGGCTTGTCCATTTCCGTCGCGTGAAATCCGCTGCGGTAGAACACGTCCAGGGCTTTGCGGACCAATTCGTCCCGTTTGTGCGGGCGCGCGATTCATCTCTATGTGTACTGGTCTGTTCATTTTGGCGAAGGAAGGGGCTGGCAACTCAAATCAATTTAACAAGCGAAAGCAGGGCATAACCGGAGTTCTGCCAGCCTGCCCAGCGGCCTGTCCGCAACGTCTTGAAATGGTGTGTTTTCTGCAAAGTTTTTTCTTCTTTTCCTGCCACCGCGGCTATGGTGCAGCAATTGACAGGATTGAGCCGCATCATTTGGCTTTGAGAAATTGGAGACAAGAATTGGAATTGGGAATTGATCCGGCGGCTCTTGCCGCGGGTTCGCAAGAGGCCACCAGCACACTTGCAATGCTCGGCCTGATCGCTTTTACCGGGATTTTCGGGCGGATGATGTTTGTCGCATTTGCTCCGGGGCTTGCAAAGGTCAACCCGTTCCGGAATTTCTCGGGCCTGGGTTTTGTGCTGCTGGCCGCGGGCCTGTTTGCAGGTGCTTTGTATGTTTCGGGCAAACAGACCAAGGCAATCGTGCTGTTCAACCGGCATTTGGTGGATCCGGTCATCGTTACCTTGCTTGGCCGCGACAGCTGTGATCCGGCCAGGGGCAGTTTTTGCGTGGTGGTGTTCGAAGACGGCCAGGAGAAGATCGTCAATTGGTACGATAAGCGTGTTTACATGTATGAAATCGTCAACCCGCCCGAAGGCGCCATCTGGCACACGCAGCGCCCGCGCGCCCGGCCTGGGTCTGCTGCCGGGGTTTGACTGCAAACCAACCGGATGTGCAAAGAAAAGGCCCGCCGGAAACCGGCGGGCCCTGGTTGTCAGAACTGGTCCGGGATCAGTCCACCAGGGTGGCCTGGGTCGCGCTGCGGATCTCGTCTTCGCTGACACCATCCGCCAACTCAACGATCTTCAGGCCGCCGTCCACGACGTCCAGAACGCCCAGGTTGGTGATGATCCGGTCGACCACGCCCTTGCCGGTCAGCGGCAGGGTGCAATCCTTCAGAACCTTGCTGTCGCCGTGTTTGTTGGTGTGATCCATCACGACCACCACACGGCCGACACCCGCGACCAGATCCATGGCGCCGCCCATGCCCTTTACCAGCTTGCCGGGGATCATCCAATTTGCCAGATCGCCGTTCTCGGCCACTTCCATCGCACCCAGGATCGCCATGGCAATCTTGCCGCCGCGGATCATCGCGAAGGACTGCGCAGAATCGAAATAGGCGGTCTGCGGCAGCTCGGTTATGGTTTGCTTGCCCGCGTTGATCAGGTCGGCGTCCTCTTCCCCCTCGATCGGAAAGGGACCCATGCCCAGCATGCCGTTCTCCGACTGCAGGGTCACTTCCACACCTTCGGGGATGTAGTTGGAGACCAGGGTCGGGATGCCGATGCCAAGGTTCACATACCAGCCGTCCTGCAGCTCCTGCGCGGCGCGTGCTGCCATTTGATTACGGTCCCAGCCATTAGTATCTGCAGGCATTATGCTTCCTCCCGCTTGCGCACGGTGCGCTGTTCGATGCGTTTCTCGTGCTGGCCTTGGATGATGCGGTGCACATAAATGCCGGGCAGGTGAATCGAATCCGGATCCAGCGAGCCGGTCGGCACGATCTCCTCCACTTCAACGACACAGACCTTGCCGCAAGTGGCGGCAGGCGCGTTAAAGTTGCGGGCCGTCTTGCGGAACACCAGATTGCCGGTCTCATCCGCCTTCCAGGCCTTAACGATGGCGAGGTCGGCAAAGATGCCTTCTTCCATGATGTAGTCCTCCATGGCGCCGTCCGCACCGGTGGGGAACTGCTTTTCAAACTTGCCGTCGGCGATCACGGTGCCAACGCCGGTCTTGGTGAAGAAGCCCGGAATGCCTGCGCCGCCCGCGCGCATGCGCTCCGCCAGGGTGCCCTGCGGGTTGAATTCCAGTTCCAGCTCGCCGCTCAGGTACTGGCGCATGAATTCCGCGTTTTCACCCACATAGGACGAGATCATCTTTTTCACCTGCCGGGTCTGCAGCAGGATACCAATGCCGAAATCATCGACACCGGCGTTGTTGGAGGCAAAGGTCAGATCCTTGGTGCCAGCGTCCTTGATCGCCTGCAGCAGCAGTTCGGGGATGCCGCAGAGGCCGAAACCGCCCGCAGCGATGTACATGCCGTCGTGAAGCAGCCCGTCGAGCGCTTCAGCAGCGTTGGAATATACCTTCTTCATGGAGTTCTCCCAGTATGCCGGTTGCGGGATTTCTGGCTGCCTGCTGGAGCAGAGTCAATGAATACGGAGACGGGCACGTATTTCTACGGAGAACTAGAAAGGGCAAAGCTCCCGCGCCCTCCCGGAGCATTTGCCTTCGGCAGATGCTCCATCAGCCTTGGGCGTGGCGCCGCTTTGCGGCGCAGAACAGAGAAGGACGCGCGCAGGACATGACCCGCGCCGCGTTAGCGGCGCCGGGCCCAACGGTGAGGGCGCATGTCAATGCGCCTGGAACCGGCGGGAGCACCCCACCCAAATCCACGCCGCCGGTTGTCAGTCTTTCGCTGCGGCCTTTTTAGGGGCGGCCTTTTTCTTGGCTGCGGGCTTTTTGGCGGCGGTTTTCTTCTTGCCGCCCTTTGCGGATTTTTCCGCAATCAGCTCCATCGCCATCTCCATGGTCACGTCCTTGGGTTCCACGTCCTTGGGCAGGGTGGCGTTCACCTTCTCCCATTTGACGTAAGGCCCGTAGCGGCCGTCCATGATGTTGATAGCACCGCCGCTGTCGGGGTGATCCCCCAGCTCCTTCAACGGTTTGGCAGCAGCCCGGCTGCCGCGGCGGCCCGGATTGGCGCGCTTTTCCGCCAGCAGTTCCACCGCCCGGTTCATGCCGATTTCAAAGACGTCGTTGGGGTCCTTGAGGTTGGCGTAGACCGGTTTTTCCTCATCTGGCAGCTGGTGCATCAAATAGGGGCCGAAGCGGCCGAAGTTGGAGGCGATCACACCGCCTTCGGGGTGGTCGCCGATCTGGCGCGGCAGGCTGAGCAGGGTCAGCGCTTTTGCCAGGTCCATATCGTCCTTGCTCCAGCCCTTGGGCAGGCTGGCGCGCGGCGGCTTTTTGTTTTCCGGCGTTGCTTCGCCGCGCTGGACGTAAGGCCCAAAGCGGCCGGCCTTCAGATGGATCTCATCTTCGCCATCCATCCCCAGCAGCCGCTCATCGCCATCAGCGCCTTCGCCGGCGATGGGGCGGGTGTAGGTGCATTCCGGGTAATTGCCGCAGCCGACAAAGCCGCCGGTGCGCGAGGTTTTCAAGTGCAGCTGGCCCGCCCCGCATTTAGGGCAGACGCGCGGATCGGTGCCGTCTTCGCGCGGCGGATAGAGCTGCGGTGCCAGGGCGTCATCCAGCACATCCAGCACTTCGGTGATCCGCAACTCGGAGGTTTCCGAAATGGCAGCCGAGAAATCGCGCCAGAACTTGCCCAGCAGTTCCTTATAGTCGCCGTTGCCGGCACTGACGTCATCCAGTTCTTCTTCCAGATTGGCGGTAAATTCATAGCCCACGTATTTGCGGAAGAAATTCAGCAGGAAGATGGTGACGATCCGGCCTTTGTCCTCGGGGAACAGGCGGTTCTTGTCCTTGCGGACATATTCGCGGTCCTGGATTGTGGTGATCACGGAGGCATAGGTCGAGGGGCGGCCGATGCCCAGCTCTTCCATCCGTTTGACCAGTGTCGCCTCGGTATAGCGCGGCGGCGGCTGGGTATGGTGCTGCAGTGCCAGCACAGCGCCGTCCTCGGAGAGCACGGAGGCCTCTTTGCCGGCCTTGTCAGCCTGCGCGGCCAGCGAAGACGCAAATTTCAACGCTTCGCCCTGCATGATCTGCGGCAGGCGCTTGTCATCTTCGTCGGCCACATCATCGCGGCCTTCTTCGTAAACGCGCATGAAACCGTCAAACAGCATCACCTGGCCAGTGGCGCGCAGCACCACCTGTTTGTCTTCCGAGCCGATGTCGACGGTGGTGCGCTCCAGACGGGCACCTTCCATCTGGCACGACAGCGTGCGCTTCCAGATCAGGTCATAGAGCTTGCGCTGATCGTCGTCCGTCACCTTCAGGCTGGCCGCGTCGCGGCTCATATCCGTGGGGCGGATACATTCGTGCGCTTCCTGGGCATTCTTCGCCTTGTTTTTATAGATCCGCGGGGAGGAGGGCACATACTCAGCTCCATACCGCGTTTCGATCTCGGCGCGGGCGGCCTGCACTGCCTCAGGCGCCATGTCGATGCCATCGGTCCGCATATAGGTGATGTGGCCCGCCTCATACAAGCGCTGCGCGGCGTTCATGGTCTGGCGCGCACCCATGCCGAATTTGCGGCTGGCTTCCTGCTGCAGGGTCGAGGTCATGAACGGGGCAGAGGGGTTGCGGGAAGCGGGTTTTGCTTCGACCGACAGTACCGACAGCTGGCGCGAGGCCACGGCCTGCACCGCGAGTTCGGCAGCGGTGGAATTCTTCAGGCTGTATTTGTCCAGCTTGTCACCGCCCAGCACCGTCAGGCGGGCTTCGAACTCCTGGCCGCGCGGGGTCGCCATCTGGGCGCGCACGGACCAGTATTCCTGGGCGTTGAAAGCTTCGATCTCCATCTCGCGCTCGACGATCAGGCGCAGGCAGACGGATTGCACCCGGCCCGCGGACCGCGCGCCCGGCAGCTTGCGCCACAGAACCGGCGACAGGTTGAAGCCCACGAGGTAGTCCAGCGCGCGGCGGGCCAGATAGGCCTCGACCAGCGGCATGTCGACCTGGCGCGGGTTCTGCATCGCTTCGGTCACCGCTTCTTTGGTGATCGCGTTGAAGGTCACCCGGCTGACCGGCGTGTCCTTCTTGATCGAGCGCCGTTTGGTCAACGCCTCCTGCAGGTGCCAGCTGATCGCCTCTCCCTCGCGGTCGGGGTCGGTAGCGAGAATCAGCGCATTGTCCTCTTTCAGCGCGTCGGCAATCGCCTTGACGTGCTTGCGGGAATCATTGCCGACCTCCCAGGTCATGTCGAAATCGGCGTCAGTATCGACCGAACCATCCTTGGCCGGCAGGTCGCGCACATGCCCGTAAGACGCCAGAACCGTATAGTTTGAGCCAAGATATTTGTTGATTGTCTTTGCTTTGGCCGGGGATTCGACAACGACTACTGGCATAAATTCTGTAACCTCTTCGGACCGCTTCTGCGGGTTCTATGGCGGGGCAGGATGTGGGGCGCAAGGGGAGAATGTCAATCCAGGTGCATTGGACGCGGCGGGAAGCGGGATGTTTACGGTGATATTCCGACGGTTCGCGGCAGCCTGTTCCTGCGGTCCGGCGCGGCAGGCAGGGGCAAGGCAAGGCACGCAGGGTCAGTCTTCATTTTCCGGAAAGGCCTTGGACAGCAACCCGCCCGGCTGGCGCCGGATCGCGCCTTCCAGCTCCAGATCCGTCAGCGCCGGGGCCAGCAGCTGCGGCGGCAAGGAAAGTTCGCGCAGCAGGTCGGACTCAGATGTGGGGGAGGGCCCGAGCCTGCCGAGGATCTGCTGATGCAGGGCGTTGGTCTGCGCAAGGCTGCGCCGTTCGGGCGGTTGCTGCGGCAGGCCGGCCAGGGCCTGCTGAGGGCTGCCAGCTGCCGGCGCCTGTTCCTGCGGCAGGTCTTGCGGCGGCAGCGCCTCCAGCACGTCAGCGGCACTGCGGACCAGCAGGGCGCCGTCGCGGATCAGCCTGTTGCAGCCGGAACTGCGCGCATCAAAGGGATGGCCAGGCACCGCCAGCACCTCGCGGCCGTAGTCCAGCGCGTCCCGGGCGGTGATCAGGCTGCCGGATTTAGCGGCCGCCTCAACCACCACAACGGCGCGGGACATGCCGGCAATGATCCGGTTGCGTTTGGGGAAGTCGCGGGCCTGCGGTGTCTTGCCCATCGGCTGCTCTGACAGGCGCAGCCCGGTTTCGCTTATTTCTTCGGCAAGCCGGGCGTTTTCTGCCGGATAAATCACATCGGCGCCGCCCGCCAGAATCGCAATTGTTCCCGTTTGCAGCGCTGATTGATGCGCGGCAGTGTCGATGCCGCGGGCCATGCCGGAAACAACGGTATAGCCGGCCTCGCCCAAGTTTTGCGCCAGCGATCTGGCCATGCGCAACCCCAGCGAAGACGCGTTGCGGGCGCCGACCATGGAAATCATCGGACGCCGCACTGCCGCAAGGTCGCCAATGGCCCACAACAGCGGCGGCGCATCTTTCAGGCTGCGCAGGAGCTCAGGGTATTCCGGGTCGGAAAAGCACAAAAGCCGCGCTTTGGCGGCTTTTGCGGTCCTAATTTCAGCGTCTACCGCCTTGGCGGGGCATGTTTCATACCCTTTGATACCTGCGGAACGTGCCACTTCGGGCAACGCATCCAGCGCGTTCTGCGCTGAACCATATTCAGCGAGCAGCCTGTGAAAGGTCACCGGGCCAACCCGTTTAGAGCGCAAAAGGCGAAGCCAGGAAAACCGGGTATCTTCCGTGGTGGGTGGGAGTGGGGGGTGAGTGGAAGAATGTGCTTCTTCGGTCATCCGCAGCTCCGCCTGTTTGCAGAACCAGAATTAACCTTAAGGGGGTTAACAGGTGGTGAACGCCGGAGGGTTTTCGGCCAATTCCCCGAAAATTTTCTTAAGTAGCCGGAAAATGGGGAAAATTACCTTTTGCTCACAGTTCGAACGGGGAGGCATTGCCGTAATCCGGGCCGGCAGCACTGGCGGGCGGCCCGGATTTTTACGGTCATAACATGGTTTTACCGAGAATTTGCGCTGCCTCAGGCCGCCGAGCCGCCCACCGTCAGACCGCCCATCAGCACCGAAGGCTGGCCGACGCCGACCGGCACCCATTGGCCTGCCTTGCCGCAATTGCCCATGCCGGGGTCCAGCGCCATGTCGTTGCCAAGCCCGCGAATCTGCTTCAGCGCGGTGGCGCCGTCGCCGATCAGCGTGGCGCCTTTAACCGGTGCGCCGACCTTGCCGTCCTTCACCCGGTAAGCCTCGGTGCAGGAGAACACGAACTTGCCATTTGTAATATCCACCTGGCCGCCGCCAAATCCCACAGCCCAGATGCCGTCCTTGATGCCTGCGACCAGATCACCGGGATCGGCCTCGCCGCCCAGCATATAGGTATTGGTCATCCGCGGCATCGGCGCGTGGGCGTAGCTTTGACGCCGCCCGTTGCCGGTGGGGGAAACCCCCATCAGCCGTGCGTTCTGGCGGTCCTGCATGAAGCCCACCAGAACACCATCCTCGATCAGTGTGGTTTTCTGGCTGGGCGTGCCCTCGTCATCCACGGTGATTGATCCGCGCCGGTCGGGGATGGTGCCATCGTCCAGTACCGTAACGCCCTTGGCGGCGATCTGCTGCCCCATCAGACCGGCAAACGCGGAGGAGCCCTTGCGGTTGAAGTCGCCCTCCAGCCCATGGCCGATTGCCTCGTGCAGCAGGATGCCAGGCCAGCCGGGGCCAAGCACCACATCCATCTCGCCCGCAGGCGCTGGCACCGCATCCAGGTTCACCAGCGCAATCCGCAATGCCTCCTGCACCTGGGCCTGCCAGTGCTTGGGATCGACCAGCCCGTCCAGCCCCAGCCGCCCGCCGCCGCCGGCCGAGCCGCTTTCGCGGCGGCCGTCCTTTTCGACGATCACCGACACGTTGAACCGCGCCATGGGGCGGATGTCGCGCACCCGGGTTCCGTCCGCCCGCAGGATCTCTACCTCCTGCAGCGAGGCGGCCAACGATGCAGAGACTTGCACCACGCGCTGGTCCAGATCTCGCGCATAGGCGTCAACCTCGCGCAGGGTCTCCACCTTCACTGGAAAGGGCATAGCGCTGATCGGGTCGGCATCGGTGTACAGCTTGGCGTTGGTCGCCTGCGGCGCATCCGAATAGGTGCCGCCGCCGGTGCCGACTGCCAGCTTGGCCGTTTCTGACGCCCGCTTCAGTGACGCAATAGAGACGTCGGTGGAATGGGCATATCCGGCCACATCGCCGTTCACAGCGCGCAGGCCAAAGCCCTCGGAGGCGTCATAGCTGGCACTGCGCAGCCGCCCGTCGTCAAAGGACAGCGCTTCGGATTTGCGGCGCTCTGCAAAGATCTCGCCATCCTCCGCACCATTCAGCGCATCGCGCAGGCTGGCGAGGGCCTCATCCTCGGGGAGCGCGGTTTCAAAGGGACGGAAGGCTGGGTTTTCCATGGCACGGTCCTCGGATTTTTTTGATCTAAATCAAGAAAGCGACGGTTTGACGCTTGGCTGCCTCTTTATCTGTGTCCCCGAATATGATTTTAACCAGCGTCAAAGACAACGGGGCAGGTGCGTTTTGTGGGAATCAATCGATTCCCCCGTATTTCGTGCTGCCGCAGGAACAATGCGATCAACCGATCAGGACAGAACATGAAAAACGCTTTGATGCTTTCGGGCCTTTTCGCCGGCCTTTCAAGCCTTCCAGCAATGGCGCAAGAAGGTCTGAAAACCATTGGCAAGCCGGTTGACGGCGGCCTGAACTTCCAGCCGGCGGCGACTTCGCTGGCGGATGGCTTGCAGAGACTGGATTACATGATCCTGGTGATCATTACCGTGATCTGTGTTTTTGTTGCCGGTCTGATGCTTTACGCCATTGTCCGCTTTAACAAGCGCGCCAATCCGACCCCGGCCAAGTTCACCCACCACACCCCGGTTGAGATCGCCTGGACCATTATACCGATCCTGGTTCTGGTGTTTATCGGTTCCTTCTCGCTGCCGCAGCTGTTTGCCCAGCAGGAAATCCCCAAGGCCGACATCACCATCAAAGTGACCGGCTACCAGTGGTACTGGGGCTACGAATACACCGACCACGAATTCGGCTTTGAGAGCTTCCTGCTGCCCAAGGACCAGCTGGCTGCAAACGGCTATGCCGAGGACGAATGGCTGCTGGCCACCGACACGGCTGTTGTTGTGCCGTCGGGCAAGACCGTTGTGATGCAGGTGACTGCGGCTGACGTGATCCACTCCTGGACCATTCCCGCATTCGGCGTGAAACAGGACGCGGTTCCCGGCCGTCTGGCGGAACTGTGGTTCAACGTCGACGAAGGCAAGGAAGGCATCTACTTCGGTCAGTGCTCCGAGCTGTGCGGCAAGGACCACGCCTATATGCCGATCACCGTCAAGGTTGTGACCCAGGCGGAATATGACGCCTGGCTGGCAGGCGCCAAAGAAGAATACGCGGGCCTGCCGCAGACCTATCAGGTCGCCTCCAACTGAGACCTGGCCTTGCGGAGCTTAAGAGCGCTTCGTGTGGTATAGTCAAAAGACCGGGGTGCGCAGCAATGCGCACCTGTTGCTGCCAAAGGACCCAAGATGAGCGACGCAAGCATCAACGCAAGCCGTGCATATGAAGACGAGGCCAGTTTCGGCGACTACTTCGCCCTGCTGAAACCCCGTGTCATGTCGCTGGTGGTGTTCACCGCTCTGGTCGGGCTGCTGGCCGCGCCCGTTTCCGTGCACCCCGTCATCGGTTTCTGTGCCATCCTGTTCATCGCCATCGGCGGCGGTGCGTCCGGTGCGCTCAACATGTGGTGGGACGCTGACATCGACAAGGTGATGAAACGCACCCGGGGCCGCCCGATCCCGGCCGGCAAGGTGGAGCCGGGCGAGGCATTGGCACTTGGTCTGGCGCTGTCGGGCCTGTCGGTGATCATGCTGGCGCTGGCGGCGAATGTTTTTGCCGGCGTCTTCCTGGCCTTCACCATCTTCTTTTACGTGGTGGTCTACACCATGTGGCTCAAGCGCGCGACGCCGCAGAACATCGTGATCGGCGGCGCTGCGGGGGCTTTCCCGCCGGTGATCGGCTGGATTGCCGCCACCGGCACAATGTCGGTGGAACCCTGGCTGATGTTCCTGCTGACCTTCATGTGGACGCCGCCGCATTTCTGGGCGCTGGCGCTGTTCATGCGCTCGGACTATGACGATGCCGGCGTGCCGATGCTGACCGTGACCCACGGCCGCCGCGCCACCCGCGTCCATATTCTGGTATATACAGTCCTGCTGGCGGTTCTGGCCATTGGCACCGCGTTCTCGGGTATCGGCGGCCCGCTGTATCTGGCCGCAGCGCTGGTCATGAACGCGCTGTTCCTGCATGGCGCCTGGAAGATCACCCGCCGCGATGAGGACGATTCCGAGAACGACAACTTCAAGGTGGAGCGCAGCTTCTTCAAGCTGTCGTTGCTGTATCTGTTCCTGCATTTCGGTGCGATCCTGGCCGAAGCCCTGCTGAAGCCCTACGGGCTGGGAGGCTGGTAAGATGGCATTGCGCAAAGAGCATGAAATCCACAAGCGCCGCTCCGGCCTCAACAAAGGGGTCGGCATCCTGCTGGGCGCCTTTGTGGTGCTGGTGATGGCGCTGACCATGGCCAAGGTGACCTCGGCCACTTTCAAATTCCCGGACGCCCAGGGAGAGCAGAACTGATGGCGCTGCAGGGGCCGCAGAAAACTGTTGTCCAGCTGGTGGGCGTTGTTGTCCTGATGGGCGGCCTCTCGTGGGCCTCGGTTCCGTTTTATGACTGGTTCTGCCGGGTCACTGGCTTTGGCGGCGTTACCGGCGTTGCCAGCACCGGTTCGGACAGGATTGTGGATCAGACCATCACTGTGCGCTTTGATGGCTCGAAACAGCGCGGCATGCCGTGGGAGTTCAAGCCGTCCCAGCGCGAGATGGAGATCAAGCTGGGGGAAACCGGACTGGCCTTTTACGAGGCCTACAACCCGACAGACCGCCCCGTGGCAGGGCAGGCGTCTTACAATGTGACGCCCTATCAGGCCGGCGGGTTCTTTGAAAAAATAGACTGCTTCTGCTTTACCGAGCAGGTGCTTCAGCCGGGGGAGCGGGTGCAGATGCCCGTGACCTTCTTTGTCGATCCCGAAATCATTGACGACCGGGACGCAAAATACGTGCATACGATCACGCTTTCGTACACGTTTCATGAAATCGATCTGCCCGAGGGCTATGCCGCCCTCGACACCGGGAATAACACCGGGGCAGGGGCAACCACGAACTAGGCCGCTTTGGTGAGGGACACTTGAATGGCGCACGCTAAAAATCACGATTATCATATTCTGCCGCCGTCGATCTGGCCGCTGGCCGCATCGCTGGGCACTTTTGTCATGCTGGTCGGCGCGGTCTTCTGGATGAAGGGCATCACTGCCTGGGCGTTCTGGATCGGCCTGGTTGCAGTTCTCTACTCGGCCTTCGCCTGGTGGTCCGAAGTTGTCGCCGAAAGCAAGGTCGGCGATCACACCAATGTGGTGCGGATCGGCTTGCGTTATGGCTTCATCCTGTTTGTGATGTCCGAGGTGATGTTCTTCTTCGCCTGGTTCTGGTCATTCTTCAAACATGCCATCTACCCGATGGAGACCTATATCGGCACCGAATACGTGGCGCCGGAGATCCTGCCGGTCGACCCGTTCCACCTGCCGCTGATCAACACCCTGGTCCTGCTGCTGTCGGGCTGTGCCGTGACCTGGGCGCACCACGCGCTGGTTCACAACAACGACCGCAAGGCGCTGATCCAGGGCCTGTCCATCGGCATCCTCTTCGGCATCCTCTTCACCTTCCTGCAGGGCTATGAATATGCCCACCTGCTGCACGAAGGCTGGCAGTTCGGCGGCGATGAGTTCTACTCGAACTTCTTCATGGCGACTGGCTTCCACGGTTTCCACGTTGTGATCGGCACCATCTTCCTGACCGTCTGCCTGATCCGCGCGATGAAGGGCGACTTTACCCCTGAGCAGCACGTTGGCTTCGAGGCCGCTGCCTGGTACTGGCACTTTGTGGACGTCGTCTGGCTGTTCCTGTTTGTCGCTGTCTACATCTGGGGCACTTCCGGCCTTTAATGGGCGGCCTCTAACGGACGGTTTGTAACGGTTACATGTTTGCGGTTCCAAAAGCCGCAGACAGACCTTAATGAGCAAGGCGCGCAGGGCATCACGCTCTGCGCGCCTTTACTGTTGAAGCGGAGCGGCCCGGATGCGGCATGTCGGTTTTTTGGTGGTGGTCAGCGGTCTGGGGATCGCGATCCTGCTGGGCCTTGGCACCTGGCAGCTGCAGCGGCTGGCGTGGAAAGAGCAGGTCATCGAGGATATAATCTTCCGGCTGGCCGGATTGCCTGAACCCTTGCCAGCCTCCCCCGATGCGGCAGAGCACAAGTACCAAGCTGTGGATCTGTTCGGGACAATCTCCGGTGCGGAGCTGCACGTTTTGGTCAGCTCCAAGGAAACCGGGACCGGTTTCCGGATCATTCAGGCCCTGACGGAAGACAAGACAGGCCGCCGTATCCTGCTGGAACGCGGTTTCGTGCCCGAGGCAGCAAAGAACGCCGAGCGCAGCACCGGCACGGTCTATGTCGCCGGCAACCTGCATTGGCCGGTTGAGCGCGACAGTTTTACCCCGCAGAATGATCCGGACAACAATTTCTGGTACGCGCGCGATCTGGCCGAGATGGCCGCCGCGCTGAAGACAGAACCGGTGCTGGTGATCTCACGCGAGCCTCTCGGGGAAAATGTCCGGCCGATGGGGATCAGCACCAGCACCATCCCGAACAACCACTTGCAATATGCGATCACCTGGTTTTCGCTGGCCTTCATCTGGGCTGCGATGACTGTCTACTTCCTGCGGCGCAACCGCGCCAATTCCTAGAGAGCCAAGGCGATGAAATATATCTCGACCCGGGGCCAAGCGCCCGAGCTGACCTTTGAAGACGCGATGCTGACCGGGCTTGCCCGTGACGGCGGCCTCTATGTGCCGGCCGAAATCCCGCAGATGTCACAGGATGACATCGCCGCACTGGCCGGTCTCTCCTATGAGGAAACCGCCTTTCGCGTGATGCGCCCCTTCCTTGGCGATTGTTTCACCGACGAGGAATTCCGCGCCATCATCGCCCGCGCTTATCAGGGCTTTGGCCACGCTGCCCGCGCGCCGCTGAAACAGCTGGCGCCGAACCATTTCCTGCTGGAGTTGTTCCACGGCCCGACGCTGGCGTTCAAGGATTTCGCCATGCAGCTGATCGGCCAGCTGTTCCAGACCGCACTGGAACGCCGCGGCGACCGGGTGACCATCGCAGGCGCCACCTCGGGCGATACCGGCTCGGCGGCGATGGAGGCTTTCCGCGGTCTCAGCAATGTGGATGTGTTCATCCTCTACCCGCATGGCCGCGTGTCCGAGGTGCAGCGCCGTCAGATGACCACGCCTGCGGATGCCAACGTCCACGCGCTGGCTGTCGATGGCGATTTTGACGATTGCCAGGCCCGCGTAAAGGACATGTTCAACGACTTCGATTTCCGCGACGGCGTGAAACTGGCCGGCGTGAACTCGATCAACATCGCCCGCGTGCTGGCGCAGGTGGTCTACTATTTCTCCGCCGCTGTCTCCTTGGGCGCGCCGCAGCGCAAGGTCAGCTTCACCGTGCCCACCGGCAATTTCGGCGACATCTTTGCAGGCTTCATCGCCAAGCAGATGGGCCTGCCCATCGACCAGCTGGTGGTCGCCACCAACCAGAACGATATCCTGCACCGCTGCCTGTCGGGGCAGGGCTACTACAAGGGCGATACCGCGCCCTCGATCTCACCCTCAATGGACATCCAGGTGTCGTCCAACTTCGAGCGCGCGCTGTTCTATGCCTACGGCCAGGAGAGCAAGGCTGTGGCGCTGTTGATGGATGAGCTGAGGAACGGCGGTTTTGACGTCTCCCAGGGCGCGATGCAGGCGCTGAGCGAGACCTACGTCTCGGGCCGTACCTCCGAAGAGGAGACCCTGGCGACCATCAAGTCCGAACTGGCCGCCTCGGGTGAACTGCTGTGCCCGCATGGCGCCGTGGCTGTGAAGGTTGCAAATGAGCACCGCACGGCCGATGTGCCGATGATCACGCTGGCCACAGCGCACCCGGCGAAATTCCCGGCAGCGGTCGAAGATGCCAGCGGCATCCATCCGCCTCTTCCCCCGCGCATGGGCGACCTGTATGACAGGCCGGAACGGGTGACCCGGATCGCCAACGATCTGGCCGCCCTCGAGGATCACATCAGAAAGAATATCGCGAATTGACAGTTCAGCAGCACACACTCGCCAACGGGTTCCGCATCGTCTCCGAACACATGCCGGGACTGGAATCCGCGGCGGTCGGGATCTGGGTCAACGCCGGCGGCCGCCACGAGCGGCTTGAGCAGAACGGCATCGCCCATTTCCTGGAGCACATGGCCTTTAAGGGCACCAAGACCCGCTCGGCCCTTCAGATCGCCGAGGAGATCGAGGATGTGGGCGGCTATATCAACGCCTACACCTCGCGTGAGGTGACGGCATATTACGCCCGCGTGCTCAAGGGGGACGTGCCGCTGGCGGTGGATGTGATCGGGGACATCCTGCTGAACCCGGTGTTTGATGCCCGCGAGATCGAGATCGAGCGCGGGGTGATCCTGCAGGAAATCGGCCAGTCGCTGGACACGCCGGACGATGTGATCTTTGACTGGTTGCAGGAAGAAAGCTACCGCGGCCAGCCTTTGGGCCGCACCATCCTGGGTCCGGCAGAGCGCGTCAGCAGCTTCAACCGCGAAGATCTGCAGAGTTTCGTGGCTGAGCATTACGGCCCTGGCCAGATGATTCTGGCTGCGGCCGGCGGCGTCGATCACGATGTTCTAGTCAAGTTGGCCGAGCGGCTGTTCGGCCACATGGAAGCCAAGCCCGATTTCACCGCTGAAGGCGCGCGGTTCACCGGCGGCGAGGCGCGGCAGGTCAAGGATCTGGAGCAGGCGCATTTCGCTCTGGCGTTTGAGGGCCCCAGCTATCGCGACCAGTCGATGTATACCTCGCAGATCTACGCCAGCGCACTTGGCGGCGGCATGTCCTCCCGGCTGTTCCAGGAAGTGCGTGAAAAACGCGGTCTGTGCTACACGATCTTTGCGCAGGCCGGGTCTTATGCCGATACCGGCGCGATGACGGTCTATGCCGGCACTTCTGGCGAGCAGCTGGAGGAACTGGCAGGCATCACCATCGACGAGATGAAACGCGCCGCGGACGACATGACTGAGGCCGAGGTCGAACGCGCCCGCGCCCAGATGAAGGCCGGGATGCTGATGGGTCTGGAAAGCCCGTCGAACCGGGCTGAACGTCTGGCGCGACTGGTGCAGATCTGGGGCAATGTTCCGTCGCTGGAGCACACGGTTGAGCGGATTGAGGCTGTGACCACCAAGGATGTGCGCGGCATGGCCGAGGAGATGGCGGTTTCCGCACCGGCGGCACTTGCGCTATATGGTCCGGTTGCAGACGCACCGGCGCTGGAGAGGCTGCAGGAGAGGCGCGCCGCCTGATGCTGCTGAACCGCCGCAAGGTCCGCATTGAAACCGAGCGCCTGACTCTCAGGCCGCCGGTGCATGCGGATTTTCACGGCTGGGCGGCGCTGCGGTTGCAGAGCCAGCCGTATCTGACGCCGTGGGAGCCCAGCTGGGCGGCGGATCATCTCAGCCGCAAGTCGTTCACCAACCGGGTCTATTGGGCCCGCCGGTCGGTGTCTGGGGGCACGGCGCTGCCGCTGTTCCTGATCCGGCGGTCCGACAATATGCTGATGGGCGCGATCACGCTGGACAATATCCGCCGCGGGCCGGCCCAGGCCGGAACATTGGGGTACTGGACCGGGTTGCCCTTTGCCCGTCACGGTTACATGCGCGAGGCGATCGGCGCGGTGGTGCATCACGCCTTCAGCAAACTGGATCTCAGCCGGATTGAGGCTGCATGCCTGCCGGAAAACCAAGCTTCCCGCGGGCTGCTGGAGAAATCCGGCTTCAAATACGAAGGCGTCGCCCAGTCCTATTTGCAGATCAACGGCCGCTGGCGGACCCATGTTCTGTACGCTTCGCTGCGCCACGACCGCCGCGGCAAAACCCTGACGGGCCAGGCATGACCGCAGGCGCACAGGCAGCCGGGAACTCCCGCCCGTCGCTGGTGCATTGAAATGCACCGCTCCCGTTGGGGGCAGCGCCGGGCCGCAGGCCCGGCGCCACGCCCAACTGAGAGGCGGAATTTTCAATTCTGCTGGAACAGGCGGGAGCGTGCCCGGCGCAATTTTTCGCCCCGGGGGCTGACAACTGCGGTTTGCGCCCTAGAACCTGCTTCATGCGCGGCTTTTGCTGTCTCCTTTGGCTGATCCTCTGTGCCACTGCCCTCCAGGCCCAGGAGCGGCGGGCGAGCCATTGTATCGCGCTGGCCGGGGCAACCCCTGGTCTGGAGTATCTGCACCAAGCCGGCTGGCAGGATCCTGTTGCCCTGGACAGCGTGCAGGTCCGCTATATCGCGCATGCTTCCTTCCTGCTGCGCACCGAAGGCGGGCTGAATGTGGTCACCGATTTCACCGGCTTCACCGGCGCTGCGCCGCTGGTCCCGGATGTGGTCACCATGAACCACGCCCATGAAACCCATTGGACGGCGCATCCCGATCCAGCCATTCCCCATGTGCTACGGGGCTGGGGGCCGCTTGAGGACGGGATAAAACACCATCTGGACCTTGGCGAAATGCTGATCCGCAATGTCTCCACTGACATCCGCAACATGTTCGGAGGCGTGGCAGCGCACGGCAATTCGATCTTCGTTTTTGAGGCGGCTGGCCTCTGCATCGGCCATCTGGGTCATCTTCACCACGTGCCAACCCCGGAACAATATGCGGCGCTGGGGCGGCTGGATGTGGTGATGGCGGCGGTGGATGGCGGCATTACCCTGCCGCTGGATCAAATGCTGGAGGTGCTGGGGCGGTTGCGTTCCTCCGTCATTATCCCGATGCATTGGTTCAGCGACGCATCGCTGCAGCGCTTCCTGGCCCGGGCCGGCCCTGAGTTTGATGTCGTGAATGAAGGCAATAGCGCCCTTACGGTCTCCCTGCGCAGCCTGCCTGGCCGTCCGACGATCCATGTGCTGCAGCCGAAGTATCTAGCTGAAGAAGAGTGACCTGCCTTGCCAGCCGGTGCCGCTTCCGGCATGGATGAGGCATGATGCTGAACTCTGCAGATACTGCTTTTGCCAACCGCCTCTCGAACCTGCTGCCGGAAGGCGTGCTGCGGCCGCCGGAGCCGCGATATCTTGAGGAACCGCGCGGCCGCTACCAGGGGCAGGCAGGGGTGCTGGCCTTGCCGCAGACGGTGGAGCAGGTCTCACGGTTGATCCGCGAGGCCAATGCCGCCCGGGTGCCGGTTGTGCCCTATGGCGGCGGCACCAGCCTGGTCGGCGGCCAGGTGATGCCGGATGGCCCGGCGCCGCTGGTGCTGTCGCTGGAACGGATGAAGGCAATCCGGTCGGTCCACCCGCAGGAAAATGTCCTGATTGCCGAAGCGGGGGCCATTCTGGCGGATGTCCAGACAGCGGCGGAAGGGGCAGGGCGGCTGTTTCCCCTGTCTCTGGCAGCAGAGGGATCAGCCAGGATCGGCGGCAACCTTTCGACGAATGCCGGCGGCGTCAACGTGCTGCGCTATGGCAATGCACGCGACCTCTGCCTGGGGCTGGAGGCGGTGCTGCCTTCTGGAGACATCTGGCACGGGCTGTCGCGTTTGCGCAAAGACAACACGGGTTATGACCTGAAAAACCTGCTGATCGGCGCCGAGGGCACGCTGGGGGTTATCACTGCCGCCGCGCTGAAGCTGTCGCCGATCCCTGTCACGCAGGGAACCGCGCTTTTCACAGTGAAGGACCCTGCTGCTGCCATTGCGCTGCTGGCTCTGGCCCGCGGCCACGCCGGCGAATCCGTCAGTGCTTTTGAACTGATCCACCGGCAAGGTCTGGCGTTTCTGGCGGAGGCTCTGCCGGAGATCCGCCAGCCGTTTGACGACACGCCTGAGTGGTGCGTGCTGATCGAATTGGGCTTGCCGCAGGGCGTGGTTGCTGAGGACACTCTGGCAGAGTTGTTCGAAGCCGCAGAGGCGGCAGGACTGGTTGCGGATGGCGTGATTGCCCAGTCCGGATCCCAGCGGCAGGCGCTGTGGGCGGTGCGCGAGAATATTCCGCTGGCCAACAAGGCAATCGGATCGGTTTCCAGCCACGACATCTCGGTGCCGATCTCGGATATTCCTGCCTTCATCGAACGGGGCAGAGAGATGGTCGCAGGCCTTGGTGATTTCCGCATCAACTGCTTTGGCCATCTGGGGGACGGCAACCTGCACTACAATGTGTTCCCGCCAAAGGGGCAATCCCGCGACCAATTCAGGCACATGCGTGAAGCAGTTAAAACGGCGGTGCATGATCTGGTTCATGCCTTTGGCGGCTCTTTCAGTGCTGAGCACGGGGTCGGGCGGATGAAAACGGGCGACCTGGAACGCTATGGCGACCCGGTCAAGCTGGCGGCCATGCGGGCAATCAAGCAGGCACTGGATCCCAACGGCATCATGAATCCTGGCGCGGTGCTGAAGGCCGGCTGACCCGTCCGGGCATTTCCAAGATCTCCCGCAGCCGCATCAGCCCGGCTGCGCCGGACCGCCTGGCGGCTTTGGGCCCGGCGCCGCGCATCTGCGCGGCGTGCCCTTTCTGGCCCTTGCGGGCTGGAAAGGGCTATGCCCAACGGGAAGAGCCGTTCGCAAGAATGGCGTTTGACCGGCGGGAGCCCCCGGCCCGGACGCTGTCCTTACAGTGCTCAGAGGCCGTCGAATTCGCACAGCACATGCACATCCATGCCCATGCTCTCCAACAGCTTGCGGCCACCCAGTTCCGGCAGGTCCACGATGAAGGAGCAAGAGACAATCTCGCCGCCCAGCCGCTCGATCAGCTTAATTCCCGCGCCCGCAGTGCCGCCGGTTGCCAAGAGGTCATCAACTACCAGGATCTTCTCGCCCGGCTTGATGGCGTCGTCGTGGATCTCGACAATCGCCTCGCCGTATTCCAGCTTGTACTCTTCGCTGATGGTGGTGCCGGGCAGCTTGCCTTTCTTGCGGACGGGCACAAAGCCGACGCTCAGCTGATGGGCAATCGCGCCGCCCAGGATAAAACCGCGTGCTTCAAGCCCCACCACTTTGTCGATCCGTTCACCCGCATAGGGATGCAGCATCTGGTCGATCGCCATGCGGAAACCGCGCGGATCGGCAAACAGCGTGGTCACATCGCGGAACAGGATCCCTTCATGGGGGAAATCAACGATGGTGCGGATGTAATCCTGGACGGCGGGCTTCTTGGGCATCGGTCAGGCTCCCCTTGGCGCAATTGTGACAGCAGCCCGGCAGTGCCGCCGGGCCATTGGCGGTTTGGCCGATGCAGCGCTGTCATGCAAGGGGGAACCGTGAGCATGCGGTTCGGGGCTGCCGCAGGAGGCCTGCTGGCACTGGCCGCGGGCGGGGCAGCAGCGCGGGGATAGGTCACCGGGGAAAACGGGTGCTCCAGCGCATCAGCGCTTCCAACGGTCCGTTTCTCGCAAAGATGTTCCAGATCCAGACCAGCACCATCGACAGGGCGCAGAAGCCAAGCGAGTAGCCGAAGATCCGGGAGGTGCCGAGCGAACCGTCCAGCTGGCCCATGGCTTCCAATGTGCCCATGCCCAACAGGATATGCGCCGCATAGAGGCTCAGCGCTTGCCGCCCTGGTGCTGCCAGCCATTCCCCCAGCCCAGCCTTGTCCAGCGCCGGGCCGATCGCCAGCATCAGCCCGGTCACGGCAACCGCGGTGCCGGAGGCTGCGATAATGTAGAACGGGCCAGGGGGAATGGCGCTGGTGCCGAAGAGTTCGGCCAGCTCAGGATCCTGCAGCAGCATCCCGGGCAGGGCGCCCAGCACTGCCGCTGCCACGCCCCAGACGATCATGCGGGCCTGAACCCGGCGGCTGGCCAGATCCAGGCGCCCGATCCACATGCCCAGAAACAGGAACGCGGCCCAGGGAAACGCCGGATGCCAGCCGTTGAAGAAGGAATGGCGCAGAAAGCCTTCCAGCGTCCAGAACTCCGCGTAGGTCAGCGTGTCCCAGTTCCAATGCGCCTCGTAATCCAGCAACAGCAGCCCTGCCAGCCCGATTGCCAGCGTGCCCGCGGCGGCCCAAAGCAGCATCCGGCTGGAGACGGTCAGGAACGGCAGCGCCACCAGGAAATACAGCGCATAGAAGTGCAGGATGTCGGCGTCGAATATGGTCAGGTTCAAAAGGCCGATCGCAAACAGGAACACAGCGCGCCGGAACATCGTTGCCCGGTCCGGCTTGCCCAGCGACACCCCGATTCCTGCCAGCACCACAAACAGCGCGGCTGCGCGGCCCTCCAGGCTGTTGGTGAACAGAGAGATTGCATCGGTTCCCGGCGCCACCTGCGCCGCAATGCGGAAGTTGACCAGCACCATGCCGCAAAAGGCAAGGAAGCGGGCGATGTCCAATCCGTGAAGGCGCATGAAAGAGGTCCTGAAATCAGCAACGTCGAAGCAAGGTCTGCTGCACGATAAAGGAACGCAGCCCGGTAAAGAAAAGAGGCGGCCCTGAAAAGACCGCCCCGATAGTTCAAAACTGTTGCAGCCTTGGATCAGCCCAGAACCCGGCCCGCCACTGCATCCAGTTTGGCCAGCAGAGCAGGATCGCGTTTCCCGGGTGCAGTCATGATCGCATATTCCAGCGCCTTGTCGCAGCCATGCGGGCAATCCGCACGATCCTGGCCCAGCAGACCGGGCAGGCGGCGGACCAGTTCGCGGGCATTGGCAGAGTTGCCCTGCAATGTTGCAATGATATCAGTGATTTCCACCGCGCCGTGTTCCGGATGCCAGCTGTCGTAATCGGTGACCATTGCCACCGAGGCATAGCATAGCTCCGCCTCGCGGGCGAGTTTGGCTTCGGGCATGTTGGTCATGCCGATCACATCGCAGCCCCATTGCGCGCGGTACATCTTGCTTTCCGCCATGGACGAAAACTGCGGCCCCTCCATGCACAGGTAGGTGCCGCCGCGGTGGATGTTTATGCCTGCATCCTTGCCCGCTGCTTCGGCGGCGTCCGAGAGCCGCTCGCAGGTCGGATGCGCCACGCTCACATGGGCCACGCAGCCGGTCCCGAAGAAGCTTTTTTCGCGCGCGAAGGTCCGGTCAATGAACTGATCCACAACAACAAAATCGCCCGGCGCCATTTCTTCGCGAAACGACCCGCAGGCAGAGACCGAGAACACGTCTGTCACCCCCAGCCGCTTCAGCGCGTCGATATTGGCGCGGTAGGGAACTTCGGTCGGGGAATGCACATGGCCGCGGCCGTGGCGGGGCAGGAAGGCCATTTTCACTCCGTCCAGGGAGCCGGTCAGGATCTGATCCGATGGCGCCCCCCAAGGCGTTTCGACCGAGACCCACCCGGCGCCTTCCAGCCCGTCGATCTCGTATATGCCCGAGCCGCCGATCACGGCAATCATAGTTTCACGGGGTTCTGATGCGGTCACGTGCTGCCCTCCTGATGCTGTTCGTTGGGATATGCACAAGCGGGGCCGGATTTGGCAAGAGCAAGGTGATCAACAGGGGACGGCAGGTGTGGCCCCCTGTGCACCGGTGTGTGCCGATGGCGCGGGAGCCTCCGGCGGGAGTATTTTTGAAAAGATGAAACAGCGGGAGCTATTCGCGCCGTATAATCCCGGCAAGCGCTGCGGCGCGGGCAGCGCGAGGAGAGGGACAAAGCGAACGCCCAAATCTTAACAAGCGCTAAAGTTAAGCGTCAGCCCTTTTGACCAAATGTTTCGCGCGCGAAACATTGCGGCAGAAAAGTTGACCTATTTGAGGTGTCGCAGGGCCGAACCTCAATCACAGGAAAGCCAAATGGCCGTCTGTGGTCAGCGGCGCGGTTGCGGTGGCGTTCGGCAGGCAAAGACGAAAACCCGCCATCTGGCGGGTTCTCCGGTTTCGCACATCCCCGGCTCAGCCTTCGTAGTCGGGCAGGGCTTTCAGCTCGTCTTCGGTCATCGAAATGTAGACGCGCAGGTCCGAGCCGTCGTCGGCACGCAGGATGTCGATCTTCGACAGTTCCAGCTCAACCGGTTTTTCGCCCAAGCCGAGGAAACCGCCAACGTCGATAACGGCGGCTTTGACCTCGCCGGCATCAGTCAGCAGCAGTTCGGAGACTTCACCGATCCACTCGTCATTGGAGTCATAGGCTGCTGCACCAGTCAGCTTCTCGGCGGTCAGATCGGTCTCTTCCGCAGTCATGTAGCCGTCGCGCTCTACCGGCACCCGGGGCTGCATGGCCGCTGTGGCTTCAGTGTCGGTCATGTGTTCAGTGGACCCGGTTTCTGCGGTGCCGGTTACCTCAGCCTCTGCTTCAACCTCTGCTTCGGCTGCGGCATCTGCGGCTTCTTCAGCTGCGGCTTCAGCTTCCGCGGCGAGCTCGCCTGCTTCCTCGGCAACCGTATCGGCGGCCCCTTCTGCCGCAGCCCCGGCTTCTGCAGCAATCTCTGCGCCTTGTTCGGAGATTGCCTCGGCAGCCTCTTCGGTGGCCGTATCGGATGCGAAGGCAGGGAAAGTTGTCACGGCGGCCAGCGCCGTGGAAAGTAGCAGCTTTTTCATGACCATTCTTCCTTAATCTAAAGTGGCTCGTGGGTGAGCACTCGGTGGAAAAACGCCCGGCAGGGGTGTTCGGTTCCCAGAGGGCTGCGAAAAACCGCTGGAGGCGCTTCAGGTCCGGGCAAAGGGCCGTGTCCAGGCATTGGCCGGGTGCCGTGAATATCCCGCACCCTTGCCCCATTGGCGTATTTCCGCTAGGGGCGGGCTGCGGACACTCCCCTTCCAAGTACAGGTACACCCAATGAGACGCGCAGCCATGGCTTTGCTGGCCAAGCAGATTTCCCCGCCCAACCTCTCCATCATGCAGGACGAGGGCTTTACCGTGGCCCGCGTGCGCACCGAATTGCTGTCCGGCCTCACCGTGGCGCTGGCGCTTGTGCCCGAGGCGGTGGCCTTTGCCTTTGTCGCGGGCGTGCATCCGCTGGTCGGGCTTTATGCGGCCTTTATGGTGGGGCTGATCACCGCGGTGTTTGGCGGCCGGCCGGGGATGATCTCGGGCGCTACGGGTGCGCTGGCGGTGGTGATGGTGGCGCTGGTGGCGCAGCACGGGGTCGAGTATCTGTTTGTCACAGTGGTGCTTATGGGGATTTTGCAGATCATCGCGGGTGTCATGCATTGGGGCAAGTTCATCCGCCTGGTGCCGCATCCGGTGATGCTTGGCTTTGTGAACGGTCTGGCGATTGTGATCTTCCTGGCGCAGCTGACCCAGTTCAAGGACCCGGAAAACACCGAAGCCTGGCTGGCAAGCTCGCAGCTGGTGATGATGCTGGGGCTGGTGGGGCTGACCATGTTGATCATCTGGGGCACGCCCAAGATCACCGCGATCATTCCGGCGCCGCTGGCCGGGATCGGCATTGTGGCAGCGCTGGTGATTGCCTTTGGGATCAATGTGCCGACCGTGGGCGACATGGCCTCAATCAAGGGCGGGTTCCCGTCCTTCCATAATCCGTTTGGCACCGGCGAGGGGCTTTATGGCACTGCTTTGGCGCCGTTCACGCTGGAGACACTGTGGATCATCCTGCCTTATGCGGTGATCCTGGCGGCGATTGGCCTGATTGAGAGCCTGCTGACGCTGAACCTGGTGGGCGAGATCACCGGCAAGCGCGGCGGTGCCAGCCAGGAGTGCATCGCGCAGGGCGCGTCGAATGTGGTGACCGGCTTTTTTGGCGGCATGGGCGGCTGTGCGATGATCGGTCAGTCGATGATCAACGTGAAATCCGGCGGCCGGACGCGGATTGCGGGCATTACTGCGGCGCTGTTCCTGCTGGCGTTCATCGTTGTGGCCTCTCCGCTGATTGAACAGATCCCGCTGGCCGCACTGGTGGGCGTGATGTTCATGGTGGTGATCGGCACCTTTGCCTGGAACAGCTTCAAGGTGATGACCAAAGTGCCGCTGATGGATGCCTTTGTCATCGTGCTGGTGACCGTGGTGACGGTGATGACCGACCTGGCGATTGCGGTTGTGGTGGGCGTGATCGTCTCGGCGCTGGCCTATGCCTGGAACAATGCACGCCGCATTCACGCCTATACCCGCGAATCTGAGAGCGACAAGGGCGCCAAAGTCTATGAAATCGAAGGGCCGCTGTTCTTTGGCTCTACCGATGGGTTCATCGAGCTGTTTGATGTGGCAGGTGATCCGGATCATGTGATTGTGGATTTTGCCCGCAGCCGGGTTGTCGACCAATCAGCCTTGCAGGCAATCGAGGCATTGGCGGGCAAGTATGAGGCCGAGGGCAAATCTGTGGTGCTGCGCCATCTGAGCCGGGATTGCCACCAGCTGCTGACCAAGGCGGGACATCTGATGGTCGATAGCGATGATGACCCGGACTATGAGGTTGCGGTGGACTACTCGGTCAAAACCGGGGTTCTGGGCGGCCATTGACGCCTGATCGTTTGAAAGAGAAACCCGCGGGTCTGGCGAGCCGCGGGTTTTTTTGAAATGGGCTCTGGCTCACCATACCAGCAAATACCAGTGGCAGGGCTTAGTCGGGGGCGAGGGTTTCCAGCATGTCGAGGTCGCCGGAAAGAAGCGCGGGTTCAGCGGCGGCGATCAGCTCAGGCGGCCAATCCCACCATTTGAGGCTCAGCAGCCGGGCGATCTGCGGCTTGGGGAAGCGGAAGCTGTGCACCGTGCCGGGGTTGCCGGTGATGACGGCATAGGGCGGGACAGAGCCGCGCACCACCGCGCCCGCGCCGATGATAGCTCCGTCGCCGATACGGGCGCCGGGCAGGATCAGCGCGCCATAGCCGATCCAGACGTCGTTGCCGATCACCGTGTCGCGGGTGTCCGGCTGAAACCCGGTCATCTGCGTCTGATCGAACACCGGGAAGGGAAAGCAGCTGAGCCCGTCCTGGGCGTGGTTGGCTGAGGCGGTGATGAAGCGCACACCGTCCGCGATCTGGCAGAACTTTCCGATCACCACACGCTCGCGCGAACCGGGAAAGAGGTAGGGCGCAAGATGGCCGGCCCAGTCCTTTGGCGGCTCAAAGGCGGAGGCATAGGTAAAGGCGCCGATGGAAAAATTCGGGTGATCAACCGCTTCGGACAGCATTACGGTGCCGGCATGGGCGCTGCCGTCCGGCAACGTGATCGGATTGCGTTTTTTCGGGTCAGGCAATGGCATGTCGGGTCTCAATCATCGGGGCGGGTGAGCGGGAACAACTCGCGCACCACTGAATAGTCGCGGTAGCCGAGGCGGGCCAGCGGCTGGAATGCGGTGACATCAAAGGTGCCGTCGCGCAGGCAATCATCGCGCAGATGCACGCCGGTCACCTCGCCGAACACCACCTTGTTCGCCTCGCCCGGCAGGGTCACGATCCGGGTCAGTTTGCACTCCAGCGCGGCCGGCGCTTTGGCCACACGGGAACAGGCGATGGTTTCGCAGTCTGTGGCTTCAAGCCCTGCATGGGCGAATTCGTCCGCCTCCTTGGGCAGCGCGGCGGAGCTGGCGTTCATAGCCTCCCGCAGCGCGTAAGACACCACATTGACGCAGAACACGCCGGTTTCCTCGATATTGGCAACGCTGTCCTTGGTGCCCTCTTGGTCGGGCTTGCTGCTGGTGGAGGCAAACATCACCTGCGGCGGGCTGTAAGCCACTGCGTTGAAAAAGGAATAAGGCGCCAGATTGTTCACCCCGCCGGCGGAGCGCGAAGAGATCCAGCCGATTGGCCGCGGTGTGACGATGGCATTAAACGGGTTGTGGGGCAGGCCGTGGCCGTCCTCGGGTCGGTAGAACATTCGTGCTTCCTGCTCAGGGGATTTCAGGGGCTTAGGTGTTTGCCCAAGGCTTACGCCCGTGTTAGGCCGAATGCCAGCCTGCAGGGGGAAAATGCGGAGGCCGGAACAGGGACATGGCGGCGTGATCGAATTGATGGCAGAGCAGCCGGAAGACCGGTGGGAGGTTGAGGCGCTGTATGACCTGTGCTTTGCGCCGGGCCGCGAGGCGTTGTCGTCCTACCGGTTGCGCGACGGGGTGCCGCCGGTTGCAGGTCTCAGCGAGGTGGCGCGCGACAGTGACGGCATCCTGGCCGCAGCCATCCGGTATTGGCCGGTTCTTATTGGCACGGCGCCTGCGCTGCTGCTGGGGCCGGTTGCGGTGCATCCGACACGGCAGGGCGAGGGGCTGGGCGGGTCTTTGATTCGCGACAGCCTCGCCAAGGCAGAGGAAACCGGATGGGCACGGGTGATGCTTGTGGGCGATGCGCCCTATTACCGGCGCTTTGGTTTTACGAAACTGACCGGGGTTGAAATGCCGCCGCCCACCAACCCGGACCGGGTTTTGGGAATGGCGCTGCAAGATGCGGCCTGGGACGGCATCCAGGGGCAGGTGCGCCGCTGGCGGGGTTGAATTCCCGCCCCTGGCTGCCGATCTTTAAGAAGGGCAGAGGAGGCGCTTGTGGCGGACGTTTTATCAACAGCACGGGTATTCACCCCGCAGGATATTGAAGCTGAACTGGAGGCGCTGGCTCAGCGGCACCGGGCGGCGGGCGGCTTTGGCGTGGACCTTTTGAACCGGCTGGGCGGCAGCGGCGAAAGCCTGCTGGAGCGGCTGCCGGAGCCAGTGCGGGCCGGGCTGACAGGCGCCACTGAGACCGCCCTCCGGGTTGCCATGAAGGGGGCCAGCCAGTCACGCCGCCTGGTGGCGGATCAGAAACCGGGCGTCGACCGGATGGTGAGCGCAGCCATGGGCGCTGCGGGCGGCGCCGCGGGCCTGCCGGGCGCATTGGTAGAGCTGCCTGCGACAACCGCGTTTTTGCTCCGGACCATCCAGGGCGCCGCAGCTGCGGAGGGGTTCGACCCGGAGGCCGACAGCGTGCGTTTTGATTGCATTCAGGTGTTTGCAGCGGCTGGCCCATTGGCCGAAGATGACGGTGCGGATCTGGGCTTTGTCTCGGTTCGGCTGGGGCTGCCGGGAGGCTTGCACAAGCTGATTGCCCAGGTGGCGCCCAAGCTGGGTGCAGTGCTGGGGCAAAAGCTGGCAGCCCAGGCGGTGCCGATCGCCGGGGCCGTGGCCGGGGCCGCGGTGAATTACGTCTTTGCGGGCTATTACCGCGAGATGGCGCATGTGCATTTCGGGCTTCGGCGGCTGGCGGTGGATGCAGATCTGCCGCAGGAGGAGCTGGCCGCAAAGCTGCGGCAGCGGCTGCACAGCCCAGGTGCGGCACAGTAGATACAACAGACCTCTTGCACTTGCCGCGGCGGGAGATTTAATCAACCCTTCCTGCTAAGAGGGAAAGCATGATTCAATACAGCCTCAAATGCACCGATGGCCACAGGTTCGACAGCTGGTTCCAATCGGCGGCGGCCTTTGACAAGCTGGCAGCGGCGGGTCTGGTGTCCTGCGCTGTCTGCGGTGGCGCACAGGTGGAGAAGGCGATTATGGCGCCACGGGTCCGCCCCGGGCGCAAGGCGGTGTCTGCTGTCGGGGAACCGGAACCGCAGGCTGCTGCGCCCGCCGCTCCGGCTGCGCTCCCCGCAGCTGCGCCGGCGGCGGCTGCAGGACCCGGCATGCTGAGCCGCCCTGCGGGCGCGGTGGAAAAAGCGATTGCTGATCTGCGCAAGAAGGTTGAGGAGAACTCCGATTACGTCGGCGGCAGTTTTGTTCAGGAAGCACGCGCAATGCACCTGGGCGAGGCGCCGGAGCGGGCGATCCATGGCGAGGCCAAGCTGGAAGATGCGCGGGAGCTGATCGAGGAAGGCGTGCCGGTCATGCCGCTGCCGTTCCGTCCCGGGCGCAAAACAAACTGAAGGGCAGAGCAAAAATGCATGCAGTTGTAACAGGAACCAGCCGCGGCATCGGCAAGGAGCTGGTGAAACGGTTGCAGGAGGCGGGCTATGAGGTGACAGGCACCTCGCGCGATCACTCCTCGGGCGTCAAGCTGGATGTCTCCGACCCTGGCCAGCAGGCGCGCTTTGCGGCCCAGATCAAGAACCGGCCGGTGGATCTGCTGGTGTGCAATGCCGGGGTCTATATCGACAAGGCGATGGGGCTTGAGGACTACTCGGCCGAGGTCTGGGCCAAGACTCTGGCCGCCAATGTGACCGGCGTGTTTCTGACGGTGCAGGCGATGTTGCCTAATTTGCGGCTGGCAGAAGAGCCGAAGATCGCCATCCTGTCCTCGCAGATGGCCAGCCAGTCGCGCGCACCCGGCGGCAGCTATGCCTACCGCGCGTCCAAGGCCGCGGCGCTGAACATCGGCCGCAACCTGGCCACTGATCTCCAGCCGGAAGGAATTGCCGTCGGCATCTATCACCCGGGCTGGGTACGCACTGACATGGGCGGTTATGAAGGCGATATCACGGTGGAAGAGTCCGTCGCCGGGCTGATCAATGAATTCGCAGTGCTGAACCTGGACACCACTGGCTGTTTCCACACCTGGGACGGCCGTATTCAACCTTACTGACTTTGCTGCCGCACAGAAGGCCGAGGCTCCCCATCCGCAGAGGCCTGGCTGCGCCAGCCCCGTTGGCGGGCTTGGGCCGGGCGCCGCGCGGATGGGCGGCGCGGCACCGTGCATTGGCACGGTGCTATGCCCAACGGGCATAGGGCCTGATAAGGCCCGTTGCCGGGCGGGAGTGCCTGCCTGTGCTCAAGCTGCCGCGCATTAAAGGTACAGCTTGCATGAAAAAACCGGCGCAGAACCTGCGCCGGCTTTTGTCTTGTCGGTCAGGCCTGCCGCGAGTGACGGCCAGCCGGTCACTCCCAGCAGCTGACCAGCACGGTCATGCCGGACGCCAGCCGGGTCATTGCCGCATTGGGCAGGCTGCCTGCCGGCGCGCTCTGTGCTGCCGGGGTCATGCCTGCGGTGTTCAACGCGCTGCGGATGGCTTCGGCGTTGACGGCAAAGCTGACGCCTTCGGGCAGTTGCTTGCCCTCGATCTGGCGCGGCAGCAGCATCCCCAGAACAGCGCCGCTGCTGTCCAGAACCGGGCCGCCCGCATCGCCGGGTTGGGCTGACAGTTCCAGCCGGGCAACGCCGGTGTTGCCATCCAGGCTTTTGACGTCTGCGACTTTGCCCCAGGTCAGGCTTGGTGCGCCCAGCACACCCTCATAGGAGAAGCCGGAAACAGCGATCTCAGACTGCAGCCGCGGCGAGGCGGTGCTGAGTTCACCAACTGCGGCAGGCGCCAGCGCCTGGACCGGGCGCAGGATGGCGATGCCGTCGGCGGTGTTGTTGGCCGCCACTTCGGCCCTGTAGCCGTGGTCCAAGGTGATGCGGGTACAGCCCGCCACCACGTCTGAGGTGGTCAGCACACTGCCGTCGCCATCGACAAAGAAGCCGGAGCGCGACAGTTTCGGCTTACGGATTTCCAGGCCGGAAACCAGGTCGATGTTCTGCACAGCATCGCCGCCAGCTGCCGGGTCCAGCACGCCGTCGAGGCGGGTGAAGCTGGCTTGCATTGCCGCCAGAACGCGGGCGCGGCGGTCTTCGTCACCGGCTGGCCAGATCAGGGTAAAGCCCTTCACTTCGCCGTTTTTCAGGCTGGCTTGGGTAAAGGAGACGATCTTGCTGTTGCGGCCTTCGATGGTGAAGCTGTCCTTGCCGCGCTGGCGCGGGCCTTCCAGCGGCACAATCGCCAGCGTCTGCATAATGTCATAAAGGCCGAAAAGGGTGCGTTTGTCGCCGGGCTGGCTGATCAGCAGCACCTCAGCGCCCAGGCTGCCCTTGGCGGCGTAATGGGCAAAGGGCGATTCATAACGGTCGAACGCGACCTCATCCGCAGGGATCTGCAGGGCGATGCCGGCTTTGGCGTCTTCCACGCGGGCCATGCCGACCGAGATCAGCGGCGCGTTGTATTCATCCATCAGCACCTGGCGCTGGGCGGTGGTCAGCACGCCGGTGGGTTCAAATCCGCGCGCCGTTTGCCAGTCGCTCATCGAGCCGCGGGTGCCGCGGCCAAAGGCGCCGTCAATGGACGAGCTGTAGAAGCCTGCGGCCTTCAGGGCGACCTGCAGTTCCATCCGCTGTTCACGCGACAGCACGCGTTCGCTGCGCCGCGCCTCGGCGGGGGTCTCATCCGGCAGGTTCGACTGCACGGCTGCCTGCTGTTGCGGCGCGGGATCCGCCGCCGCAGGGGCCGCCGGTGCAGGGGCAGGCGCTGGTTGCGCCGGGGCGGTTGCATCTGCCGCCACCGGGTAGAACTGGTTGCGCAGGTTGCGGCGGAACGCGATGAAGCTGTCGCGCGGGATCTGGTTTTCGGCGCGGTAGACTTGCAGCACCCGTTCGGCATCTTCGCGGGCGTAGGGGCCGATCACCACCCCGTACCAGCCGCCGCCAAGCGCATAACCGGAGACGTCGGGCAGGCGGGCGGCATAGGTGCGGGCCTCGGTCTCGGCCTCGCGCAGGGAGGGGCGGGCGGCGATCTGGATCCACACTGCATCGCGGCTGCTTTGCGCCGAAACCGGCGCGGTGAACGCAATGGCCAGCGCAATCAGCGGCAGCGCCAGAGCGGCAAACAGTTTTTTCATTGTCAGGGCCTCGTATCCCGGAAGGTCTCTTATTCTTTGCCGCGGAGGTTAAGCATTTTGGCACGGCAAAGGGAACTCCTCATCGCAGGGGGAATTCCCGCCCCGTTGCCGCATTCCCGCACTTTTGTTGCCAATGCGCTGCACAGCGCAGGGCAGCCGCTGCGGTGTAAGCCCCCGCAGGGCGTTGACCCTGCCCATCGCCTTGCATAGGAAGATCCCCGCAATTGCTGCCCCAGCTGCCCCAAAAGGGATACGAGATGACCCAGACCAACGGCGCGCCGCGCTCCTTCCAAGAGATTATCCTGAGGCTTCAGAATTACTGGGCCGCCAAAGGCTGCGCGGTGATGCAGCCCTATGACATGGAAGTCGGCGCCGGCACCTTCCACCCGGCGACCACGCTGCGCTCGTTGGGGTCCAAAGCCTGGGCCGCTGCTTATGTGCAGCCCTCGCGCCGCCCCACCGACGGGCGCTATGGTGAAAACCCGAACCGGCTGCAGCATTATTACCAGTACCAGGTGCTGATCAAACCCTCGCCGCCGAACCTGCAAGAGCTGTATCTGGGCAGTCTTGAGGCCATCGGCGTTGATATGGCGATGCATGACATCCGCTTTGTCGAGGACGACTGGGAAAGCCCGACGCTGGGCGCCTGGGGACTGGGCTGGGAAGTCTGGTGCGACGGCATGGAAGTTTCGCAGTTCACCTATTTCCAGCAGGTCGGCGGCCATGACTGCCATCCTGTGTCGGGCGAGCTGACCTATGGTCTGGAGCGTCTGGCGATGTATGTGCTGGGTGTCGATCACGTGATGGACATGCCCTACAACGATCCGGATGCGCTGATCCCGCTGACCTATGGCGATGTGTTCAAACAGACCGAAGAAGAATACGCCCGCTGGAACTTTGACGTGGCCAATACCGAAGTGCTGCTGCGCCATTTCGAGGAAGCCGAGGCCGAATGCGCCGCCATCCTGGCGCAGGAGCATATGGACCCCAAGACCGGCAAGCGCATCATCATGGCGCATCCCGCCTATGACCAGTGCATCAAGGCTTCGCATATCTTCAACCTGCTGGATGCGCGCGGTGTGATCTCGGTTACCGAACGGCAGGCCTATATCGGCCGGGTCCGGGCGCTGGCCAAGCAATGCGCCGATGCCTTTGTGCTGACCGAAGCTGGCGGGCATACCGCCGGCGCCGCAGCCTGAGCAGGGATAGCACGGTATGGGGAAAGTTCTTGCTCTGGTCCTGATCCTGTCGGCGCTCGCTGCCGGCGGGGCGATGTATTACCTGCAGATCTACGGGTTCTACGATAACGTCGAGCTGCAGCCGGGCCGCGACGTGATGCTGATGCCGCTGGACGGCGGTGAGCCGCAGCCCGTGGCCTATTCGGATTTTGAGGCGATTGACGCCGGCAGCTCGCCGATCCGCTACCGCGCCTGTTTCACCACCAGGGTTTCGCCGGACGAGTTGGCGCAGATCTTCACCCTGACGGACAAGCTGGAACCGCGCAACGCGCCGGGCTGGTTTGAGTGTTTTGATGCCGCAGCCATCGGCGCCAGGCTGGCGGATGGCTCGGCCAAATCCTTTCTGTCGGTCAAGAACATCTCCTTTGGCGTCGACCGGGTTGTTGCCGTCACTGACGATGGCCGCGGTTATGTCTGGCACGAGCTGAACAAATGCGGCCAGAAAGCCTATGACGGCACTGTGGTGGGCGAGGAATGCCCGCCCCGGCCGGCAACAGGCGAATAACCGGAACGTTCAGAGGTAAATCCCGCGCGGGACATGGAAACCCATATCACCATACCTGACTTCATCTCGGTAACGCTGGGGTTTGCGGTCTTTCTGCTGGGCGCACGCCTGAATGCCAAGGTTGCGGTGCTGCGCCGGTTCAACATCCCGGAGCCGGTGACTGGCGGGCTGGCGGCCTCGGTTGCGGTGCTGCTGGTCTACGGCCTGACCGGTCTGCAAATCGAGTTCGAAATGCAAAGCCGCGACTACCTTCTGGTGCTGTTCTTTGCCGGTATCGGCCTTAACGCGCGGCTTTCCGACCTGGTCGCCGGTGGCAGGCCGCTGGTTATCCTGCTGGTGCTGACCCTGCTGGCCATTCTGGCCCAGAACGTGATCGGCGCGACCGGGGCCGTGCTATTCGGATATCCGGTTCAGGCAGGCGTTCTGTTCGGCTCGGCCGCACTCATCGGCGGGCACGGAACGGCCATTGCCTGGGCGCCCGATGTGGCTGCCGCGGCAGGGCTGGACGGGGCTGCCGAATTGGGCGTGGCGGTGGCCACCCTTGGGCTGGTGCTGGCAGCACTGGTAGGCGGGCCGGTTGCCCGCCACCTGATCAACCGCCATGGGTTGACGCCTGCGCGCCCGGAGGAGGAACAGACAGTCGGCCTTGGGCATGACGAGGCGGAGACAGCAAGCGTCGGCCACCTCGACCTGATGCGGGTGATGCTGTACCTGAACCTTGCCATAATCCTGGGATATGCCGCCTCGATCAGCCTGGACGCCGCGGGGGTGAAGCTGCCGCTATTTGTGCCCTGCCTGATCGCGGGCATTCTGCTGGCGAACCTGCGCAGCCTGCTGGCGCCCGCTGCGGACCCTGTCGCCCGCACCCCGGCGCTTGCTTTGATCTCGGAGTTCTCGTTGGGCGCCTTTCTGGCCCTGTCGCTGATGGCCCTGCAGCTGTGGACCATCGCGGGGCTGGGATTGGCCATTGCCGTCATCATGCTGGCACAGACGCTGTTCACCGTGGCCTTTGTGCTGTTTGTTCTGTTTCCGCTGCTGGGACGCGGCTACCGGGCTGCGGTGCTGGCCGCCGGGTTCGGCGGCTTTGCCCTGGGCGCCACCCCCACTGCCATCGCCAATATGACCGCTGTGACCAAACGCTACGGGCCGTCGCCTATTGCCTTTGTTGTGCTCCCCCTTGTATCCGCCTTCTTTGTTGATATCGCCAATGCCATCGTCATCCAGGCGATTGTGAATTTCTGAGGACCCCCGATGCCCGATCTGCTGATTGAACTCTTTTCCGAAGAAATCCCGGCCCGCATGCAGGCGCGTGCGGCTGAGGACCTGAAGAAACGCGTGACCGATGGCTTGGTCGAGGCGGGTCTCACCTATGCCGGTGCCGCAGCGCTGTCGACACCGCGCCGTCTGACACTGGCCGTCGACGGCCTGCTGGCGGAAAGCCCCACCATCCGCGAAGAACGCAAAGGCCCCAAGGTCGGCGCGCCGGACAAGGCAATCGAGGGCTTCCTGCGCGGCGCAGGCCTGACCCGTGATCAGCTGGAAGAACGCGAAACCCCCAAGGGCGCGGTCTATTTCGCCCTGATCGAAAAGCCGGGGCGTGCGGCGGCAGAAATCATTGCCGAGGTGCTGGAAGCCACCATCCGCACCTTCCCCTGGCCCAAGTCCATGCGCTGGGGCGCCGGAACTTTGCGCTGGGTGCGCCCCTTGCATTCGATCCTCTGCATCTTGTCGGATGAGGCAGGCGCGACCGTGGTGGATCTGGACATCGACGGTATTAAATCCGGCAACACCACCCGCGGCCACCGCTTCATGGCGCCGGACCAGATCACCGTCACCGGCTTTGACGACTATGCCGCCAAGCTGAAGCGCGGGCATGTGGTGCTGGACCCCCGCGAACGGGCCGAGGCGATCTGGCAGGAGGCCACCAATCAGGCCTTTGCCAGCGGCCTGGAGGTGGTCGAAGACAAGGGCCTTTTGGCCGAGGTCGCCGGATTGGTGGAATGCCCGGTGGTGCTGATGGGCGCCATCGACGCCGAATTCCTGGAGCTGCCGGCCGAAGTGCTGCAGACGTCCATGAAGGAGCACCAGAAGTTCTTCTCGGTCAAAAACCCCAAGACAGGGCGGATCGAGAAATTCATTACCGTTGCCAACCGCGAGACGGCGGACAATGGCGCCACCATTCTGGCGGGCAACCAAAAGGTGCTGTCGGCGCGGCTGGCCGATGCCAAGTTCTTCTGGGAGAACGATCTGCGCACCGCCAAGTCCGAGGCTGGCATGAGCGCTTGGGTCGAAAACCTCGGCAATGTGACCTTTCACAACAAACTGGGCACCCAGGCGGCGCGGATTGACCGCATCGCCGCGCTGGCCCGCGAAATCGCACCGGTGGTTGGCGCCGATGCGGATCTGGCAGAGCAGGCCGCGCGGATGGCCAAGGCCGATCTCAGCTCTGAAATGGTTTATGAGTTCCCGGAACTGCAGGGCCTGATGGGCCGCTACTATGCCCAGGCCGCGGGTCTGCCGCAGGAAGTGGCAAACGCCTGCGAAGCGCATTACTCGCCGCTGGGTCCGGGCGATGATGTGCCGGCGGAGCCGGTTTCCGTGGCCGTAGCGCTGGCCGACAAGCTGGACACGCTGACCGGCTTCTGGGCGATTGATGAAAAGCCTACCGGGTCGAAAGACCCGTTTGCGTTGCGCCGCGCTGCGCTGGGGGTGATCCGGCTGGTGCTGGAGAATGATGTGCGGGCTGGTCTAGACGCCATTTATGTCGATGCTCTTCTGGGGCTGAGCCGGCAGCAAAACTTTTTGCTGGGCAAACAGCATGATGCTCGGTTGGGGAAAATCGCTGGGGAGCTTGAATTGCCTGTGGAAGCGCTGGCAAAAGCCATCGATTCTGAACGGCGTAACCCATCTACGGACTCTGGGGTGATCCGAAAGGCGTTGGAAGCAACGAAGGGAATGTTTGAAAAGGCCGTTGAAGACACGGGTCTAAAAAAGGCTTGGGGTGACGCAGAAGACCTCCTCTCTTTCTTCCACGACCGCCTCAAGGTCTTCCTGCGTGATCAGGGCATCCGCCACGACGTGATCGACGCCTGCATCGCCATGGACGGAAACGATGACCTGACCCTGCTGGTCAAACGCGCCCGGGCACTCGAAGACTTCATGAAGACCGAGGACGGCACCAACCTCCTGCAGGGCTTCAAACGCGCCAACAACATCCTGTCCCAGGCGGAGGAAAAGGACGGCGTCGAATACTCCTATGGCGCCGACCGCAAATTTGCCGAGGATGACGCGGAAAAAGCCCTGTTTGATGCGCTGGAGGCTGGCGGGGCGGCGATCTCTCCGGCCATCGAGGCCGAAGATTTCGCGGCAGCCATGCGGGGCATGGCCGCCCTGCGCGCGCCGATCGATGCGTTCTTTGAGGCAGTGCAGGTGAATGCGGACAGCGAAGTGGTCCGCCGCAACCGCCTGAACCTCCTCAGCCAGATCCGCCAGGTTTGCGGCCAGGTGGCGGATCTCACCAAGATCGAAGGCTGAGAGAGCCGCCCGCTCTTTCACCTTTCCAAAAATACTCCCGCCGGAGGCGCCGGCCTTGCCGCAAGGGAAGGCCGGTTTTCTTTTGCAGAACCGCGCTCAGTTGCCGGAGGGCGGTTACAAGCCCCTTGCGCGATCATGTCTTGTCCTTATGGTGACTTGCAAAGGAGACGTGCTGCAGTGCAGAAAGATTTCGAACAGATCCCGCCGGCTTCCCTTATCACCGCGACCGCACCGATTGCCGCCACCACCCATGGCGGGCGGGCGAAATGCCTGCAGCGGCTGGAGCGGCTGGACCTGCCGGTGCCGCGCACAGTGGCGCTGTCTTTTGACGCGGTGCATTCCATTGCCGAAGGCCAAATGCCGGACCTGACAGCAGTGCTGAGCGAATTCGACCCGGAGGCGCTGCTGTGCGTGCGCCCGTCTTCCGAGGATCCGGATTGGGGCGGACCGGGCGCGATCCTGAACATCGGCATGAACGACGCGCGCTATGTGGACCTTTGCGACAGTCTGGGGCGGGAGGCCGCCGCGGCTTTGTTCCTGCGCTTTGTGCAATCTTACGCAGTGCATGTGGCGCGGCTGGACCCGGATGTGTTCGACGATGTCGAGGATGGCGGCCCGGACGCGCTGAGCGAGATCCTGCACGCTTACGAGGCGGAAACGGATGAGCCTTTCCCGCAGGATCCAGGCGAACAACTGGCGGCGGTGCTGCGGTCGATGGCGCGTGCCTGGGAAGGCACCTCGGCGCGGCTGTTGCGCCAGGCCAAGGGCGCACCTGCTGATGCAGGCCTGGGGCTGGTGGTGCAGGAAATGATCCCCGGTGTCGGCCAGGGCGAATGCGGCTCCGGCGTGCTGCAGCTGGTGAATTCGACCACCGGCAGTCCGCGGCTGACCGGACGCTACCTGAGCCAAAGCCAGGGGCGCGATGCGCTGGGGGCAGGGGCCAAGGCGCTGTATCTGGCCAGGGACACGCGCGGACTGTCGCTGGAGGAGCTGGCGCCGGAGGCTTTTGCGGACATTCAATCCCATGCCGCGCTGATGCGTGAGAAGCTGCGTGAGGAAATGCAGCTGGAGTTTGTCATTGAAAACGGGCGTGTGCATATCCTGGACGGGGTGCGGGTGGCGCGCTCGGCGCAGGCTGCGGTGCGGATTGCTGTGGCGCTGGCCGAAGACGGCATTATCCCGCAGGAAGAGGCGCTGTTGCGGGTGGATGCGCATATCCTGAACGAGATGCTGCACCGCCAGGTGGCGCCGGATGCGGAACGGGATGTGATTGGCAGCGGCATCGCCGCCAGTCCGGGGGCTGCCACGGGCAAGCTGGTCTTTACCGCCGCCGGGGCGCAGGCCAGCGCGTCCCGCGGGGAGCCCTGCATTCTGGTGCGCCGGGAAACCTCTCCTGAAGATGTGCGGGGGATGCATGCCGCTGCCGGGGTGCTGACCGAAAAGGGCGGCATGACCAGCCACGCTGCGGTGATCGGCCGCGGGCTGGGGCTGCC
This sequence comes from Leisingera sp. NJS204, assembly GCF_004123675.1. Taxonomy (NCBI): domain Bacteria; kingdom Pseudomonadati; phylum Pseudomonadota; class Alphaproteobacteria; order Rhodobacterales; family Roseobacteraceae; genus Leisingera; species Leisingera sp. NJS204. Next base: position 2,927,580 of record NZ_CP035417.1, on the reverse strand, counting down.
GTGTATTGTCGGCGCCCTGAACATGAAGTTCCACAGCAAGCGCAAGATGCTGGAGGCGGCGGATGGCCGGGTGTTCCGGGCTGGTGACATCATCACGATCGACGGCAGCAGCGGCCATGTGCTGGCGGGCCAGCCGGCGATGCTGGAGGCGGCCCAGGACGGGGCGCTGCAAACCTTGCTGGCCTGGGCGGACGATGCCCGCGATATTGGCATTCGCGCCAATGCTGATACGCCGGAAGATGCTGAAACCGCACGGAAATTCAATGCGCAGGGCATCGGGCTCTGCCGCACGGAACACATGTTTTTTGAGCCCGGCCGCCTGACGGTGATGCGGGAGATGATTTTTGCCGAGACACCGTCAGGGCGGGCTGCGGTGCTGGAGCGGCTGCTGCCGATGCAGCGTGACGACTTCCGAGAACTGTTCCGGATCATGGAGGGGATGCCGGTCTGCATCCGCCTGTTCGACCCGCCGCTGCATGAATTCCTGCCTGCCACCAAATCCGGCCAGCGGGAATTGTCCGAAGCGTTGGGCATCCCGGTCAGCGATGTCACCCGCCGGGTTGAGGAAATGGGCGAATACAACCCTATGCTGGGCCTGCGCGGTGTGCGGCTGGGGGTCACGGTGCCGGAAATCTACGACATGCAGGCGCGGGCGATTTTTGAAGCCACATTGGAAGCCTCGGAAGAAGGCGAGCCTGTGGTGCCAGAGATCATGATCCCGCTGGTCTCGGCCAAGCGCGAGGTGGAGCTGGTCAAGGCCCGCATCGATGCGGTGGCCGCGGCGGTCAAGGCAGAGCGCGGCGAGGACTTTACCTACCGGCTGGGCGTCATGGTGGAAACACCGCGCGCGGCGCTCAGGGCGGGCGAGATTTCACCGCATACCGCGTTCCTCAGCTTTGGCACCAATGACCTCACCCAGATGACCTATGGGCTGTCGCGCGACGATGCCGGGCGGTTCATGTCGGACTACGTGAACCAGGGGGTATTTCCCGAGGATCCGTTCCATGTGCTGGACACCGACGGGGTGGGAGAGCTGCTGAAACTGGGCGTTCAGCGCGGCCGGGCGGAAAACGGGGAGATCACTCTTTCAATCTGCGGCGAGCACGGCGGCAACCCCGAATCGATTGCCTTTTGCCGTGACGCGGGCTTTGATTACGTTTCATGTTCCCCGTTCCGGGTACCGGTTGCGCGTTTGGCCGCAGCCCAGCTGGCAATTTCCGGAATAACCGGGCAGACAGCGCCAACATACACAAAATATTAAGAAAAATTGGGCCATCCAGCAGCCGCCGATGTAACACCGGCGGTGGGCTTGTGTTCCTCGTGAGTGCGGTTGCTGCCCGAACGCTGGACGTTTCGGGTCTTTTACCTTAAGGGATGCGACCGCATGTGCCGGGGGAACCGGGCACAAGCTGCTAGGACGGGGGAACCCTGAATGAAATTGTTGACTATGATTGCCGTGATGGCTGCCACCATCGCGATGGGTAAGAGTGTTGCTGCCGAAACCGGTCTGGGTACGCTGATCGAGCGTGAACAGGCCAGTTTGAGTGCAGTTCCTGCGCGGAAGTTCAGCGGATTTTTCGGGATCCGCAACAACGCGTTCAAGAGCCGCAAGGCACGGCCGCAGATCGAATACAGCAAGGCCTGGCTGGATGCCCAGCCGAAAGCTGCCGGCGGCGAGCAATTCGCCTGTCTGGCCGAAGCGCTGTATTTCGAAGCCCGCGGCGAAACCGTAAAGGGCCAGTTCGCAGTCGCCGAAGTGATCCTGAACCGGGTCAAGAGCGCGCAGTTCCCGAATTCGCTTTGCGGTGTGATCAAGCAGGGAACCGGGCGCAAGTACCAGTGCCAGTTCACCTACACCTGCGATGGCCACAAGGAAGTGATCAACGAAAAGAAGGCGTATCAGCGGGTGGCCAAGGTAGCACGCGCCGCGCTGAACGGGCTGAAGTCAGAGCTGACCGGCGGTGCGACCTACTATCATACCACCGCGGTCCGGCCGCGCTGGAGCCGCACCTTTACAAACACCACGCGCATTGGTGTGCATCTGTTCTACCGGGACGAACGTTACCGGACGGCGCTGAGCAACTGACCGCCTGAAGGCGGCACGCCAGTGCCGCTTTCAGCCACTGGCGTGGCGTTTGCGGGCCTGTTATGACGGCGCTGAAATACTATTGTTGGGTCCCATCACCTGACACTGCCAGCCAAAGGCCCGTTTTCCCATGCCCTCTGAAATCCGCCTTGCCTTTGCGCACCCGTCCGAGCGTTCCGTGGCCACTGCTGCGCCCGGACCGCTGGACCGCATATCCTTGCGGGATCACACTGTCGAGGTGGAGATCGGCGCGTTTCAGGCCGAGCGCGGCACCACCCAGCGGATCTGTTTCAATGTGGTGGTGGAAATCTCGCCGCTGCCGAAGGACCTGGACGACGATGTCGACCGGATCCTGTCTTATGACAAAGTATCCGAGGCAATCGCGCATGAGCTGGCGGCCGAACGGCTGAACCTGCTGGAAACCCTGGCCGAACGCGTGGCCGAGCGGATCCTGCTGGAGCATCAGGCCGTGCGTGCCTTTGTGCGGATCGAGAAACTGGACCGCGGACCCGGGGCGCTGGGCGTCGAGGTGGTGCGCTCCAAGGATCAGATCACCCATCCGGTGGACGAGGAAGAGCGCCCGCATCCGCGGCTGATGTATCTGTCTAACGAAGCAATCAACAGCGGTAACCTGACTGCCTGGATCGACCAGATGGAATGCCGCCAGCGGCCGCTGATCCTGTGCGTTGGCGCCCACCTGCTGGAGGTTCCCACCACCGGCCACAAATGGACACAGCGCCGGATCGATCTGCTGGCAATTGAACAGAATGCCTGGCGCCTTGCCGCCAAGGATGACCGTTGCGTGGTGGTCTCGACCCGGACCGAGCTGGACTGGGCGATGAAGAACGGCCAGATTTGCGTCTGGGCGCCGTCCAAGATCGTGCTGGACGCGGTGGAAGGCCCCTCGGCGCCGCCGTCGAACTCGGTTGCGCTGGCGGCCTGGTTTGCGGCGACCTTTGAGGCGGGTGAAATGATTGTGCTTGGCGGGGATTTGCCTGATAATCCCGGTGTCCCCTTGCGGGCCGTCAGCGTGGAGCAAACACAACTGTGATATATTACCGGCCATTGGTTCAGCATGGCGAGGCGCGCTCCGAAGGTGCGGTCCCGCTGGCAGGCAGTGCCCTGTGGTTTACCGAGGTTGAAATCCTGAGCCGCGACGCACCGCCGCGGATTGCACCGGTAGGGCTGGTGCCTGAGAAGGAGCGCCGCCGCTTAAGCGCGCGGCGTGCGTCGATCGCCGGGCTGGATATGACCCAGCCGCAGATCATGGGCATTCTCAATGCGACTCCGGACAGTTTTTCGGACGGCGGCCGGCATTCCGGTGTCGAGGCCGGCAAGGCGGCTGCCTTGCGGATGGTGGAGGAGGGCGCCGCGATCATCGACGTGGGCGGCGAATCCACCCGCCCGGGCGCCGAAGAGGTTTCCGAGGCTGAGGAAATAGACCGCACCGCGCCGGTAATCGCCGCAATCCGGGCGGCAAGCCCGGTGCCGGTCTCCATTGATACCCGCAAGGCCACTGTGGGCATGGAAGCGATGGAGGCGGGGGCCAACCTGCTGAACGACGTCTCAGGCTTTACGTTCGATCCGGCGCTGGCACCGTTGGCGGCCCAGGCCAGCGTGCCGGTCTGCATCATGCATGCGCAGGGCGATCCGGCCACCATGCAACAGGACCCGCATTACGCCAATGTGCTGCTGGACGTTTATGACTTCCTGAGCGATCAGATCGACCGGCTGGAAGCCATTGGCGTGGTCCGCGAACAGATCGTGATTGATCCCGGCATCGGCTTTGGCAAGACGCAGGCGCATAACCTGACGCTGTTGCGCAATCTCAGCCTGTTCCACGGGCTTGGCTGCCCTATTTTGCTGGGCGTGTCCCGCAAAGGTTTCATCGGTAAAATCGGCAAGGAGCCGCGCGCGGATGCCCGTGCGCCCGGCTCAATCGCCGTGGGGCTTGCGGCCCTGGGGCAAGGCGTGCAATTCCTGCGGGTGCATGACGTTGCTGAAACGGTTCAGGCACTGCGACTTTGGCAGGCCGTCCGCTGAGGCTTTTGGCAGGAAAAGCATAATGCGTAAACTCTTTGGCACTGATGGCGTGCGCGGCACTGCCAATACCCATCCCATGACCGCCGAGATGGCGCTGCGCATCGGCGCCGCCGTCGGGCGTTACTTCCGGCGTGATGGCACTGGTGTGCACCGGGTGGTGATCGGCAAGGACACCCGGCTGTCCGGCTACATGTTCGAGAACGCGCTGACGGCGGGCCTGACCTCCACAGGCATGAACGTGCTGTTGCTGGGTCCGGTGCCGACGCCCGCGGTGGGGCTGATGACACGGTCGATGCGGGCCGACCTGGGGGTGATGATATCGGCCAGCCACAACCCTTCCGAGGATAACGGCATCAAGTTCTTCGGCCCCGACGGGTTCAAACTGTCGGACAGCGCCGAGATGGAGATCGAAGCCCTCATCGATGCGGGAGTCGAAGCCGCGCAGGCCGCCAATATCGGCCGTGCCAAGCGGATTGACGATGCCCGCTTCCGTTACGGCGAACGGGTCAAAAGCTCGCTGCCGCGCAATCTTGGCCTGAACGGGCTGAAGGTGGTGATCGACTGCGCCAATGGTGCGGCCCACCGGGCGGCGCCCGAGGTCCTGTGGGAGCTGGGCGCCGAGGTCATTCCGGTTGGCGTCTCGCCGGATGGTTTGAACATCAATCGCGGCTGCGGCTCGACCCAGCCGCAGACCGCCGCTGAGGCAGTTGTGGCACATGGTGCCCATGCCGGTATTTGCCTGGATGGCGATGCCGACCGGGTGATTGTGATTGATGAGACCGGCACCGTGGCCGATGGCGATCAGCTGATGGCCTTGCTGGCCACCCGCTGGGCGGAACAGGGCCAGCTGGCAGGCGGCGCGCTGGTCGCGACGGTGATGTCGAACCTGGGGCTGGAACGGCACCTGGAAAGCAAGGGGCTGGGACTGGAGCGCACTTCCGTCGGCGACCGCTATGTGGTGGAGCGGATGCGCGAGGGCGGCTTTAACCTGGGCGGCGAGCAGTCGGGCCATATCGTGATGAGTGATTACGCCACCACCGGCGACGGTCTGATGGCGGGGCTGCATTTCCTGGCTGAGATGGTACAGACCGGCAAATTGGCGTCTGAGCTGGCGCATCAGTTCCAGACCGTGCCGCAGCGGCTGCGCAACGTGCGCTTTCAGTCCGGCCAGGCGCCATTGGAAAATGAGCGCGTGCAGGAGGCGATTGCCGCTGCCGAGAAAGCACTGACCGGTCAGGGGCGTCTTTTGATCCGCAAGTCCGGAACCGAACCTCTGGTGCGGGTAATGGCGGAATGCGAGGACGCGGGGCTGATGGCGCTGGCAGTTGACAGCGTGGTGGCTGCGGTTGAGGCCGCCGTCGCAGAGTAACTTGGCTGGGGGCGCTTAGCCGCCTTTGGTGAACAGACGGCTTAGCTTGCCGAACTGGCTGAGGCCGAGACCGCCCAGGATCATCCCCATTGCCAGCAGCATCGAGGGCGGCAGGTCCTCGCCCAGGAAGACAGCACCCAGCACCACGGCCCAAACCGGCACCTGATAGTTGGTCAAGGTCATGAAGGTTGGTCCCGCTTCCCGGACCACGATGACCCGCAGCAGGTTGGCAGCAGCAGTGGGGATCAGGCCGAGGATGGCGGCAATCGCCAGTGTCTTTGTGTCCGGCATCACTGGCGGGCCTTCGGTGAGCCAGGCCACAGGGAAGATGATGAAGCAGCCGATCACCAGGAAAATTGCCGCCAGCCCCAACGGGTCCGCCGACGGCAGGCGGCGGGTCAGGATCGAGCTTACCGAGTAACAAGCGGCGGCAGACAGGCAGGCGGCCCGGCCATAGGGCTCCAGCGCGGCGCCGCTGGTCTCAAACGCCTTGCCGCCGATCAGCAGTGCCACACCGGCAAAACCGATTGTAAAACCAATCAGGCGGCGCAGGGTCATCTGCTCTCCTGGCACAAAGAAATGCGCCAGCGGCAGCACCATCAGCGGGATCGCCGCCATGCTGACGCCGGTAAAGCCCGAGGAGACATGCTGCTGGCCCCAGGAGATCAGCATGAAAGGCAGGGCGGTGCTAAGGATGCCGATGATGATGATAGAGGGCCAGTTGGCCTCGCCCCGGAACAGCTTGAACCCGCGCCAGCCCCAGATTGCGCCGAGCAAAAGGGCCGCAAATCCGATCCGCCCGGCGGCCAGCCAGAACGGTGTGATGCCTTCCAGTGCCAGCTTGATCAGCAGAAAGGTGGCCCCCCAGACCAAGCCAAGTGTGGCAATCATCAGCCAGTAGCGCGGGGCGATGCCGGGCATGGGTTTCTCCTGCGGTTCACGGGGCGAAAAGACCCCGCTGGGCGGACGGGGTCAATGGTAATTTCTTTGTTATCGATCGAAGTGTTTTTGACACTAGACCGCGCGCGGGCGGCGGTTGCGGCTGAGGAGCAGCCCGCCGAGAATCAAAGCCAAAGCTGCAAACAGCTGCGGCGGCAGGGTTTCCCCCAGAAGGGCTGCGCCAAAGATCACCGACCAGACCGGCACCTGATAGTTCACGGTCGACAGGAACGCAGGACCTGCGCTGCGGGCGACCTGGACCAGCAGCACCTGCGCCAGCGCCGTGGGCAGCAGGCCGAGGTAGATGACGGCGCCCAGCGGCAGCGCGGCGGGCAGTTCCGGCACGCCTTCGGCCCAGAGGGCTGCCGGGGTCATCATCGCAGCACCGCACAGCAGCGCCGCGGCAGAGAGCGACAGCATGTTCACTTGCGGGCAAAGCCGGGTGATGATGGAGCCGATAGCATAACACAGCGAGGCGCCAAGACAGGCGAGGCGGGCCAGCGATTCAAAATCGGTTCCGGCAGAGCGGAAGGCGTCAAGACCGATCAGCACCACAACGCCGGCAAAGCCGATCAGGAAGCTGAGGGTGCGGCGCAGGGTCATATGCTCACCCGGCACCAGCACATGCGCCAGCGGCAGCACAAACAGCGGCACAACGGCCATGCAGACTCCGGCAAAGCCGCTGGCCACATAAGTCTGCCCCCAGCTGAGCAGGGTGAACGGCAGGGCGTTGGTGAAAAAACCCATGCCAATGGCGCAGGCCCAAATGATCCGGTCCTCGCGGTTGCGCAGGGTGGGCAATCCGATCCCCATGGCGGTGATCACACCGAGAAGGCAAAACGCGCCAATGGAAATCCGCAGCGCGGCGATGGTCATTGGCGGAAAGCCCCGCAGCGCCAGCGACACCGCCATGAAGGAAGCACCCCAGATCACTCCGAGGAACAGAAGTTTGGCCCAATTGGCGGCGCCGGGAGAGTCTGGCATGGAAATGTCTCAATGTCTCAATGTCTCGGAGCAAAAAAGGGCGCCCCAAAGTGGAGCGCCCTGCAGAGGTAAGGTCAGCGGAAATGTCCGCGGGCGCCTTAGTTCTTCTCTTTGTCGACCATCTTGCCGGCCGAGATCCACGGCATCATGCCGCGCAGCTTGGCGCCGGTTGCCTCGATCGCGTGCTCGTCGTTGGCACGGCGGGACGCTTTGATGGTCGGCTGGCCAACCGCGTTTTCCAGCATGAAGTCGCGGACGAACTTGCCCTGCTGAATGTCGTTCAGCACTTCTTTCATGCGGGCTTTGGTTTCGTCGTACTTCAGGATGCGCGGGCCGGTGACGTACTGGCCGTACTCTGCAGTGTTGGAGATCGAGTAGTCCATGTTGGCGATGCCGCCTTCATAGATCAGGTCGACGATCAGCTTCACTTCGTGCAGGCACTCGAAATAGGCCATTTCCGGTGCGTAACCGGCTTCGACCAGGGTCTCGAAACCGCAGCGGATCAGCTCAACCAGGCCGCCGCACAGAACCGCCTGCTCGCCGAACAGGTCGGTTTCGCATTCTTCGCGGAAGTTGGTCTCGATGATGCCCGAGCGGCCGCCGCCAATGGCGGAGCAGTAGGACAGGCCGGTTTCCAGCGCTTTGCCGGTGGCGTCGTTGTGAACCGCAACAAGGCAGGGCACGCCGCCGCCTTTGGTGTATTCGCCGCGCACGGTGTGGCCGGGGCCTTTGGGCGCCATCATGATGACGTCGACGCCTTCTTTCGGCTCAATCAGGCCGAAGTGCACGTTCAGGCCGTGGGCGAAGGCAATGGCTGCGCCCGGACGGATGTTGTCGTGGACGTATTTCTTGTAGGTCTCAGCCTGCAGTTCGTCGGGCATGGTGAACATGATCACGTCGCACCAGGCGGCCGCTTCTGCGATGCCCATGACCTGCAGGCCTTCGCCTTCGGCTTTCTTGGCCGAGGGGGAGCCTTCGCGCAGGGCAACGACAAGGTTCTTGGCGCCGCTATCGCGCAGGTTCAGCGCGTGGGCGTGGCCCTGGGAGCCATAGCCCAGAATGGCCACTTTCTTGTCCTTGATCAGGTTCACATCGCAATCGCGGTCGTAATAAACGCGCATGATCCACTTCCTTTCCATTGGTGTTTGAGGGCATCATAGGCATGTGGGCGGCGAACGCGATTGCTGTTGTACATGAATTTCGCGTTTTCTTTGCAGTAGTCATTCGCTGTTTCGCCTGATAGTGAAGAAATCATGCTTGATGATCTCGACAGGCGCATTCTGCGCTATATGCAAAGCGACCCGGAGCAATCGATTCCGGATCTGGCCGAACGGCTGGGCCTCACGGCCTCGCGCCTGTCGCGGCGGCTGGAGAAGCTTCGTGAGGCACGCGTGATCCTGGGCCAGCGTGCGGTGATCGACTGGCGGGCCCTGGGGTATGAGGTCGAGGTGTCGCTGCGGGTGACGCTGGACAAGACCAATCCGCGCGCCTTTGATGAATTCATTGAATCCGCCCGCGGCATTGCCGAGGTGATCGAGATCCAGACCTTTCTGGGACAGGTCGATGTGCGGCTTTCGGTGATTGCGCGCGACATGCCGCATTACCAGCAGATCTACCGGGCTGCCATTCTGAACCTGCCGCACATCACCGATATCGAGGCGCTGATGCATGTGGCGCGGATCAAGTCGGATGAGGTGCTGCCGGTATGAGCGCGCTGGATGATCTGGATTTTGCCATTTTGCGGGCGCTGTCGGAGGATGCGACCCTGTCGGCAGGCGCGCTGGGGCGGCAGCTGGGCCTCAGCCAGCCTGCCACCTGGCGGCGGATCAAGCGGCTGCAGGAGGCGGGGATCATCGCGGGCCGCAAGCTGGATCTCGATAAGGAGAAGCTGGGGTTCGGCGTCACTGTCTTTCTGGGCGTCAAACTGGCCACCAAGGGGCGGGTGTCCTTGGAGGATTTTGAGCGCGCGGTCTCTGCCATTCCCGAGGTGCAGACGGTGGAACATGTGCTGGGCATGTATGACTACCGCCTGCGGGTGACGGCGCGGGACATTTCCGACTTTGAGCGCGTCTTGCGCCGCCGGGTGATGACCCTGCCGGGAGTGGGCAATGTCGAGGCCAACGTGCTGCTGAGTGAGGAGCGCAGGCCGGGGCCGCTGGGCTGACACTTGTTTCCAATGGGAAACCCGCTTGGCGCAAATCCGGGTGGTTTTTGTCGTGACTGAGCTGTCTTTTTGCCAAGCTGCCGTCAGTATCCCCCTCCGGAGAACGGCCCGCGCTGTATGCCAAGGTAGGCTTTGCCAAATCCATCGGCACCGGCTAGCCGTTTCATTAGGAATACTAGGGAGGCCCAGATGGCACTGCTCGATACCGTGGACCCGCAGGGTCTGGATGAATTTTCAGTGGTTTTCACCGACCGCTCGCTCAATCACATGTCCAAGACCTTCCAGCAGGTGATGCTGGACATCAACGGGATGCTGAAAGAAGTCTATAACGCCGATGCCGTGGCGCTGGTGCCGGGCGGCGGCACCTACGCGATGGAGGCGGTAGCGCGCCAGTTTGCCCGCGGTGCAAACGCGCTGGTGGTGCGCAATGGCTGGTTCTCCTACCGCTGGAGCCAGATATTCGAGGCCGGCGGCTTTTCTGCGTCCTCGACCGTGATGAAGGCGCGCCGCACCGGCAATGAGAGCGCCTCGCCGTTTGAGCCTGCACCGATTGGTGATGTGGTGGCTGCAATCAGGGAGCAGAAACCGGATATCGTCTTTGCCCCGCACGTGGAAACCGCCGCGGGTGTGATCCTGCCCGATGACTATGTGACCGCCATGGCGGCCGCTGCGCATGAGGTTGGCGCGCTGGTGGTGCTCGATTGCATTGCCTCGGGCTGTGCTTGGGTCGACATGAAGGCAACCGGTGTGGACGTGTTGATCTCCGCGCCGCAGAAGGGCTGGAGCGCCTCGCCCTCTGCCGGGCTGGTGATGTTCTCGGAACGCGCGCTGGCGCGGCTGGAGGAGACCGCTTCGGACAGCTTTGCCCTGAACCTGAAACAGTGGCGCACCATCATGAAGGCCTATGAGGACGGCGGCCACGCCTATCATGCCACCATGCCGACCGATGCGCTGAAGGCGTTCCGCGATACCATGCTGGAGACCAAGGAATACGGTTTCGACCGCCTGCGCGACGCGCAATGGGCGCTGGGCAATGGCGTGCGGGCGCTGCTGAAGGACAAGGACATCACCTCGGTTGCCGCTGACGGTTTTGGCGCGCCGGGCGTGGTGGTGAGCTATACCAGCGATCCGGAGGTGCAGAACGGTAAGAAGTTTCTGGCGCTGGGCACTCAGATTGCCGCGGGCGTGCCGTTGCAGTGCGATGAGCCTTCGGATTTCCGCACCTTCCGGCTGGGGCTGTTTGGCCTCGACAAGCTGTACGGCGTGGATGCCACCATTGCGCGGCTGCAATCGGTCGTGGATCAGGTGCTTTAACGAAGAAACCGGATTGGGCTGCGCAAGGGAATATTGCTTGTGCGGCCCAGCCCATGGCGCAGGGTGAGGCAGATCACGCCAAGGCTGATGGCCAGCCAAACCCCGCCCCACAGCATGGCGGTGCCGCCGAATTCCTCGGCCATCATCCGCGCGTCGGAGCGCAGGTAAGAGCGCGCAATCGTGTCGTCCCAGATGTCGAGCGGCGCATAGATCATGCTGCTGATGCCGATCACCCGCAGGATCATGTCGTTGATGTTGAGGCTGAGGTAGCGCGAAGCCGCCAGCATCAGTGCGCCGGTTGCGAGGGTGAAGCCAAGTGCAAACAGATCCCGGACATAGAAGACCGCTACAGCCAGCGTGAAGGCGCCGAAGAGGGCAAGAACTTTCCTGTCCCAGTCGGTGCGAAGGGCGATCACAAATAGGGCGGCGCCAGTCAGCAGCGATCCCGTGTAGCCTGCGGACAGCGTCAGGAACCGGCTGCCGCCGCGCGAGACAACCATACCACCCTCATACGGGTCGATGGTAAGGCTGACCACATCACCGCCGGTGAGCAGGGTGGCGGCTGCGTGCGACAGCTCGTGCAGAAATACGGTCAGAATGCGCAAGGGCAGCAGCGCCGGGGTTTGCCAAAGGGCGGCAATTGCCAGCGCCAGACAAAGGAGCTGCCAGTGGCCTTTGAGGAAACGTCCGGCAGCCCGCATGTTACTTGGCACCCATCATTTAACACCCAGACCCATCTGCATCAGCGTCTTGCGCACCGGCGCCAGCGAATAAAGCGCGTTGAGGCCAAAGGCGCGCAGGTCACGCAAGGGGCGCGGCGCCAGCATCGATGTGCGATTGAGCAGGTCGATGCCTTTCACCCGCAGCATGATCTCATTGTGGCGGGCCTTGTGGTAGGCCGCCAGCATCTGCGCATCCCCCAGACCTTCGGGGCGGGCCTCGGCCAGCTCCAGCAGGCTGCGCAGATCGCCCAGCGACATGTTCAGCCCTTGCGCGCCGATTGGCGGCACCACATGGGCGGCTTCGGCCATCAGCGCCAGCCGTTCGCCATTCAGCCGCTCTGCCGACTGGCTGATGATCGGCCAAATGGTGCGGCGCGAGGCCAGTTTCAGATCACCGAACAATCCGCAGCTGCGTGTCGTCATCGCGGCCTCAAAGGCGGCGGGTTCCAGGTTCAAGAGTTCCTGCGCCTTGGGGCCGCGCTCCATCCAGACAATGGCTGAAGACGGCTGGCCCTGGTAGTCGGGCAACGGTACCAGGGTGAAGGGCCCGCCGGAGCGGTGGATCTCGGTTGAGATATTTTCATGCGGCACCGGGTGGGTGACGGCAAAGGCCAGCGCCTTTTGCCCGTAGCGGGTTGTCTTGACCGGAATTGCCGCGGCCTGGCGCATCGGCGAGTTGCGGCCGTCGCAAGCCACCACCAGTTTCGCGGTCACCTGGCTGCCATCGCTGAGGCTGACGCGCGCCTCATCGGTGCGGGTGAACAGGGCGGTGGTGGCGGTGCCGAACCGCAGATCCACATTGGGCAGTTCCGCCAGCCGGGCAATCATCTCGCGCCGCAACAGCCAGTTGGGCAGGTTCCAGCCAAATGGCTGGCCGGAGATATCGGCGGCGTTGAAATCCTTGACCACCCGCGGCTCGGGGCGCGCACCGCCGGCATCGACGATGCGCATGACCTGCAACGGCGCAGCGTGGTCCGCCAGCCGCGCCCAGATCCCGCAGCGCTCCAGCAGTGCCTGGGCGGGCTGCAGAAACGCGGTGGTGCGCAGGTCGGAGCCTTCGGCGTCACGCTCTGTCACCGGCGGGGCGGGATCGGCGCAAATCACGCTGAAGCCGCTGGAGGCAAAAGCGGCGGCCGCGGTCAGACCCGCAATGCCGCCGCCGGAAATCAGGATATCGCAGGTATTGGCCATCGTCTCAGCCCTCCGTTCTGCCGCCAGAAATAGGCCCGGACAGCGGGGGAAGACAAGCCGATAGCGGCAGATAGGGCGCTTAGCCGCGGGTGATGGAGATCAGCAGCGTGAACACCACCGGTACCATGCAGACCGCCGGGATGTAGAGGCCGGGAATGCCGAACAGCAGGATCGAACAGCCCCAAAGGCTGACCAGCGTTGCAATGGCGTAATAGAGGTTTTCATCCGGGCCGTAAGCGACCTCTTTGATCATCCGTCCCAGCAGCGGCACGGCAAACAGCATGCGCTGGATCAGGGTCAGGCGTTCGGGAAGGGCATATGCGCTCATCGGTCGGGCTCCAAGCATTCGGTTTCGGGGCGCATATAGGGAGGAAAACATGCGGCAAACAGGTATATTTTGCCGCAGTTGCAAAGATTTGCCGGTGTGCAGTTGTACACATCCCTGAAGGGGGCAAAAGACGTCTGAATGCGCCGCCTGCAAAGACGGGAACTCAGGTCAGAGCAGCCAGAAAACCCGTCAAATCTTCCGAATGATGATGAATGTGCGCGGCCCTGACCGGTTCCGGCGCCACATGCACCGTGCGCATTCCCATCTGGTGCGGGGCGGCAAGGTTGCGGGCGTCATCCTCGAACATTGCCGCTTGTTCCGGGGTTACGCCGGCGCGGGCAAAGACCCGGTCAAAGGCGCGCCGCTCCGGCTTGGGGTGGTAGTCCGCGTGTTCCACGCCATAGACGCCGTCAAACAGCCCCGACAGCCCGCGTGCGGCCAGCACCCGCTCTGCATAAGGGGCAGTGCCATTGGTATAGACGAACTTCCGGCCAGGCAGATTGCGGATGTTCGCCGCCAGGCCGGCGTCCTTTTCAAGAGGCTCCATCGAGATGTCATGCACCGCAACCAGATAGGGTTCCGGGTCCAGATCATGCTCGCGCATCAGCCCGGCCAATGTGGTGCCGTGTTCGCGCCAGTAATGGCTGCGCAGGTGGTCGGCCTTGGCCTTGTCCACGCCAAGGGCTGCCATCACATAGGCCGTCATCTTGACCTCAATCTGGTCAAACAGCCGTGCCGACGGCGGATACAGGGTGTTGTCGAGGTCGAACACCCATTGGGTGACATGGGAAAAGGAGTGCTTGGGCATGGTGCCGGATTAGGGGGCGGATGCCGCTATTGCAATCAAAAGCGCATTTTGACTGCGGGTTTTCAGCGCTTTAGCGCCATCAGGGTTGATTGCTGCCCCTTGCGCTGTAGAGATTGGCCAACTGAAAAAGACAGGAAGACCCATGAGCCAGAGCCGCAGCAACCAGAAAGATGCTTATGCGCTGATCCTCGAGGCGATCGACGTTGGCGTTTACAAGCCCGGCGACCGGCTGGTGGAGAGCGATCTTGCCGAACGCTTTGGCGTCTCGCGCACTCCGATCCGCGAGGCGCTGCAGCGGCTGGAGACGCAATCGCTGCTGGAGCGCGACGGGCGGTCGCTGATTGTCGCCTCGCTTGACCACAATCAGATGGCCGAACTGTATGTGGTCCGGCGCGAGCTGGAAGGGCTGGCAGCACAGCTGGCGGCACGCCATGCTACCGAAGAAGAGATTAAGGTGCTGAAGGAAATGGTCGAGGCCGATGATCAGCTGATCGGCGATCCGTCGGCGCTGTCCAAGGCCAACCGCCGGTTCCATGAACAGATCCATTTGGCGTCGCACAACCGCTATCTGGTGCAGCAGCTGGACCTGGTGCACCGGACCATGGCGCTGATGGCGACCACATCTCTGGCCGCCGAAGGGCGCAGCGAGATTGCCCAGTCAGAGCACAAGGGCATTGTTGATGCGATCGGCCGCCGCGATGAGGCGGCGGCGGGCGAGGCGCTGAAGGAACATATCTCGATCGCCTTCATGACCCGGCTGAAGCAGGACGCCAGCGGGCGGGGATAAACCGCCAGAGCCCAAGCCATGCACCGCGGCATTTGGATGCGGGTTTGATGCCGTGCGCCGTCTTGTCCCAGAAAAACGGCCGGACAAGCAGCTCATGCGCGGCTTTGGTGACAGCAATGGCGCCCATCGGATAGTAGAGGATCATCGCAGGCGCCCAGGCCGCCAGCCTGGGCCGACCCATGGCAAAGGCGGCGGTGACGCTGATGACCAGTCCCAGTAACTCGAAAAACACCAGCGCCGCGGCCGCCAGCGACAGCAGCAGCGGCGAAGCCGTCCCGGCGCTGGGGTGCGGCAGGCCAAGCGCTATCAGCCAGAACGACCACAAAACCGGCGCAAACAGGAACTGCCCGATGGTGCCCAGGAAGAACGCCTGAAAACCCAGGAACCGTTTCCAGCCAAGGTCACCCAGCAGCCGCAGCGGCTGGCGCATATGCACCAGATAGGTCACCATGAACCCTTTCAGCCAGCGCGAGCGCTGCTTAACCCAGGGCCAGGGACGGCAGTTGGCTTCCTCAAAAGTGGTGCTGGGCAGCATGCCGGTGCGGTAGCCGGCGCGGTAGAGGCGGACACCCAGATCCGCATCCTCGGTGACGTTATGGGCATCCCAGCCGCCCAGTTCCTCCAGCACCTTGCGGCGGATGAACATTGTCGTGCCGCCCAGCGGCACCACCAGGCCAAGCCGGGAAATTCCGTGCAGAACAATGCGGAACCAGCTGGCGTACTCCAGCGTGAAGCAGCGGGAGATCCAATTGGTGGCGGGGTTGTAGTAGTCAAGAACACCCTGAAAACACGCCGTGTTTCTGTCGGCGCGGGCAAAGGCCTGCGCCACCTGGTCCAGCTGATCCGCCTGCGGCGCATCCTCGGCATCCCAAACACCGATGATGTCGCCACAGCAGAAGTTCAGCGCATAGTTCAGCGCCCGCGGCTTGGTGGTCAGCCCGCCAAAGGCCGGAACCTCAACCACCCGGATCCAAGGCGGCAGGCGGGTGCCTGCAAGGGCTGCCCGAGTGACGGCGTCATGTTCCTCCAGCACCAGGATCACATCGGTCAGGGCCGGAGGGTAGCTGAGTTTGCGGATGCGGGCAAGCAGTGCACGGCTGATCTCGGCCTCCTGGTAAAGCGGCACCAGGATCGAGATGACGGGCCGGTTGCCCAAGCCGGTTTGACAGGCCAGGGGCATCTGCGCCGGAGGCCGGCAGCGGGTCCGGCCGGACCAATAGGCTGCAAGCCCGCAAAGCTTCAGCATGGTGAACAGCAGCACCGACAGCAGCGCCAGCAGGCTGAGAGCGGTGAAGACCGCCGCAGGGGCGGTCCAGCTTAGGTAAAGCGCGGGCAGGGCACAGACTGTCAGCAGTGCGCGGCCCCGTGCAGGCTGCAGGCTGCGGCAGCTTTGCCGCGGAGCCACGCTGCAGCAGGCCTGGCGCACCAGGGCGGGGCTGAAATGCGCGGTCAGCAAAGCGGTGATCTGCGCTTCGCAGGCCAGCACTGGCGTGATGCAGCCAAAACTGTCCTGCAGTTCGCCGCGCAGCATCTCGAATTGGTCCGGGTGGGCAATGGCAACGGTGACGGTTTGGCCGAATTGCATCCACGGAAGTGCAGAGTGGCGCAACCAGAACTGGGCGGGTTTGCGGGCTAGCAGCCGGGGATTGACGACCTGGCCGCTGAGGTCGGCGCGCTGCATCCGGTATTGCCGGGCCAGCGTGTCCTGGACCTGGTCTTCACTGGCCAGCCCCTCGGCCACCAGCACACGCCCAAGGGCGGCCTTCTGGTGCTGGCGCAGCACCAGCGCCTTCATCATGCCGCGGCCATTTACCGGCGGCGGCGGCCCCGGAGAATACTCCCCGGCGGGCCGCGGCGGGCGGAACTGCCGCAACGGTTGAGACACAAAACCCATCGCCACCCCGTAACAAAAACACCTGAGGGCTTCAGGCTGGCGGCGGGGGTTTAAGAATTGGTAAATGCAGTGTTAACCATGCCGTCCGGCAGCATGGTTAACAGCTTTTTTACGCAGATTTGCGTGCGGCCATGGCCTCGGCAAAGCGTTCGAACAGATAAAAGCTGTCCTGCGGGCCGGGGCTGGCCTCGGGGTGGTGCTGCACTGAATAGACCGGGCGGCCGGAAATGCGGATACCGCAGTTGGAGCCGTCAAACAGCGAAACATGGGTTTCTTCCACGCCTTCCGGCAGGGTCTGCGCGTCCACCGCAAAGCCGTGGTTCATCGAGGTGATCTCAACCTTGCCGGTGGAATGCTCCTTGACCGGATGGTTGGCGCCGTGGTGGCCGTGGTTCATCTTGATGGTGTTGGCTCCCAGTGCCAGTGCCAGCATCTGGTGGCCCAGGCAGATGCCGAAAACCGGCAATTCTGTCTTCAGGACGTCCTTGATCATCGGCACCGCATATTCACCTGTCGCGGCGGGGTCGCCAGGGCCGTTGGACAGGAACACCCCGTCGGGATTATGCGCCAGTACTTCCTCGGCGGTGGCGGTGGCGGGCAGCACTGTGACGTCGCATCCCGCGCTGGCCAGGCAGCGCAGGATGTTGCGCTTGGCGCCATAGTCGATGGCCACAACCTTATGCGCGGGCGCTTCCTGGCGGGCATAGCCGTCCGGCCAGGCCCAGCGCATTTCGTCCCAGCGGTAGCTTTGCGCGCAGGAGACGTCTTTGGCCAGATCGAGGCCGACAAGACCCGGCCATTCACGCGCCTTGGCAACCAGCGCTTCGACATCGAAGTTGCCGTCGGGGTCATGCGCCAGGGCGACATGCGGCGCGCCCTGCTGGCGGATCGCGCGGGTCAGGCGGCGGGTGTCGATGCCGCCAATTGCGATGCGGCCGGTGCGGGTCAGCCAGGATTTCAGCTCTTCGGTGGCGCGCCAGTTGGAAGCCAGGGTCGGATCCCACTTCACTACCATGCCGGCCGCGACGGGGTCACCGGTCTCGTCATCCTCGGGCGTCACGCCGGTGTTGCCGATATGCGGGAAGGTGAAGGTGACGATCTGACCGGCGTAGGAAGGATCGGTCATGATCTCCTGATAGCCGGTCATTGCAGTGTTGAAGCAGAGCTCGGCCACAGTGTCGCCGGTGGCGCCGAAACCGGTGCCGTAAAAGACGGTGCCATCGGCGAGCGCCAGGCATGCGGTGGGCTTGGACGGGGCGGAAGCGGCCATTGCGCGAGTCTCCATGCGGTGAAATTCATCGGCTTGTAAGGGGAGCGCCCAAGCGGGTCAAGCCTGCAGCGGCGGGCAGGCAGACGCGGGGTCAGGAATAGGGAATTTATAGTAAACTTGCACAGCGGGTGCAGAATGGATAACCATCGGTGTCCGGCAACCATGGGATGCTTACTACGATGGATACGCGCACACAGGTCAATCAGGCCTTGAAGCAAGCGATGAAAGACAAGGCGGCGGAGCGGCTGTGTACGCTGCGGCTGATCAACGCGGCAATCAAGGACCGGGAAATCGCCGCCCGCGCCGATGGTGAAGAGGGCGGTATCGGGGAAGGGGAAATCCTTGCCATCCTGGGAAAGATGACCAAGCAGCGCAACGAAAGCGCACGCGCCTATGAAGAAGGCGGGCGGCTGGATCTTGCGGAGCGGGAACTGGGCGAAATCGCCATCATCGAGGAATTCCTGCCGCAGCAGCTGAGCGACGAGGAAGCCGGCGAGGCGATCACTGCGGCGGTGGCGGAAACCGGCGCCGAATCGATTCGCGACATGGGCAAGGTGATGGGGGCGCTGAAGGCGAAATACACCGGCCAGATGGATTTCGGCAAAGCCGGGCCCCTGGTCAAGGACCAGCTTTGCAGCAAAGGCGACTGCTGATAGAAAGGCGCGCTGGCGCGCGCTGCCTCCGGCGGGAGTATTTTTGCAAAGATGAAACGGGCAGGTCCGCGTTGCGGGCCTTTTGCTTTTCCGGTCAATGCGAAAAAGCAGACTTGAGGTCGCCATAAAGCGCGACCCGTTCGTCTTCAGACAGGAACGCTCCGATCTCCACTTCGCGGCCGCCGCCTTGCAGGGTGACATAATGCGGCACCGGGCCGTCGTGGTCGTGCATCTCGACGCGGGTCCAGTAGCGGTTGCAGCGCCAGTTTTGACGGCCGCCATCGGGATTGATCCGCTCCAGATGGGCCTCTTCTTTTCCGATGGTCAGCACCTCCAGGATCTGATGGTCATGGCGGCTGCGGTCCAGCGCCCATTTCATGCCGAACAGGGCCAGCAGCAGGAACGGCAGCAGCCCCCACAGCAGGAAAGATCCCAGGACAGGGATCAGCGGCACGCAGATCAGTGCCGCTGTCAAGCCAAGGAACCGCACATAGCCCTGCGGTGGCAGCGATTGATGCGGCCAAAGGTGCAGCTCGCGTTCGGCGTCTTGCTGCGGTCGGGTCCAGTTGTAGGGCATCTGTTCAACGCCTGCTGCGCAAAGTGGGTTCCTCATAAATGATGTGCCGGAAAGTCCGGATTTCCACTGCGGGTTATTACCGCGGGGCGCGCGCATGAAAAAGGCCCCGGAGCATCTGCGCCGGGGCCTTTTTTTGATGTCAGTGTCGTAGCCGCTTAGTGCGAATGCGAGCGGTCCCAGTCTTCCTGCTTGGGCAGGATTTCAAAGGTGTGCTCGGGCGGCGGGCAGGGCAGGGTCCACTCCAGGGTATCCGCGTATTCGTTCCAGTAGTTGTTCTGGGTGATGCGGGCGCCGCGCAGCAGCGAATAGATCACCACGCCGAAGAACAGCAGGAAGGATGCAAAGGACAGGAACGCGCCATAGGACGAGATCTTGTTCCAGTAGGCGAAGCCTTCCGGATAGTCGATGTACCGGCGCGGCATGCCCTGGCGGCCCAGGAAGTGCTGCGGGAAAAACGTCAGGTTGGCGCCGATGAAGAACATCCAGAAGTGGATCTGGGCGCCCAGCTCGTTGTACTGACGGCCGGTCATCTTGCCGAAGTAGAAGTAGATGCCCGAGAAGATCGCAAAGACAGCGCCCAAGCTCATCACGTAGTGGAAGTGCGCAACCACATAATAGGTGTCGTGATAGGCGCGGTCGACGGAGGCCTGCGACAGCACCACACCGGTCACACCGCCGACGGTGAACAGGAACAGGAAGCCGAAAGCAAACATCATCGGAGCTTTGAATTCGATCGAGCCGCCCCACATTGTGGCGATCCAGCTGAACACCTTAACCCCGGTCGGAACCGCGATGACCATTGTGGCCAGCATGAAGTAGGCCTGCTGGTTCAGCGACATGCCGACGGTGTACATGTGGTGCGCCCAGACAACAAAGCCCAGAACACCGATCGCGATGATCGCCCAGACCATCGGCAGATAGCCGAAGACAGGCTTGCGCGCGAAGGTGGCGATGACGTGGGAGATGATGCCAAAGCCCGGCAGGATCACGATGTAGACTTCCGGGTGGCCGAAGAACCACAGGATGTGCTGGTACAGGATCGGGTCGCCGCCGCCGGCTGCATCAAAGAAGGTGAAGCCGAAGTTGCGGTCCATCAGCAGCATGGTGATGGCGCCGGCCAGAACCGGCAGGGACAGCAGGATCAGCCAGGAGGTGACGAAGATCGACCAGGAGAACAGCGGCACCTTGAACAGGGTCATGCCCGGGGCGCGCATGTTCAGGAAGGTGGTGATCATATTGATCGCACCCAGGATCGAGGACGCGCCCGAGACGTGCACGGCAAAGATCGCCAGATCCATCGAGTAGCCGCCCTCGTTCACCGACAGCGGCGGGTAAAGAACCCAGCCCACGCCGGAGCCCAGCTGGTCATTGCCGCCCGGGGAGACAACCGAGAGGACCGCCAGCGAGGTGCCTGTGACATACATCCAGAAGCTGAGGTTGTTCATCCGCGGGAACGCCATGTCCGGCGCGCCGATCTGCAGCGGCATGAAATAGTTGCCGAAACCGCCGAACAGCGCCGGAATCACCACGAAGAACATCATCAGGATGCCGTGGGCGGTGATCATCACGTTCCAGAGATGGCCGTTCGGGGTGCATTCCGCAGAGGCGTCTGCGAACATGCGCGCGCCCTCCAGGCACATGTACTGAACGCCGGGATCCATCAGTTCCAGCCGCATATAGACGGTGAAGATGACAGAGATAAGACCGGCGAACGCCGAAACGATCAGGTAGAGAATGCCGATGTCTTTATGGTTCGTGCTCATGAACCAGCGGGTGAAGAAAGTCCGCTCGTCCTCGTGGCCGTGACCATGAATGGCTGCGTCTGCCATTTAGGTGCCTCCTGCTGCATAACGAAAGGCCCCCGGAGACGGACTCCGGGCGGCCTGGATTCCTTCGGAGTATTAGTGTGGCCCGCCAGAGCCTTCAATGGCGGAGTTTGATCTGGATCAAGATTTATTGCCGCAGGGGCTTGAATGCCAGGCAGGCTGCGGCGCCGCAGGGTGCTTGACCTGGCCGCACGGCACGCGCACAACCGGAACAATGCCAAAATCAGGAGGCCGGACGCATGCCCGCTTATGATCCCGACAATATCTTTGCCAAGCTGTTGCGCGGTGAGATTCCCTCGGCCCGTGTCTATGAAGATGACGATACGCTGGCCTTCATGGATATCATGCCGCGCAGCGACGGGCATCTTCTGGTGATCCCGAAAACCCCGTGCCGCAACCTGCTGGACGCCAGCCCTGCGCAGTTGGCAGCAGTGATGCAGACGGTTCAGAAATTGTCGCATGCGGTGATCAAGGCCTTTGGCGCGGACGGGGTGACCGTGCAGCAGTTCAACGAGGCCGCGGGCGGGCAGGAAGTCTTTCACCTTCATTTGCATGTGCTGCCGCGCAAGGAGGGCGACCGGCTGCGCCCGCCGGGAACGATGGGCGACCAGGCGCTGATCCAGGCCCAGGCGGAACAGATCCGCGCAGCACTCGCCGGACATTGATGCCGGCTTGGCGGCAGGACCTTTGAGAAAATGAAATCACCTCTGTAATTAGAGCGGTGATTCCAATGTGAATTTGTGCATTCGAAATAAATGTTGAATTTTAGTTGAATTTGATCATAGCTGTTTCGCAAATTAGTTGTAGGTCAAAGAGGGCGCCCGCGCCCAAGCGTATGGGGACCCAAGAATTGGGTGGTCCGGCACGGTATGCCAGCCCGGATTTGGGCGGCATCAGCCGGGAATTTTCAGTTGACAGGCTGACAGCCTGAAACATGCGGGCAAAACGCCCGTGCCAGATCGTATGCTTGCAGGGCGCGCCGTCGCATTGACGCGGAAAGCAGTATTGGAGGGAGCGAAGTGACGCTCTTGTGCCGCGCGCAGGCCTTGTCGCAGGACCAGGTTGTTGCCGCAATTTATGAAACGATGATCCGGGCGGAGCAATTCGACCGGTTTTCTGCTGGTCCGCCAACCGGGGGGCGCGCCGGAGAGGGCGATGGACGCTGGCGCGCCTTTGGGCAGCCCAGGCCCGTGCCGGCACTCAAGGCGCATTTCTCGCGGGCGGCCCAGATCCAGGAACAGCAGTGGGAGCGGGCAGGGCGGCCGCACCCCGGTGAATACTCGGGCGAATGCTGCCGGTTCTGGCTGTTGGCTGGTGGCGGATCCGAGGGACGCCTGCTGAATGCGTCGCAGCGCGCTGCCCGGCAGCTTGTCAGCGGCGGCGATCTTGCCGCAGCCATGGGGCTGACGCGGGCCGCAACAGACCGCTGGAGCATCTTTCTGGAGCAGGTGCGCGAGGGGGAGTTTTCCTGGCAGGACGTTCTGCTTCTCGGCACCGGCCGCCCGGGCGAGCGGTATTTATGCCGCCCTGTCCGGCTGAAGGGGGCAGGCGGCCCTGTCGCAGCCGTCATGGCAGAGCGGCTGGATTGCGAATGGAGCGCAGAGGCCGCAGGCCCCGTGGCGTCTGCTTTCGGACTGCAGAAATCTGATCTTGACCCGCTGAAGGCGGTGATGAGCGGCGCCGGCGGCCGGGTGGCAGCGGAGCTGGAACAGATTGCAGCAAGGGCCGGAGCACCAGGAACAGCCGAGTTGATCCGGCTGGCCGCGTTCCTGATCAACGAGCATGTGCGGGACTTGAAAATTGCCCGGGGTGAGCTGCCGCCGCCCTCTGAGGAGATTGAGGACAGAAGCGGGCGGCGCAGCCAGTTTTTCCGGTTTGGTGCGGAAACCGGACAGCCGGTTATATTTGTGCACGGGGTGCTGGACGGGATCGTGCCGCTGCAGCGCCTGCAGCCGCAGCTTAGAACCCTTGGGTTCCGGGTCTATGCGCCGATGCGCGCGGGCTACGGCGGCTCGGTGCCGCTGCAGCGGGGGCAGGACCCGGCGGATGCCTTTGTGCAACAGCTGGATGCGCTGATCACCCGCGAAAATCTGCAAAGACCGGTATTGCTCAGCCACCGTGGCGGCGCATTGTACGGCTGCGCGGCGGCCAACCGGCTGCACAGCCGGATCTCCGGGCTGGTGGCTGTCGCCTCGAATTGTTCAATTACTTCGCCGCGGCAGTTCTCCGGGCTCAGCGGTTATGCCTGGCTGGTGGCCTTTTCCGCTGCCCGTGCCCGCTGGATGCTGCCGGTGCTGATGAAGGCCTGGTCGGGCGCCCTGCACTGGTACGGGCACAAGGCGCTGCTGAAGTTCCAGACTGTGCGCAACAGCCGCGAAAGGGCCATGCTGGATCAGCTGGGCCTGCTGCCGCTGCTTAAGCAAAGCCAGCTGCTGTTCCGGCAGCAGGGCGGTGCCGGTTTCCTGGCAGATGTGCAAATGATTCGGCAGGGAACGCAGAAGATGGCGCTGACACGGCATACGCGGGCGGTCTTTGTGCATGGCGGCGAGGACCACGTCGCACCGCTTTCCGATATCCGCGATACTTTCGGCGGTCAGCAAAACGCTCAGCTCTGTGTCAGCCAGGAGGCGGGCGCATTGCTGTTCTACACCCTTCCGGAACTGGTGCTGACGGCGCTGCAGGACTGCGTTTCGGCGGCGCAGGGCAAGGGTTAGCCGCCGAACACCTGCTCAAAACTGCGCTTCAGGGCGACGTCCACATCCGCCATGGTGACCGGCAAACCCAGGTCCACCAGGCTGGTTACCCCGTATTCAGTAATGCCGCAGGGCACGATGCCGGTGAAATGCTCCAGCTCCGGCTCCACGTTGATCGAGATGCCGTGGAAGCTGACCCATTTGCGCAGGCGGATGCCGATCGCGGCAATCTTGTCCTCGGCCATGCCGCCCGCAACGGTTTGCGGCTTGTCCGGGCGTTCGACCCAGACGCCGACCCGGCCGTCGCGGATATGGCCCTTGATATTGAACTCATCCAGGGCGGCGATCACCCAGCTTTCCAGCTGCTGCACGAACCGGCGCACGTCGTGGCCGCGCTGGCCCACGTTCAACATCACATAGACCACCCGCTGGCCCGGCCCGTGATAGGTGTATTGGCCGCCCCGTTTGCTGTCATAGACCGGGAAACGGTCCGGATCGGTCAGGTCCTCGCGCTTGGCCGAGGTGCCGGCGGTGTAAAGCGGCGGATGTTCGACCAGCCAGATGCACTCTTCCGCCGTGCCCGCAGCAATCAAAGCCGCGCGCTCCTCCATGAAGGCAACCGCTTGATCATATTCAACAAGACCGTCCGATGCGATCCATTCAACCATGGTTTCTGCCGTCCTTTTCCGTCCCGCCTTGGAGGCCCGCCGGAAAAGTGATCGTAAAATCCCTAGGTGGCAGCCCTGACTGTGGGGTATCGTGATTCCATTGTTTGTATCTATAGGGGGCGAGTATCATGCTTTCCAAGCCGCTTAAGCCGGCATTGACGGCCGCTTTTCTGGCAACGTCATTCACCAGCCCTGCGACCGCGAGCGATTTGGGCGCCGCAATTGTCGGAGGGGTGATTGGCGGGGTTATCGTCAATGAAGTTCACAGGAATAAACAGCGCCAGCGCCGTGCCACCACTTACCGCCGCGCGCCGGCAAGTTCCGCCACCAGGGCGCAGAACCGT
Source organism: Leisingera sp. NJS204 (assembly GCF_004123675.1). NCBI lineage: Bacteria > Pseudomonadati > Pseudomonadota > Alphaproteobacteria > Rhodobacterales > Roseobacteraceae > Leisingera > Leisingera sp. NJS204. Next base: position 2,902,920 of record NZ_CP035417.1, on the reverse strand, counting down.
GAAACCCAGGTTGCCTTGAATTACTTCGGTTTCCATTCCGGTACACCGGATGGGGTGCTGGGCAGGCGGTCCCGCGCGGCCATTTCACAGTATCAGGTTCACATGGGCTATCCGGCCACGGGTTATCTGGCCCCGTATGAACGCAATTTCCTGGTCAGCTCCTACAGCCGGGCGCAAATCGGCGGCCCGCAGGTGATCAAGGCGATGCAAGGCCCCAACGGAGTGCGGGGATTGCTGCACAGCTGGCGGAATGAAGCTGCGGGCGTCAGGACCGCAGGAAGCGGCTACAGCGGCGGCGGCTACGGCGGGTTGCCGTCCGAAGTCAGCCAGGCGGTGGATGAGATCGCCGCCAGCTCCGAGCCGACCGGGGAACAGTTGCTGCAGCGCACCGGCTTCATGCAGCTGGCGGATTTGAACGGCGATGGCCGGAACGATTATGTGCTCGACACTTCGGTCTCCGGCTCCTCCTTCTGGTGCGGTGCCTCGAACTGTTCGGTGATGGTGTTTGCCTCCACCCCGCAGGGTTATCAGCGCAATGACTTCCTGGCGCGCGGCGTGACACCCGCCAGTTTTGCCTGCCATCAGGGCACCTGCAGAATGGCGGATACGGGTGAAACCGCTCCGGTCCAGGCCGCACAGCAAAACCGCAGCACAGTGACAGCCTTTGCCGGGCAGGAAAGCGCCTCGCTGGGCGGCATCACCCTGTTTGACCAGTCGGCGCAAAGCGCCTCGCTCACCAGCTATTGCAGCAAGGTCAGCCTGCTGACCAGCTCCAACGGCGGCTTCATGACGGCCGCAAGCATGACCGATCCGGAACTGGCGCTGGGTGAGCAGTTCTGCCTTGCCCGCACCTATGCCATCAACGCGGGCGAGACCCGGGCCGGCAAGGTTCAGGGCGTTTCGCAAGCGCAAATCGACAGCCAATGCGATGCATTCGGCCCGGCTGTGCAGCCCTTCCTGGCCAAACTGGGAACCGCGGGCAGCGGCGAAGTGATGGGCGATGTGCAAAAGTTCGTGCTGCAGTCCGGCATGTCGCTAGAGCAGCTGGCCAATACCGCTGGTATTTGCCTGTTCTCCGGCTACCGCCGCGATGACATGGACGTGGCGCTGGGCGCTGCGCTGATCCTGACCGGCACCGGCCAGCGTCCCTATGCTGAGCTGATCGGCCACCATCTGGCTCTGGGTTTTGGCGCGCCGGTCACGGCAGAGCGGGCGCAGGACTGGTACGGCATGGCCGTGATTTCGCTGGAAAGCGGCGCGGCACCTGTCTTTGCTCCGGGACAGCCTGAGCGGGCAGAGCTGATCAAGACAGCCTCGGCCAAGCTGGCAGGCGGCCGGGTGCAGCCGGTGCAGGCCTCCGGCAGTACGGCCCTGCCGTCGTTCTCCACTGACTGACCGCTGTTTGCCGCAGCTGTTGAATGCAAGTGGCCGGCAGAATTGCCGGCCATTTTTTTGCATAGAATTTCTATACTGCCGGGACCCTGGGGCGTCCTGGCGGCTGTGGCCGGTTTTTTCCATTAAATGCTGGATTTCAGCCTTTGACACCGCGCGGTCTTGAATGCAATTTATGCAATCAAAAAGTGCATTGTCTTAGGGGGTGTTTATGCGGTTCAAGCTGCTTTCCACATTCATTATCTGTTCTGCGCTGGCAATGACGCCGGCCACCCGTGTTTCTGCTGATGCGGGTGATTTTGCTGCCGGCGCCATCCTTGGCGGCATCATCGGCGGCGCCCTGTCCAAGAATCAAAGGCGCTCGGGCAGTAAGGCGCCCCGGCGTTCCCGGCTGCCGTCTACTCAGGAAGGCCGCCAAATTCAGGAATCGCTGAACTACTTCGGCTTCCCCGCGGGTGCAGTCGACGGTCAGCTGGGCCGTAAAACGCGTGAGGCGGCTTCCACCTATCAGGCTTATCTGGGTTACCCTGTCACCGGGCAGTTGAATGAGTTCGAGAAAGACCTTCTGATCAGTTCCTTTCAGCGGGCGCAAACCAGCGGCTATCTCGCCAGCCAGCAAGCGATGGCACATCCCGACGGGCCGCGCGGGCTGCTGAAGATCTATTTGGCCGAGCGGATGGCACCGCAGCCACAGCCGCAGCAGCCCTATGGCTTGCCCCAGGCCACCATGGCCGGGAACAGCACCGGCACCTATGGCGTGCCGCAGCAATACGGGCAGAGTGCGCAGCAGCAATACGGCCAGCAGCAGATGGGGTTTGCAGCCACCGCCCAGACATACGGCATTCCGCAGCAGCCTCAGTTTCAGGGCCAGCAAGGGCAGTTCGTGCCGCGGTCACAAGTGCAAGGCCAATTTATGCCGCAAGGCCAGCAGCAGGGCCAGTTCATGCAGCAGGGGCAGTTCGTGCCGCAGGGGCAGGTAATGGCCGCCGCACAGGGGCAGGCGCTGATCCAGAACGGCGCGGTCGTCCAGGGCAGCGGAACTGCAGCAACCCCGGTTCTGCTGCAGCAAAACGATAGTGCTGCCCCTCTGATCAGCCGCCGCGCATTGGTGATCGGTGTTGACGGCTACCAGAACCTCACCGCCTTGCAAAAGGCGCGCAACGATGCTCTGGCGGTCAGCAATACGCTTGGGGCGCTCGGTTTTGAGGTGACCACGCTGTATGACGCGGGGCGCCGCGACATCAACAGCGCGGTCTCGGCCTTTGCCAATCAGATCAAGCCGGGGGATGAAGTTCTATTTTACTTTGCCGGCCACGGGGTTGAGATCGACGGTCGCAATTACCTGCTGCCTTCTGATGTGCCGATGGTGAATTTCGGCGATGAAAGCTTCCTGACCGGGGAAAGCATTGCCGCCGACCGGGTGCTTGGCACTTTCCAGCGCAAAGGTGCGCGTTCAACCATCATGATCCTGGACGCCTGCCGCAACAATCCCTTCCCGAAGGACGGCCAGCGTTCGGTCGGCGGCACCCGCGGCCTGGTGCGGATGGAGCCGCCGGAGGGCGCCTTTATTCTGTATTCCGCCGGGGCAGGGCAAACCGCGCTGGACCGGTTGTCGGACAATGACGCCAATCCGAATTCGGTGTTCACCCGGGCGCTGCTGTCGCGCCTGAACCAGCCGGGCATGACGCTGCACCAGCTGGCCAAACAGGTGCGCCGGGATGTGCAGGATCTGGCCGCCACTGTGAATCACAATCAGTTCCCGGCTTATTATGACCAGATGTCGGGCGAGATGGTGCTGCGCCGCCAGCTGGCAGCCCAGGGCAACTGAGGCTGCTTCCAGGGGGTGCTGAGAAACCGGAGGCAGCCGGATACCCGGCTGTTTTCCAACGCTTATGCTGCGTCGCCTGCCGGGGCGCATATTCTGTTCAAAAAAGATGATTTTCAGCTTCACATCGCATCCGGGCTGGTCTATACGCCTCGACACCAAGCCTAAGACAGTGCGGTCGTGGCGGAATTGGTAGACGCGCAGCGTTGAGGTCGCTGTTCCTTAACCGGAGTGGAAGTTCGAGTCTTCTCGACCGCACCAACTTATACCTGAAAATTTGTTGAAACGCCGATGCGATTGTGCGTCAGCTGTATACGCGCGCCGGTCTGTTGCGGGAATATCAGCTGCCGGACCCTTTGGCGGGTGCTGGCGGCGTTTCCCGGTTCCGGCAGATCTGCGGGCCGGCTATAAACGGCTGCGTTCCTTGTGCCTGGCATTCGGAGCCAACAACGCAAAAACGTGATGCAGCAGTATGTCCAGTTCAGACCCCGGAAATTGCGACGGCATGATCCTTGAACGCGAACTCAGCGCGTTGTCCCTGGCGGGAAATACCCTGCTGGACGCCGTGGAACTGCGTGCGTCCAACGGACGGGTTGCCCGCCTGTTCTTCAAATCCGGAACCGCGCGGGAAGGGCTGGGTATTGCGTCCCCGGCGGACAAGACAGCCCTGCACAACTATGGCGGCGCGCCGGTTCTGGAGGCTGAGATTCCGGACGGCCCCAGCGTGGTCACGGTTTCTGCTGAAGGGGCGCTTTACAACGTTCCGCTCCACCCGGAGGAGACAGACCTGTTTGCCGGGCTCAATGTACTGGCCGCTGTCCGCAATGGTGAAACGGCCCGAACTGCGGCCGAATGGCTGCGGTTCCATACGGCGCAGCATGGTCTGCAGGGGGCTGTCATCCTCGACCGGGCGCATCCGCAAGACAGCCGCCGTTTTATAGAGGAATTGCAAACGCTTGCTGGCTCCATCAAGGGGCTTGAACGGGTCGTGGTAGTGCATTCCAAACTGCCCCTGGGCAAGGATAATCTGCCGGTAGAGGCGCATCCGTTCAACGTGCCGGGGGCGCCAGGCAAAGACCGGATGGAGATCCCGCCTGCCGATCCCTGGCGGGCACCGCTGGGTGAGTTTCTGATCTATGAGATCCTGCGTGCCCGCTTCTTGGCGCGGGCACGGGCAGTGGCCAACATCGACCTATTCGACCTGCTGGCGCCGGATGAGGGGCCGAATGTCTTTGACCGGGCCGTCGCCGCGCCGACGGGCTGTCTGCGGCTGGGCGGAGTGCAGGCCTATCCATGGCGGGTGCGCAGGGGCGACCAGGCGTCTTTTGCGGATCACATCTGCACGCAGTTTGATGCCACAGGGCTGCGGCCGCGCTGGTGCGTGGCACCGGCCACAGCCGGCGGGAACTGCATTTGGCGGCTGATCCGGGTGGTCGGGGCAGAGCCTGATCCGGCAGAGGATCTGCGGTTCTATCGTTGCATGGCTCTGCGGCATCCAACCGACACGGTGTCCAAGATCGTGCCAAAGACCAGCCTGGTGGAAACACCGGAACTGCTGGCGCTGGCCACGGGCTATTTCAACGCCAAGCCTGTGCGTATCCCTCCTGAGGATGCGATTAAGCGGCGCCGTGGCAAGCCCAGGACCGCCATCGTCACCACGATGAAAAACGAAGGTCCGTTCATTCTGGAATGGCTGGCCTACCACCGCGCAATCGGGGTGGATGATTTTCTAGTCTACACCAATGACTGCACCGATGGTACCGATACGATGCTGCAGCTGCTGCAGGACAAGGGCATCGTCCAGCACCGCGAAAACCCGTTCCGCAATACGGATCTGAAGCCGCAGCACGCGGCCTTGCAGGCGGCGGAGGAAGAGCCGGTGATCCGGGACGCAGACTGGCTGGTCTGTATGGATGTGGATGAGTTCATCAACATCAAATGCGGCGATGGCCGGCTGTCCGACCTGTTTCAGGCCGTGGGCAACGCCAATATGATCGCAATGACCTGGCGGCTGTTCGGCAACAATGACGTGCGCGATTTCACCCGCGATCTGATCACCCGGGAATTCACCCGCTGTGCCTTTGAAATGACCCGCAAACCGCACCAGGCCTGGGGGTTCAAAACCCTGTTCCGCAACACCGGTATCTTCAAGAAGCTGGGGGTCCACCGCCCCAAGGGGTTGAAACCGCAGCTGTGGGAGGACATCCGCTGGGTCAACGGCTCCGGCCAGGACATGCCGCGGGAGATGTTCCGCAACGGCTGGCGTTCGTCGATGGATACCTATGGCTATGACCTGGTGCAGCTCAATCATTACGCCGTGCGCAGCGCCGAAAGCTTTCTGGTCAAGCGCGACCGCGGCCGGGTGAACCACGTGGACCGCGATCAGGGGCTGTCTTATTGGTTCCGGATGAACAACAACGCTGAGGATGAGAGGTCAATCCAGCGCATGATCCCGGCGCTGGAGGCAGAGATGGCGCGGCTGCTGGCAGACCCGGATATCGCCACAGCACATGAATACGCCAGCCGCAAACACCGCGAGAAGATTGAGGAGTTGAAACTCCGCGATGACATGCTGGAGCTGTTCCAGGAGCTGACCGGCGGTAAGCTGTGCAAGCTGTCTCGGATGCACGCGCATTTCGGCGCCAATGTCTTTCTGAGCGGCCCCGGAGTTATCCCTGACGAGATCGCCGAAAAGGAGCCGGGCAGCGATTTCTGGTTCACGGTAGAGCGGGGCGAAACCAACCATTGATCCCGGTGGTCTGCACATTGACAGGACTCCGGGCCGCGGGCTAAATTCCGTTAACAAAGAAGCACTGATAAACAGCTGCATTAATTAGTTTTTTGAGGGGCAGTCATCATGGCACTTCCGGCCATTGCGTCACTATGGGTGGGTCCAGAACTCAGCTGGCTGGAGCAGCTTTGCCTGCAGTCCTTTCTGGATCACGGCCACGAGGTGGTGCTATTCACCTATGACGAGGTCAAGGGCGTGCCAGACGGGGTGCAAGTAGCGGATGCCAATGAGATCCTGCCTGCCGACCGCATCATCCGCCACGCCCGCACCGGCAGCCCGGCCTATCATGCCGATGTCTTCCGCCTGCATTTGCTGCGCAAGACCAATTACATCTGGGCTGATACCGATGCCTATTGCTGCCAGCCCTGGAACATCAAGGGCAAGCATTTCCATGGCTGGATCTCAGACGACAAACCGATGGTCAACAACGGGGTTCTGCGGCTGCCCAAAACCTCCAAGACCCTGGCGGCGATGCTGCGCTTCACCAGCGATGAATATCCCATACCGCCCTGGTACAGCGCTGAAAAACAGGCCGAACTGCAGGCGCTTAAGGACAGCGGGCAGGGGGTTCATGTCTCGCTTTTGCCCTGGGGGGTCTGGGGGCCGGACGCGCTCACCTGGTTCCTTCAGGAAACCGGAGAGGTCAAGAATTCCCGTCCTGGCCATGTGATTTATCCTGTACCGTTCAAGCGGGCCGGTGTGGTGCTGAACCCGAACCGCCCGAACCAGGCACGCGGCCATATCCGCAGCGACACGCTGTCGATCCACTTCTGGGGCCGCCGCTTCCGCAACATCGCGGCCAAATACGGCGGCGTGCCCGCCGAAGGCTGCTATGTCCATGATTTGCTGGCCCAGCATGGGATTGATGCGGAAAAAACCCGCCACCTGCTGCAACCGGCCCCTGAACCGGAAGAAATACCCGTGGAAAAAACCGACCCGGCAGCGCTGGATTACTCGATGTTCAGCGACCAGGACGTCGCCAACATCCTGCTGCAACGCTCGGAATTGGCAAGTTCCGGCCAGACCATCAAGGACTGGATGGCAGGTGACGAAGAACTGCTGCTGGCAGAAGCCCGGTCGCAGCGGCAGCACATTCTGCATGAATCGATCCGGATCGCGGAACGGGAATGTGATTTCTTTCTGAAGGCCACCGATCCCATAGCGCCCGAACGGGCCGCGGACATCGGCTGCGGGTATGCCTTTGCCAGCCTGCTGCTGCACCGCCGCTATGGCTGCAGCATCGCGCTGATTGATATCGAAGAGGGCAACAGCCGTCATTTCGGCTTTGAGGGGGAGGGCGCAGGCTATACCAGCCTTGAGACCGCCCGCGCGTTTCTGGAAAAGAACGGCGTGCCGGCCGGAAAAATCACCACCATCAATCCCAAGACCGAAGACACCGCAGCGCTTGGTGCCTTTGATCTGGTGATCAGCCTTGCGTCTTGCGGGTTCCACTATCCCGTCGGCACCTATCAGGATCTGTTCAACAGCCAGATCAGCCCTGGCGGCGGGATTGTTCTGGATATCCGCAAGGGGTCCGGCGGCATTGGCGCCATGAAAAGTTTCGGCACTGTCAAGGTCCTGGCCAAGCACGGCAAATATTCCACAGTTCTGACCCGTGCCGGACAAGAGGCGTGACCGGTAACCGGATCCTTAATCTTTTTCGGATAGAGCAGCGCAAAAGAAGGCTGCGGAATTGCGGTGTTTTCCACGGGCAGATGGCTGCCGGCACGGGGCGGCCCGGTGCCGGGGAGTCCCTGAAGGGCAGTTGACGACGGATGATGAGTGAAGGATTTGATTTCAAAGGCGTGCTGCCGGCACTGGATGCCGACGACGTTCGCACGGTCGCCGATATCAACGGTCAGGCACCGGAGTTGTGCATCCTTCTGTATCAGCGCTACGGCTGCACCATTGATTTGGTTTCCTGCGACCGCAAGGGGCAGGCCAAACAACCCGATGCGGCGCAGCTGCAAACCTGGAAGGCGCGGCTTGAACAGGGCGGCGTGGACCGGGACGCGATCCGGGTTGTGGCACCTTCGCAGGACTTGGGCAGCTATGACGTTATCCTGACGCTGAACAGCTTTGGCGCGCGCCACAAGATCCAGAACGCCGCGCCCATATTGGACCGCGCGCTGCATCCGCTTAGCCGTCTGGTGATTGAAATCCGCAAAGGGTCGGGCAGCTACCCGTTCCTCAAGGCCTATGGCAGCTGCAATACGCTGGTGCCGCCGGAGGCTGGCAAGAACGGCCTCGCAATCCTCTCCGCCGAACCGCAGGAGGTGCTGCCGCCCTCGGGTGAGTGGTCCAAGGTGGCCCGCCAGCTGGCCGGCAAGGAAGGCTTCTTTGACGAGCTGGAAGAACATTCCTTTTTGTTCATGCCGCGTGGCGAAACGCTGGTGGTGACCTTCGACAACCTTGATATTGCGATGACCAAACGCGATGACCGGCGGCCCTGGGGCTTCAGCTTCATTGAGGCGCAGGGCTGGTCGATGCTGGGGGTGATGGCCAATGGCTGGACCTGGTTCCGCCATCAGGAAGTGTCCGCCAAGTTCGAGGAACTGCGCGACAGTGGTTTCTTTGCGCAGTTTTCACGGGTGGTGTTCTACGGCGCCTCGATGGGCGGCTATGCAGCGGCGGCCTTTGCGGCGGCGGCGCCCGGATCGACGGTGTTTGCAATCAGCCCGCAATCCACCCTCGACAAGACCTTGGTGCCTTGGGAAATGCGCTACAAGAAAGTGTGGGACAGGGATTTTTCCGGACCATTCGGGGATGCCTCCCTGGCCAGCCAGGCGGCGGGCGATGTGCATATCATGTTCGACCCATACGTGGCGCCGGACGCGGCCCATGCGGCGCGGTTTTCCGGGGCAAATGTCACCTTCTGGCGCTGCCCGCTGCTGGGCCACCGGCTGGGATCCTCGCTGCAGCAGATGGGCGTCCTGCAGGAGATTGCCCGCGGCGCCATTTCCGGTGACCTGACACCGCACCAGTTTCATGGCCTGCTGCGCAAACGCCACGAATTCCCCCGGTTTCAGCGGGAGCTGGCCAATCTGGCCTTGGACCGCGGCCATCCGCGTCTTGCGAAACAAGCCTGCGAGTATGTTTTGCGCCAACGGGATGACAGGTTCTTCCGCCGGATGAAGGCGCGGCTATGACATGTGAAATCCGCCGGACCGCGCGCCGGGACCAAATGCTGAGCAGGGAAAGGGCGAAGACCGGACAGGACGATGAACCAGGCAGAAACTGACATGCGGGACATAACCCTTGCTTTCCACGTCGGGGCGCCAAACACCGACAACGGCCAGCTGACCTGGTCGTTGCGCAAGGATGCGCAGCGGCTTCTGGCGCAGGGCGTGATGATCCGCCGCCCGGGCACCTACATGGCAGCGCTCAATCAAATGCTGCGCAAGCAGAACCAGGACACCGTCACCGACCAGGAACGCGCGGCGCTGCTGGACGGCATGGTCAAGGATCAGAGTGTTTCGCGGATCATCCTGACCAACTCCGGTTTTCTCGGGGTGCCGGGCTGGATGCTCAACGGCGGGCGGCTCTATCGCAATGCGGGCAGCAATGCCGCGGCGCTGAGAACAGTCTTCCCGGGCAATCCGTGCGAGTTTTTCCTGGGCCTGCGCAATCCGGCCACGCTGATCGGACCGGTGTTTAAATCCCAGTCCAACCGCACCTGGGAGCAGTTTGCCGCAGGCACGGATTTTCTGAATCTGCGCTGGTCGGACGTGGTTGCAGATATTCAGGACAGCAACCCCGGCTGCCGCATCACGGTCTGGTGCAACGAGGAAACGCCGGTGATCTGGCCCAACATTTTGGGGCAGGTGACGGGTTTGGGCGACGGTTTCCGTTTTGACGGCGAACTGGATATTACCCGCGGCATCATTTCGGAGGCGGGATACGAGCGGCTGGAGGCCTATCTGGCAAACCGTCCCGGCCTGTCGGAAGACCAGCGTGAACGGGTGCGCGCACTGTTCCTCAGCTACTTCCACTCGGAGGAGGCGGTGGAGGAGGAAATCGATCTGCCGGGCTGGTCGCAGCCGCTGGTGGATGAGATGAGTGAAAGCTACCAGGCTGATGCCGAGCTGATCCGCCGGATGACTGGCGTTACATTTCTGTCCTGAGTGCTGCGCGACCGTATAGCGGCTTCATCAGGATTGCGGTCAGATACATCGGGATCTGGTAGCAGCCCAGAAAGATCAGCAGCGGATCGGTTGTGGCTGCGGGCAGGGCGATCAGAAACAGAGCGAAGTTCCGGTTGCCGGCGACAACGGAGACTGGCACGGCCCCACTGCCCGCGCGGCGGCGCATCACTGCGAATGTCAGCGCCTGCAGGCCGAGGTTGGCAGCCAGCGCAAAGCCCAGCCATTGCAGCACCAGCAAAGGCATGGCGCGCAACGCAGGCCCCAGCGCCGCCATCAGGCCAACCACGATCACTGCCAGCGCGATCACTGTCAGCCCGTCGATAGCCTTGGCCTGATCCTCGCGCAGTTGCGGCAGGGTCAGGCGGCGCAGCAGGAAGGCGCAGACCACGGTGATGCCAATCACGCCAATGAGCCGCCCTGCCGCGCGCAGCACATCCCCAAGGCCTCCCAGGCCGGGGGCCAGCAGAAATACTGGAATTACTGTCAGCGGCATCAGCGCGGTGCCAAGGATCAGCAAGCGGAAGGCAGGTTCCGGCGCATGCCCCATCAGCGCGGTGATATTGGGGCTGCCGGTGACCGAAGGCGCGCTCAGCATCAGGATCAGCGCCACAGCGGCGGGGGTCTGCGCCACGCCGAACAATGATGCCAGCCCCAAGGCCAGCAGCGGCAGCCCCACTTGCAGCAGCGCAATGGCTTTGACGGTGCCAATCCCGTCCGCCAGCCCGCCGGCAGCCTTGCGCAAGCCGATCCTGTAGGCGTTCAAAAACAAAAGCCCGGCCACCATTTCCGGCAGCCAGGGCTGAAGCGTTGCGGCAAGACCGGGCAGCAACAGCCCGGCCAATAGCCCCAGAACCAGCGCGGCCCGCCCATGCCGGGCGGCAAAGGCGAGCGCGCGCAGCATGAGGCTAGGCAGGCCCTGGCCGCAGGTTGTTCGGCAGGTAGGTCGCCAGCTCCGGGAAGGCGATCAGCACAAACACCATCAGCACCATGATCAGAAACATCGGAATCGCGGCACGGGCGATATAGCTCATCTCGTGGTGGGTCATGCCCTGCATCACAAACAGGTTGAAGCCGATCGGCGGGGTGATCTGCGCCATTTCCACCACAACCACGATGAAGATGCCGAACCAGATCAGGTCGATGCCCGCCTGCCGGATCATCGGCTCTACCACCGCCATGGTCAGCACCACCGAAGAGATGCCATCCAGGAAGCAGCCCAGCACGATGTAGAACACCAGCAGCACCATCAAAAGCTCCAGCCGCGTGAGCTCCCAGCCGGCAATCAGATCCGCCAGCCCGCGCGGCAGGCCGGTGAACCCCATCGACAGCGACAGGAAGGCCGCGCCGGCCAGGATCAGCGCAATCATCGCACTGGTGCGGGTGGCGCCCATCAGGCTTTCGGTGAAGGTCTTCCAGTTCAGCGAGCCTTGGCCCAATGCCAGCAGCAGCGAACCGATGACCCCGAATGCTGCGGCCTCGGTCGCGGTGGCAATGCCTAGGTACATTGACCCGATCACCACAATGATCAGCGCAATCACCGGCGCCAGGAAGCGGGAGTTCTTCACCTTCTCGGCAAAGCTCAGCTTGGCCTCGGGGGTTGGGTTCCAGTCCTTGCCGACCTTGGAATAGATCGCCACATAGCCCATGAACATCGCTGCCAGCACCAGCCCCGGCAGGATGCCGGCAAAGAACAGCTTGGTGATCGATTCATTGATGGTGACGCCATAGACAATCAGTGTCAGCGACGGCGGGATCATCAGCCCCAGCGTTGCAGCACCCGTCAGCGTGCCGATCACCATGGTTTCAGGATAGTTGCGCTTGCGCAGTTCGGGGATCGACATCTTGCCCACGGTGGTCAGTGTTGCCGCAGAGGAGCCGGAGACCGCGGCAAACACCGTGCAGCCGACGATATTGGTATGCACCAGCCCGCCGGGCAAAGGCGCCATCCAGGGCGCCAGCCCTTTGAACATGTCCTCGGACAATCGCGTCCGATAGAGGATTTCCCCCATCCAGATGAACATCGGCAGTGCCGTCAAGGTCCAGCTGGAAGACGCCGACCAGATCGTGGTCAGCATGACATCGCCCACGGGCCGTGTGGTGAACAGCTCCATGCCGACCCAGGCCACGCCCATCAGCGCCAGGCCAACCCAGACGCCGGACCCCAGAAGGGTGAACAGCACGAAGAGAAACAGAATGATGACTGAGATATTTTCCATGGGGCTTACTCCGCGTGGCTCTGGTCGTCCAGATCCCGGGTGATGCGGTGGTCGCCGCGAAAAATCACATGGATCAGATGGTCGGTGAGGGCGACGGCCAGAACGGCGCCGCCGAACAGCATCACGCTTTGCGGTATCCACAAGGGCGTGCGGTCCTGGCCCTGGCTCACGTCGTTGAATTTCCAGCTCCAGTAGACAAAGCGGTAGGCGTAATAGGTGAAATACCACATCACCCCAGTGCCGATGCCAAAACACCAGATCTCCAGCATCCGGCGGAAACCATCGGGCACTGCATTCAGCAGGATCGACACCCGGATATGGCTGCCCCGGTTCAGCGCATTGGCAAAAGCCAGGAAAGACGCCGCGGCCATTGCATAGCCAGCGTAATCCGGCGCGCCAGGGAAGACTTCACCGGTCCAGCGGGCCAGCATCTGGACAACGATCAGGCCTAAAATGGCAATCAGGCAAAAGGCGGCCAGCACCCCCGCCGCAAAATACAGAAAATCGAGTCCGGAGCGCAGCCCCCTGAGCACAGTCATATCATCCCCATCAGTCGTTCTTTTATGAGAATACGGGCGGCACCTGCCGCGCCGCCCGTATCAATCGGTCTGATTAGTCGGCGCGGAAGGCGTCGACGATGGCCTTGCCCTCGTCACCTGCGGCTTCCAGCCATTCATTGGTCATGGTGACGCCGATTTCCTTCAGCTCGCCCGCCATCTGATCCGAAGCCGGGCCGACAGTCATGCCGCCATCACGCAGACCTTGCAGGGTGAACCCGGTGTATTCCTTGGCGCGCCAGTTGCCCGCGTATTCGGCCAGCTTGGCGCAGCCCTGGATCACGTTCCGGTTGGCCGGGGATGTGCCGTTCCAGATTTCGGTGTTCACAAACACGTAGTTGCGCGGCAGCCAGGCGTCCACTTCATAGAAATAGCTCAGGCTTTCCCAGACTTTGCGGTCGTAACCGGTGGAGCCGGACGAGACCATGGATTCCGCAACACCAGTGGCAAAGGCCTGGCTGATCTCAGCCGCCTCGATGGTCACCGGCAGCATGCCCGTCAGCTCTGCAAGCCGCGAGGTGGCATTGTTGTAGGAGCGGAACTTGATGCCCTTCATCTCGGCTACCGAATTCACCTCGTTTTTGAAATACAGCCCCTGCGGCGGCCACGGCACGGCATAAAGCAGTGTCAGGTTCTGCTCGGCCAGCAGCGTCTCAATCGCTGGTTTGGCGGCTTTCCACAGCTTGTCGCTGTCATCAAACGAGGTCGCCAGGAACGGGATCGAGTCAAAGCCGAACAACGCGTTCTCATTCTGGTGGCCGGACAGCAGCCGCTCGCCAATCGGTGCCTGGCCGGTCTGCACCGCGCGTTTGATGTCGGCGCCTTTGAACAGCGCGCCAGACGGATGCGTCTTGATCTCAACTTCGCCGCCGGTGCCGGTGGTCACGCATTCAGCAAACTCGGCACCTGTGGCCGAGTGGAAGTTGGAGGCCGAATAGGCCATCGGCATGTCCCAGGTCTCCGCAGCGGCGGGCAGGGCGGCAGCCGCCGTCAACGCGGTGGCGGCAAGCAGTCTGGTCAATTTCTTCATGGTCTTCTCCCTGTTTCAGTTTCGGCCCCTTCAGGGGCACTGGTTGGTTTCAAATCGCATAGCGCGCCGGGTCATAGGCGCCCATATCCATGTTCGGGGTGCGGCCCGAAATCATCTGCGCCAGCAGGCGGCCTGTCTTTGGCCCGCCGGTTAGGCCGATGTGATGATGGCCAAAGCCGACAAAGGCGCCTCTCAGGCCCGGCACTTCGCCGATCACCGGGATCGAATCTGCCGGCGCCGGGCGGTAGCCCAGCCATTCCTCTTCGTGCTTCCAGGTGACACCGGGCAGGATCCGCCGCGCGTTCCTGCGCAACAGCTCAAGCGGGGCTTTTGACGGCCCGGCCTCCAGCCCGCCGAATTCCACAATGCCCGCAATCCGGATCCTTCCCTCCATCGGGGTCACCACGCATTTGGCCGCTGCCACCATCACAGGCGCCTTTGGCATCGCCGAAGGCTCCCATAATTCAAGATGATAGCCGCGTTCTGCTTCCAGTGGTACGGAAATTCCCAATCTCTCTGCCAGCGGCTTGGACCAGACGCCGGTGGCAACAACAACGGCATCGCAGGGAATGGTCTCACCGCCCGCCCGCACGCCGGTCACTTGTCCGTTCTCGCGGGCCACATCAGTAACAAAAGCCTGGATCAACTGGCCGCCGTTGGCCACCACATGTGCCGCCAGATCCTTCACATACCGGCCGGGATCCGAGATGATCCCGTGATCCTTCAGCCGCGCGGCAAAGCCAAGTTCCGGCGCATAGATATCATCATAAGCCCGGACATCCGCACCCTCCAGTTCATCCCAGTCAAAGCCGTGCGTCTTGCGCAAACCCCAGCCAAAGGCGTCCTCTGCGAAATGCGCCCGGTCATTGTAGAGGAACAGGTAATCGGACGGCTTTAAGTGCCGTTCCGCCGCGGTTCCCGCCGCCAGCGCCTGATGATCGGCCAGCGCATCGCCTACAACCGGCGCGAGGGCCGCAGCAATGCGGCTGGTGTCCTCGGCATTGGCATGGCTCATGTATTTCATCAGCCAGGGCGCCAGCCTGGGCAGGTATCCCCAGCGCATGAACAGGGGCTGGTTCGAGTCCAGCAGCATCTTCGGCGCTTTTTTCCACAACCCCGGACCCGTCACCGGCACGATCGAGCAGGAGGCCAGAATGCCGCCATTGCCGTGACTGGTGCCTTCACCCGGTCCCTTGCCGTCGATCAGGATCACATCATGCCCGTCGCGTTGCAGCTCAATCGCTGCCGAAACACCGACAATACCGGCGCCGATGATGGCAACAGTTTTCTTCTCCCGTGTCATGCCGAGACTTTCTTGGAAACCGCATAGCGGTTCAGCTTACCCACGTCAGGTTTGATGCCCAGTCCAGCCCCGTCCGGTACCACCACCTGGCCGTCCACCACCTGGAAAGGCGTTTCCAGAATGTCTTCCTTCAGGAAATAGCTCGCCTGATAGAACTCGCAGCCCAGCCGGATCTCCGGCGTCGCTGCAATCATGTGGGTGCCTGCCAGATGCGCGAGACCCGCCTCGAACATGTCGCCGCCATAGGCCGACAGCCCGTTTGCCGCAGCAATCCGCGCCACCGTCTGACCGCGGGTCAGCCCGCCCGATTTCATGATCTTGACAGAGACGCCGTCGCATATGCCCTCACGCGCGGCCCGCACCATGTCCTCGGGGCCGAATACGCTTTCGTCCGCCAGCAGCGGCACGTCGATCATCCCGCGCAATTTGGCCATCATGCCAAAATGATGGAACCGCACTGGCTGCTCGATGAAATCCGGCTTGAACTGCGCGATATCCCGCACCTGGTTCGGCGCATCTTCAATGCTCAGGCCCTGATTATAATCCACCCGCACCCGGAATTCCGGGAAATCCTTGGCGATCCGTTCCAATCGCATGATGTCGAACGCGTGATCCTTGAATCCGGTTTTCAGCTTGATCAGCCCCACCTTGTCGGCGCGCAGCCTGTGCAGCAGCTCGATGTCCTTGTCAAAATCCGGATCGGCAATCGAACAGCTGAGCGGGATGGTATCGCGGCACTTGCCGCCTAGCAGCGCCCAAACCGGCGCACCGGTGATCCGCCCGGTCAGGTCCAGCAGGGCGCTTTCCAGCGCCGCCTTGGCCTCGGTGCAATGGGCGACGGCCTTGGCAGCATCCTCCATGATCGCTGCGCGGTCTGCCACCCGGCGGCCCTCCACTAGCGGGCGGATGTAGCGGTCAAGTGCTGCCAGGCTCGCTTCCGGCGTGCCGGTGAACACCGACCAGGTCGACGCCTCGCCGAACCCTTCCGCCCCGCCTTCACTGCGCAGCCGCAGGATCACAACCTCGCAAAAGCCCTCGACAGAGCCGATCCCATGGTCGCGGCGCGACATCACCGGCAGCGCGAGATGCCACAGATCCATCCCGGCAATCTTTTGTTCCAGCACTTTGCTCTTCCTCCCAGAAGCTGGGCAAAGCTTGCCTTGACTTGTTCATCATTACCAATACAAAGAATTCAATAGAGTATCATAAAAAATGATGTGCTGCCGATGTCCCTCCGCTTCCGCCAGTTGCAGGCATTCCACGCGATTGTCGAAACCGGCACCGTCACCGGCGCGGCCGAGCAGCTGGGTATCTCGCAGCCCGGTATTTCCAACCTGCTGTACCAGCTTGAACGCCAGACCCGCCTCAAACTGTTCGAGCGCAGCAAAGGCCGTCTGATCCCGACACCCGAAGCAGGCGTCCTGTTTCAGGAGGTCGATACCGTGGTGCGCGGTTTTGATCATGTGGCACAGGCGGTAACCGACCTGCAGAACAAACAGGCAGGGCAGCTGCAGGTCGCCTCGCAGCACTCCTTGTCCTTCGGATTCATGCCCGCGCTGATCGCCCGCTTCGCCCG
Source organism: Leisingera sp. NJS204 (assembly GCF_004123675.1). NCBI lineage: Bacteria > Pseudomonadati > Pseudomonadota > Alphaproteobacteria > Rhodobacterales > Roseobacteraceae > Leisingera > Leisingera sp. NJS204. The sequence goes on along the minus strand of NZ_CP035417.1, from coordinate 2,886,085 downwards.
TACAAGGCCGGACCTGTCGATCTCCTTTCAGGCGCAGTATTCGCTGAAGATCCAGGAATGGGTGATCGCGGGTCTTTTCGAAATCGGTGTTTGCGAAATGCCCCTGATCCACGACGGGCTGGAGGCGCATCCTATCAACGTCGAAACCCTGCTGGCGATGCCCGCTGACAGTCCGCTGGCTGAACATGACGTGCTGACGCCTGAACTGTTGGAAGGCGTGCCGTTCATCGTCATGGGTCCCGATCACATGACCCATCGCCGCACCCGCGAGGTATTTCAGCAGGCGGGCATTCCGCTGAAAACCCGTGTGCATTCGCATTTGTTCAAGAACCTCCTCAGCTTTGTGCAGGAAGGCATGGGGGTTTCGATCCTTGATCCCTTTGTGCTGGATTTCGAGATCGGCGGCGGCTTTATCTCCCGCCCGTTCCGGCCGCGGATCATGATGGAAATGGCGGTGATCACATCCAGGTCCCGGCCGCTGTCTGCGGTGGGGCAGGAGTTCCTGGCGCTTCTGAAGCAGGAACTGGCGCCATATACTGCAGGCGGTGCCCAGACGGCCGTGTAAATTGTATGCAAACCAGAATTCAATATTGCACGAGGTTGATGGCTCACCTAGTCTGCACCGCGGAATGAACGAATGGCGGGAACATGGCCAAACGCGAAAGCAATGTGGACAGGGTCTATGAGGCGCTGCGCCGGATGGCAGCGGATTTTGCCTTTAAGCCCGACCAGCGGATCAACGAAAGCGCCTTGTCCGAGGTGCTGGGTGCCAGCCGCACGCCGCTGCGCGAGGCGCTGAACCGGCTGGTGGCCGAAGGGTTCCTGACCTTTCAGAACAACCGCGGATTCTTCTGCCGCCCGCTGACGCCCAGCTATATCATGGACCTCTACGAGGCCAGGGTGGCGGTGGAATGCGAGGCGACCCGGCTCGCCTGCACCCGCGCATCGGATGACGACATCGCGGCGCTGGCGGATTACCTCAACCGGATGGAGCCGGAGTATCAAAGCGCGACGGATCCGGAAGCGCTCCTGGCGATGGATGAAAGCTTTCACGCCCGCCTGGCGCAACTTTCGGGCAACAGCGAATTGCAGCGGATCCTCAACAATCTCAATGGCCGGATCCGCTATATCCGCCTGATTGACCTCAAGCGCATGCGCGACCGGGCAGGGGGCAAGGCGCCGGGCGATATCTCGGCTCACCGCCAGATTGTTGAAGGCATCGCTGCCCGCAATACTGATGCTGCCACAGCGGCCATGCGCAGCCACATCGAAAAACGCCGCGAAGAGGCGACGGAAGCCGTCCGCATCGCATTCTCTCAGCTTTACGTGCCGGATGAATAGGGGACCCCATGGAACACGGTGGTAAAACGGTTTTTGGCGCAGCGGTCGGCATCCTGATGCTGGAAACCCGTTTTCCCCGCATCCATGGCGATATGGGCAATGCAATGACCTGGGACTTTCCGGTGCATTACAAGGTGGTGCGCGGTGCCAATCCCGAAAACGTGGTGCGCGGCAACCCCAAGGAACTGGTTGATCTGTTTGTGGATGCGGGCCGCGATCTGGTCGCCATGGGCGCCGACGGCATTACCACCAACTGCGGCTTTCTGGCGCTGATCCAGGACGAAGTGAAACAGGCGCTGGGGGTGCCGGTGGCGACATCCTCGCTGATGCAGGTTCCGATGGTGCAGACCCTGCTGCCCGCAGGCAAGCGCTGCGGCATCCTGACGATTTCCAGGGCCACTCTGACGCCTGCGCATCTTGAGGCCGCAGGCGTGCCGCTGGACACGCCGATTGCCGGCACTGACGGTCTGCGCTGTTTTACCCGCGATATCCTGGGCGATGCGCTGGAAATAGACTTTGCAGCCTGCCGGCTGGATATGATCGACGCCGCCCGCGCGATGGTTGCGGACATTCCGGATCTTGGCGCCATCGTGCTGGAATGCACCAATATGGTGCCCTATGCCCGCGACGTGCGCAAAGCCACCGGGCTGCCGGTGTTCTCTATCCACACCTTTGTGAACTGGTTCCAGGCCGGCCTGCTGCCCAAAGGCTTCCCGCTGGAATTGGACGACCCGCGCTGGTGACCTGTCACCTGCGCGAGCGCCCGCCGACACTGTGACGGCGGGCGCTGCCCGGCTGATGCCGGGCGCAACGCTGCTGCGCTGCGGCTGTCAGCTCAGCACCAGAAGCCAGAACCACACGGTCAGGATGCTCGCCCCGGTGGCAATCAGTACCGAAGACGCCGCAACCCGCTTGGCCCGCCCGTACATATTGGCAAAGATGTAACCGTTGAACCCGGTCGCCATTGCCGCGTTCAAAACACCCGAACGGAACAGATCCTGCGGCAAGGCCAAGGCCGAGCCCAGCAGCCAGACGATCGCCGGATGGATCATCAAAGAGGTGAAGCAGACAAACAGGATTGCCCGCAGATCGCCCTCGGGGCGGTATTTCACCAGCACGCCGCCAAGGGCAAACAGCGCGCAGGGCAGGGCGGCCCGGATGATCAGCGACAGGGCTTCACTCACAACCATCGGAATGGCCAGCCCTGAAAGGTTCACCGCAAACCCCAGCGCGATGCCCAGGATCAGCACATTGCGGAACATTGCGTTCAGCACAGCCGAGACGGTCTTGATCCCGCCCGCGCCGCGATTGCGCACGATCTCCATCACGGTGATCCCGACGCCATAGCAGAACGGCGAATGGAAGGCGATGATCGCGTAGTTGCCAGTCAGGTTCTCCGGCCCAAAGGCGCGTTCAGTGATCGGCAGGCCCAACAGCACCGAGTTGGAGAACAGGCAGCAGAACCCGATGGCAATGCAGTCCTCCCACTCCCGCTTGAACAGTATCCGCGCGCCGAACACGCCAATCAGGAAGCAGGTGAAGGCGCCGGTATAAAAGCTCGCCAGCAACCGCGGGTCAAAGCTGGATGACAGATCCAGCTTCGCCATCGCCTTGAACAGCAGGCAGGGGATGGCAAAGCCCTGCGCGAATTTCATCACGCCTTCGATATGTGTCTGGGTCAGCACGCCCCGCGCGGTGGCGGCGTAACCCGCGCCGACGACCAGAAATACCGGCAGGATGACGTCGATCAGGCTTTGAAACATCAGCCTGTTCCTTGACGGCAAGGGATGCTGCCGTTCAGGGGGGCTTGTCCGGCTTCTGGCCGCAGATGCCTCCGGCGGGAGTATTTTTGCAAAGATGAAGTCTGTGGTCTGCCCAAACGGCCTGGGCGCACGGCGGCAGACCTGGGCATTGCGCTATAGCTCAACCCGGATCACCATGCCGTCATAGGCCGGCGTGATGTGGTCCGGAGTCTCGGCTTCGACCGTGGCGTAATCCATGTCGATATGCATATTGGTTATGATGCCGCGTTTGGGGGACATCTTCGCGAACCACTCCAGCGCTTCGGAATAACTGAAATGCGTAGGATGCGGCGTGCGCCGCAGCCCGTCCAGGATCCAAGTATCCAGCGCCTCCAGCTCTGGCAGGGCGGCGTCGGGAATTCTGGACACATCCGGCAAATAGGCCAACCCGCCGATCCGGAACCCCAGTGCGTCGATCGAGCCATGGCTGACCTCGAACGGGCGAAAGGTGATTTCGCCGCCGGGGCCGTCTATTGTGAACGGCCCGCCAATGGTCTTCAGGTCCAGGATCGGCGGATAGGGAGAGCCATCCGGCTGCGCAAAGGCATAGCCGAAGCGGTTCAGAAGGTCGTTCTGAGTGGCACCATCGGCATAGACAGGGATGCGCTGGCGCATATTGAAATAGACCATGCGCAGATCGTCGATGCCATGCAGATGGTCAGCGTGGGAGTGTGTGTAAACCACCGCATCCAGGCGGCTGACGTCTGCATCCAGCAATTGGCTTCGCATGTCTGGTGTTGTGTCGATCAGAACGGATGTGGTGCCGCCCTCATCAACACGCTCCACCAGCATTGAACACCGCTGGCGCCGGTTCTTCGGGTTCTCGGGGTCGCAGTCGCCCCAATGGCCGCCGATCCTCGGCACCCCGCCCGAAGACCCCGAGCCGAGGATGGTGAACCGCATCTCAGCCATCAGGCGGCGGCCTCATACTGGGCAGCCTTCCAGAACAGCCGGTCGAAATTTGCCTGCGTCTGCGCAGCAAAATCGGCGTAGTCCATGCCGAAAACCTCCGCGCCCGCCTTGGCGGTAAAGGCGGAATAGGCCGGTTCATTGCGTTTGCCGCGATAGGGCGGCGGTGCCAGATAGGGGGCGTCGGTCTCAACCAGAATGCGCTCCACCGGAGCGGCGGCAAAGATATCGCGCAGCTCCTGGCTTTTGGGGAAGGCAGCAATGCCGGACATCGACAGGTAGAACCCCAGATCCAGTGCTGCCCTGGCCAGCCCGGCCGAGGAGGAGAAGCAGTGCATCACGCAAGAATATGCGCCGTTCTTCATCTCCTCGCCCAGAATGCGGGCCATATCGTCATCCGCCGCGCGGGCGTGGATGATCAGCGGCAGGCCGGTTTCGCGGGCGGCCGCGATATGAATGCGCAAAGACTCCTGCTGCACGTCCTTGCTGTCGGCGGTGTAGTGGTAATCGAGGCCCGTTTCACCGATGCCGACAAATTTGGGGTGTTTGGCAAGGGCAACCAGTTCATCCACCGGGACCATCGGCTCTTCCGCCGCGCTCATCGGGTGGGTGCCCGCAGCATAGAACACCGGCGCATGCGCATCGGCAATGGCACGCACCGCGGGTTCATTCTTCATCTTGGTGCAAATCGTCACCATCCTGGTCACGCCGGCCTCTGCTGCGCTGGCAATCACCTCATCCAGCCGGCCTTCGAAATCGGGGAAGTCCAGGTGGCAATGGCTGTCCGTTATCTGGGGGGTCGCTTCGGTCATCTATCCTCTGCCGCCGTAAGTGCCGCGGGGCCTTTCCGGCCTCAGCGCGACGCGGTTTCCTGCATCTTGAAAACCGTATCTAGGACAAGCGCGGCAGGGTCAAGGTTCACCGCCTGCCCATGGCGGGCGCGGGCGGTCACTTCTGCTGCGAGGTCAGCCCAGGCGCGCGCCTTGCGCGTGTCAGGCGACAGCCGCGACAGCATCGCTGCCTCCTGCGGTGCTGCTTCCGGCGCTGGCGGCGCACCGGTGGCGCCTGTACGCGCGAGCCGGGCCAGCGCCATCTCAGTCAGCGTGAGCAGCAGTTCAAAACGCGCGGATGCCCCGCGCTGAGCGGCCGCTTCGGCCAGTGCCATGGCGCGCTGGCGGTCCAGCTGCGGCATGGAAGCAAGGATCTGCACCAGCTCGGCATAGATCCTGAGTCCGCCAAGATTGATCAGCCGCAGCGCAGCCCCGACCGAGCCGCCGGCCAAAGCGGCGAGATTTTCCATATTCTGAGGCAGTTCAACGCCGGATTGCGCCAGCGCAGCCTCCATATCCGGAGCTGACAAAGGCCCCAGCCGCAAGGTGCGGCAGCGCGAACGGATGGTGGGCAGCAGGCGCGAGGGCTGGTGCGAGATCAGCAGGATGGTCGTCCGCGCGGGCGGCTCCTCCAGCATCTTCAGCAGCGCGTTGGCAGCGCTGATGTTCATATCGTCGGCGGCATCGACAATGACCACCCGGCGCCCGCCATCCGTCGCCGACAGGCCGAAGAAACGGTTCAGCTTGCGGATATCGTCCACCACAATCTGGCTGCGCAACTTGCCCTTGTCGTCATAAGAGCGGGTGATCGGTGCCAGCCCCGGTTCCGCCAGCGCCTGAATGCGGTGCGAGACCGGGTGTTCGGGATCAATGTCCAATGTCTGCGGCGGGGGCGGGGCGCCGAACAGGCCTTCCTCCGCCGGGGGGGTGGCCAGCAGAAAACGGGCTATCCGCCAGGCCAGCGTGGCTTTGCCGACGCCCTGCGGGCCGGTCAGCAGCCAGCCGTGGTGCAGCCGGCCGGAGGTGTAGGCGGTCAGAAAATCCTGCTCCGCCGCGTCCTGTCCGATCAGCTGCTGGGTTTCGCGCGGATGCGGGGCGCCTTCGGCCTGATCTGCGCGCGGCAGGTCGTCATCGGTGCTCATACCCGGGATCCTTCCAAGGCCGCATCCGCCAGCCGGCGCACATCTGCGGCAACGGCCTCCACCGGGCGGGCGCCATTGACAACCCGGAAGCGGTCCGAAAACTCCTGCGCCAGCGCCAGGAAACCCGCGCGCATCTTCTCCTGCAGCCCGATGCCGAAATCCTCAAAGCGTTCTTCCTTGCCCTGCCGCCCCTTGGCACGGGCAAGGCCTGTGGCCGGGTCCATGTCGATAAGCAGGGTCAGGTCCGGCTCGCGTGTGATCATCAGCTTGTGCATCTGGTCCACTGCCGCACGCAAATCACCACGGGACAACCCCTGATACATTCGCGTGCTGTCTGCAAAACGGTCGCAGATCACCACCTTGCCCGCCGTCAGAGCAGGCTCAATGGTGCGCTCCAGATGGTCGCGCCGCGCTGCCATGAACAACAGCAGTTCAGTTTCAGCCGACCAGCGGTCGGGATCACCTTCCAGCACCAGGCGGCGGATTTCCTCGGCGCCGGGAGAGCCGCCCGGCTCCCGTGTCAGCACAACGTCGCGGCCTGCGTCGCGCAAGGTTTCCGCCAGCAAGCGGCACTGCGTTGATTTCCCGGACCCGTCGATGCCTTCAAAGGTGATGAACAGGCCGCGCTCTGCGCCAGCTGTCACAGCGCCCCCTCGGGACCGGTCAGAAACTGCTTGATCAGCACCTGTGCCGCGGTTTTCACACGGACTACAAAACCGCCGGCGGGCACGTCAGCTTCGGCCACCAGCGGCAGCCGGACCTCCGGCAGCTCCTCGGGCTGCAAAACCAATTCTGCCAGGCGCTGGCCCTTCGCGACCGGCGCCTCGATCGGGCCGTTATAGACGACTTCGCCTTGAATGGTCTTGGCCGACAGCGACGGCAGCAGGATCTCCAGATCCTTGGCCGGCACCAGCCCTACCGATTGCTCGGCCCCGCGCCAAATTTCGGCTTCGGCGATGGCGACGCCCTCCTGGGCAACGGTTTTTTTGGTAAATTGGCGAAACGACCAGTTAACCAGGGCCTCGGCCTCCTCTGCGCGCCCGCGCTCGCTGTCCAGCCCGGAGACCACAAAGATCACCCGCCGGTCGCCCTGCTGGGCAGAGCCGACCAGGCCATAGCCTGCTTCTTCGGTATGGCCTGTCTTCAGCCCGTCCGCGCCGATGCCCAGCTTCAGCAGCGGATTGCGGTTGCGGATGTTGGACGGCGCACGGCCATCGAATTCGAACTTGGTTTCGGCAAACAGCGGGTAATATTCCGGGAAGTCCTCTATCATCCGCTCGGCCAGAATTGCCAGATCATGCACCGACATCCGGTGCCCGGCAGCAGGCCAGCCGTTGGAGTTGGCAAAGGTCGAGGCGGTCATGCCCAGATCCTGGCCGCGCTTGGTCATATAGCGGGCAAAGCCGGCCTCGGTTCCGTCCGGGCTCAACGCCTCGGCGATCACCACACAGGCGTCATTGCCGGACAGCACGATGATGCCGCGCAACAGGTCCTCAACCCGCACCCGGTCCTGGGTGTCCAGGAACATGGTGGAGCCTTTGTAGCTCATCGCGTGCTCGCTGACCGGCAGCGTCTCGTCCAGCGTCAGCCGCCCGTCGCGCAGGGCCTCAAACGCCACATACAGCGTCATCAGCTTGGACATCGAGGCAGGCGGCAGCGGCACATCGGCGTTCTTGGACAGAAGCACCGTGTCGGTGCCTGCGTCCAGAACATAGGCGGCGCGCGCTTTGGTATCAAAGGCGGCGGCCGGCAACGCCGGCAGGCTGACCGCCAGTCCCGTGGCCAAAGCCAGCTGCAGCGAAGAGATCAGAGTGCGCCCCAGGCGCTTGGCGCCGGGATCAATTGGTGACAGCATAGGCATCCGCAAATCCGGTTTCCTTTACGCTTTTCAACAGCTGGCTGCGTTCAGTCTTGTTCTGCGCCGGGCCAACCAGAACCCGCCAGAACGCTTTGCCGCTGGAGGCTTGCTCGCGCACCACTGGCACCATGCCGGCGCTGCGCATCATGTTGGCCGTCCGTTTGGCATTGGCTTCAACGCTGAAGATGCCGATCTGGATGTAGGGTTTGTCCAGGGCGGATTTTTGCGCGCTGGCTGCCGGCGCGGCAGCAGGCTTTGCCTGTGCGGGCGCTGTTTGCGCCGGAACGGCCGGGGCAGAGGCTTCAATCGCGGCGGCGGCGCCTGCAATCGGATCCAGCGGTGTTTCAGAGATTTCCTGTCCGGCGGCTGCGGCCAGTACCGCGGCAGGATCCGCCTCGGCGTCTGCCTCTGCTGCAGGCAGCTCAGCTGTCTGATCCTCAACCGGGGGCTCGTTGCTGACTTCTTCGCGCCGCAGGGCGGTGACGTTCAGCTCAGCCGGGGCGCCTGCCAGCATTCCCAGCGCGGCGGCCGCGTCGGAGGACACTTGCAGCCGCGGACCCGGTATTTCCCGTTCGCGCCGGAACAGGGCGCCGATCACAAACTGGCCATTGGCATTGTTGCGGATGATCACCCGCTCCGGGTCCTTGGTGTCGGGATGCGCGACCCAGACCCCGCCGATCGACGGGCGCCCGTCCCACAGCCCCGCTTCGGTCACTTGGAACACATCAGGGGCTTCCACGTCGCGCTCGACCAGCTTGGTGCTGCTGGAGGCCTGAACCTCCCCCCCGGCTTTGGCTTTGGGCTGCAAAAAGGCCAGTTTCGAACCGTCTTCACAGCCTGCCATCAACAGCAGGCCCAAGACCGCCGCGGCAATCCGCGGGGCCGTCTTTGCTGTCGACATGGTGTCTTTCATGCTCTCATCCTTGCCTGTGCCCGCGGCGCTTTTGCGCCCCCGCCGGAATGCCCGGTCTTCTTGATTTGGCGGCATGATAGCCTGCGCATACGGCCATGAAAACCCTGACGGGCCGCGGCACAAGGGAAACCCGCAAGGACGGCATGAATCCGCGCGGCCGGGGCTGGGCTGAGATTTCCCTTGCGCTGTGGATTTCCCCTTGCCTCATCCGGTTTTGCGTCCTAAACCGCTGAACGGACCGGGGAGGTGGCAGAGTGGTCGAATGCGGCGGTCTTGAAAACCGTTGAACGTGAGAGCGTTCCCAGGGTTCGAATCCCTGTCTCCCCGCCACTTGCCCTAGAGAAACGTTTCTCCAGATCCGGCTGCGGCCAGATTTTTCCGTTATATTAAAGGGTTATGCGGGAGGGGCTGTAAACCGGCACCTGGGCCAGCATGCCCAAAGGTGTTCTCTCCGGGCCGATATTCTCTGGACCTCTCGACTGCGCGGATTTGGTGCAAAGCCTGTAACCTATTGAAGTTGTTGGGATGGGGTCTCGGTCAACCTGAACGCTTCGACGTCGGTCGCGGCTCTTTAAACGGACCGAAATCGAACTTTCTCATTCCTCATTCGACGCTTGCAAGCCCTTTGTGCCATTGAGAAATTTCCACCCAGCCGCCATGCTGCTCTGGGAGGGGGCAAAAATGGCGGAACTGGACCTCAATACTGAGAAGCTTGACGACGTCGCGCTGGCGATCCTCAGCCTGTCACTTCATGATGGAAATCGCGTCTGGAAAGGCCTCGACTGGGCCATCACTGACCGGCTTCATGCCAAAGGGTTGATCGCTGATCCTGTCGGCAAGGCAAAGTCCCTGATGTTGACCGAGGACGGGCTTGCACGCGCCGAGGCAGTCCTGCTGGCGGAGTTTGCGAAGCGGCACGATGGCGCGCAAGGCACCGATCCATGAAGAAAGCGGATGAGGAACGCATCGCTGCCAGGCTGGCCAAGTTGATGGCGATGATCTGTGCGCGCAACACCGGCATTGAGGATCTTCATGCCGGGATCGTTCCGGTCACTCACACTGGCGACTTTTCCGATGTCTTTGTGACCGACGCAGACGGCCGCCGGATAGCGTGGACCGATGTCAGCCACATGGACGATGGCGCGATGCGCGACGTGATGCGGCAAATCACTAACCGGCTCTACACATTCCATATGAACCGGGACGATCCGCAGTTTCGTGACCACCTCGATCGCTGGCTGGCGATTTCCGTAGCATGGGATGATCCGAAGCTGGACGAAGCCCTGCTGGCGGTGATTGGCGATAACAAAGAATCCGAGCGGCCGGTATAGTCAGGATGCGCTTGGCCCGATCAGGTGTCCCAGAAACGCCTCTCTGCTCTACTCGGCCGGCTCAGCAACGGAAGCGTGCCTCGTGATGATGTCCTGAACCTCGCCCGGCTTGAACGCCACATCCCAATCCCAGCGTCCGAAGCCTCCGGCCGCGTTGATCGCTTTGACCCATTCGTTCAGTGCCTCGCGTTTGACCTTGTTCTGCGGGGTGTCCGTTCCTTTGATCTCGAGGGCCAGGAGCTTGCCGCCCGCGAGACGAACGAGAAAGTCCGGGACGTATCGCCGCCGAGAGCCTGCCCACATGTAATAGACTTGGAAGCCGAGATGGTCGTTCTTGGCATAGGCTTCCACGTCATCCCGGGTCTCAAAGACATTGGCTGCATGGCCCTCCCAGGACGAATCCCCGACTGTGAGACTTGTTTGAGGGGAAGCATGGCTTGGTCGTGTACCAGGTTCGCATCTGACCGGTTGCACCGATCGGGTTTTCCTCGTCGAAGACAGGTGTCAGGCGCTCCGTGTTCTGCTCTGCCACGTTGCTCAGGACATTTTGGACCACAAGATCGATGTTCAGTGCGATGAGGATCCGCCGACGGAGCGGGTCGGAGTGAAACAGGGATGGGATTTCGAGGCGGTCGGATTGCAAAAATGTCTCGACGATCCTGACCAACTGCGCAGCCAAGTATTCGGGTGTCCCAGAGAAACCGTGGCTCAGTTCGGCAAACGCCTTCCGGGCGGCCTGAAAGACAAGGCGCTGCAACCGGAAACCATCCGGCAGCTTTTCCAGATCGATCGCTGTGACCTTGCCCATGTCCGTCGCGCCGCCGAGCGCAGGAGCCAATTCCGCACTGATCGGTGTGCTGGCGGGGTCAAGCAGCAGAGGTGGCACCTTGTCCCAGGCAACGGTCAGTTGCGGTTTCACGACGGTTTCCACACGCAAGACGTTTGGCCATTTGATCTCGAGGTGCGCCCGTTCCGGGATAACCTCGATTTGCGTCGTCGGCCTTGGCGGCGGGGGCGCATCACCGCCTTCTCCAGTCTCCGAGATGGAAAGCGGCACGCCGAACACGTTAACGTACTCGGGCAGGAACAGGCCGTTTTCGTCGGTATCGTACGAAACCCGGCGCAGGCCTCGCCCAACGACCTGCTCGCACAGCAATTGCGACGTGAATGCACGCAAGCCCATGATATGGGTCACATTCTTGGCATCCCATCCCTCTGAGAGCATTGCGACTGAGATAACGTTTTGCAGATCCTGCCCAGCGGCTCCGCGCTTGCCGACATTGTCGACGATCTCGCGCAGAAGCTCTTCTTTTTTCAGGGGAAGCGCTGCTTCCGGGTTTCGGGAATGTCGGCGGCTTCGATGATTTCCTTCAGCCGCGCTTCGTAATCCTTGTCTGACGTCGCTGTCTCGCCAATCTTGGCCTTGTCGAGGACTTTTGAATCCACCCGCAGTGTTCGAGCGATGGCGTGCAGTTCCGGCCAGTGGGCGTCACCCTTGTTGAAATAATTCTCGATGCGGGCAGCCGTTTCCGTACGGTTGCACACCGTCAGCATGACCGGAGGCGAGTGATGCCCGACATCCCGCCACTGGGCTCGCGTCTCCCGCCAGTCGGCACCGAGGAGCGTGTAGGCGTCCTGCACCAGCTTCGGCAGGGCCTCGTGCGGCTCTGCCTTCGCCCGGTTGAGATCCTCGGACACCGAGGGATCACGGTAGATATGGTAGAGTTTTGACCGCAGCGTCTTGGCGTCCGGCAGGGCATCGTCGCGCACCACCACGCGCGGCGTCTTCACAAGCCCGGCCTCGATGGCGTCATTCAGGCCAAAGTCCGAGATGATCCAGTCAAACAGCGCCGTGTCGGTGCTTTTCTTTCCGGTGGGCGCGAAGGGCGTGGCCGAAAGATCGAAGCAGCGCTGGATCCGGCGGGTCTTGTGGATACGGTCCAACCCTTCGATCCAGCGGGTCGCCTCGTCCAGGTCGATGCCCTGTTCGGCGGCCTGCTTCTTGCTGATCTTCACCTCGGGCGGCTTGCGATAGGCGTGGTGCGCCTCGTCATTGATGACGATGATGTCCTTGTGAGTGGCCAGCTTGCCCAGCACCCGCCGCGTGTATGCCTCGTCGGACTCGAGGCCCTTCTTGACGACCGAGCGATCTGCTTCCTTCAGCGGCATCAGTGAATGCCAGTTGTCGATCAGCACTTCGGCCTGGTTCAACCTCGCCCGCAGCGCCTCGGACGGGCACAGATTGAACTCATCGTAGTAGCTGCCCTCGCTTGGCAGCAGCACCTGCAACCGTTCTTTCACGGTCAGCCCGGGAGCCACGATGAATACGGCGCGGCTGAAATCCTTGTTCCGCTTCGGATAGGTCAGCGCGTTCAGCACCTGCCAGGTGATGATCATCGCCATCACCGTAGTCTTGCCCGCGCCCGTGGCCATCTTGTTGCACAGGCGTTCCCACGTCCCGCCATCGCCGGGGATCGCTATATCCTGCTTGAACGCTTCGGCCCCTTCGACCCACCAGATAAGTGTCTCGATGGCCTCCAGCTGGCAAAAATAGAACGGGTACTGCCGCGCATCGCGGTCATGCCAGTGCTCTAGCAGTTTGCGGGTGACGATGGTCACGCCGGGCCAGCCCGCCTCGCGCCAGGCGTCGACGCGGGTGTGGATGGTGTTCACCAGATCCAGCACCTCGGTCCGCTTGGTGTTGTTGCGGGCGTCGAAGACCTCGTAGCTTGCCGGACGTCGCTCGGTCTTGATCTCCAGCTTGCCGCCCTTGGCTTCGACCCAATGTTGGGCGGGGCAGACGAGGGGTGTGTTGATGATGAGGGACATGGGCTTACCCCTCCAGCGGCATGATCTTGAGGGACTCGATCCCGCGATCATCGACGATCTTCACCGCGATCCGCTTGTTGTCTCCGGCCTCGAACGGCAGTGACACAGTGCCGTGGGACTGCTCCAGCAGGTCCTCGTCCAACTCCGCGCGGATCGTCTTGCACAGGCGGTTCCAGCCGCCCTTGGCGTCGGCCATGGGAAAGAACACCTGATGCGGCATCAGCGAGCGCTGGTCGTAATCCACGTCCAGCGACCACATGGCGATCTGGTTTTTGCCACCAGACACCAGATCGCCCGCCTTCGGATCAAAATAGTCGAAGCCGTTGACCTCAACCTCCCACATCCCGTCTTTGCGCCGCCGCAGGTCCACGTCCGGCTGGCCCATCAGCCAGAACGACTGGTTGGAGGCGCGCTTCTTCTTCAAATCCTCGGTCAACAGATCGGTGTTCATCTGCGCCTTGAGCAACGTCACGCCGGGCCAGTTCACTTCGTCGATGTCCTTGGCTGCTTCGGGGTCGAAGGTGAAGGCGCAGAACAGGATGAATTTCGGCGACGGACGCAGGGTCTCGGCCTCGGTCAGGGCCAGTTCCACCTGTCGCTGTTCCAGGCTCGCGTGCTCGGGGCCGAAGCTGACGACGACGCGTTCGCCGGTGTCGGCCAATGATCCACTCGCATGGATGTATTTCAGGCCCGGCAGGGTCTCGAATTCGGCAAAACGCAGCATCGCGCTGCCCTTGCCGCGCACGCCGGTTTTCAGCAGCTCGTCGCGCCAGAGCGATTGGCGCGAGGTTTCGCCGGAACGGGCGACGGTTTCATCCGCCTCTTACGGTGGCACGCTTTCGTCGAGCGACAGCACAGTAGGCGCGGGCACGGCCTCAACGCTGAACGGGCCGGTGATGCGCAGGCGGTTCTTGTCGATGCGGGGCTTGTCATACAGCGTCTCCTGATCGGCATGATCTGCGATGGACCGGTCCATGCGGCGCTGCATGGCTTGGCGCGCAGTGTGGAAAGCCTCGAAGGGTTGTTTGGCGCTGTCTGGCCAGTCGTCAGGCAGACCGAAGGGGACCTCCCATTCATGCAGGGAGTCGCCCTTGGCAAAGTCCGCCGGCTTGCCCTTGCGCACGCCTTGGGTGGGCTTGATCGGTTTGGGCGGGGAGGCAGTCAACGCGGTGTTGAGGGCGTCGAGTGCGACCGTGATCTTGGGATGATCCACGTCATAAATCGTGTCGATGTCGGGGTTGTTGGCGATGCTTTTCAGCGTGATATGCGGCACGGTTTGATAATCGAACCCGCCTTTCAGCCCCTCATGTGGATAGCGCAGGGCGTAGTGGTCGAAAGAGGCGGTCATCAGCCGCTGTTTGGCCAGTGTGATCGCCACGCGAGAGGTGTCGCAGGTGATCCAGCGCCGCCCTCATTTCTCGGCGACGAAAGCGGTGGTGCCGGAGCCGCAGGTGGGATCGAGCTCCAGATCGCCGGGATCGGTGGTCATCAGGAGGCAGCGTTCGATGACTTTCAGATTGGTCTGGACGACATAGGTCTTTTCGTCAGTAAAGACGCCTGTTTGAGTATCCATCCAAACATTTGAGATCGCTTGGACAGGAAAGTCATCCATGTATCTGAGATAGGCAATTGAAGCAGTAGAAGGCAGGGCCAACCGACCTGCTTTAGCAAGGCGCTCAACGCCAACTGGGTGATGGCATTTCCAATGGGAGTTCTTAGCCCAAGGATCAAATTCGCCTCCTTGATAGCTAGGTTGTGTTGACAAAAGGGATTCACGCCGCTCTCTGATCGTGATTCAAGCTGGTATCTGCGATGGAGACCAGCTTGGCACGAGACCTGATGTCGGACGAGGAGTGGGCGTTCTTTGAGCGGTTCATCTTGTCTGTTCGCGCCCCGAATGGGCGCAAACCCACAAACCACCGGCTTGTTCTTGATGGTGTTTTCTGGATTGCTCGGACAGGGGCACCATGGCGGGACTTGCCCGAAGAATTCGGAAAGTGGTCAAGTGTCTATCGGCAGTTCCGCCGCTGGACGCTCGCAGGTCTCTGGGAACAGATCCTCGAGGCGCTGACCGAAAGCCGGATCGTCCCTGACGCCCTGCAAATGGTCGATAGCACCGTGGTCCGCGCCCATCATCAGGCAGCGGGCGCTAAAGGGGGCCCCCGCGACAGGGTTTTGGCCGTTCAAAGGGTGGCTTCACGACCAAGATCCACCTCCGGGTGAATGCCGCCGGCCTGCCGATGCGAACGGACATCACCCCTGGCCAGACATCAGACTATCTCGGGTTCGATCTTGTCATGGACGACAATCTCCCCGAACCATTCGTGTTACTGGCCGACAAAGGCTATGATGCTGACCGCATTCGCGACGAGATGCGGGAACGGGCCATTCAACCAGTGATCCCCATGCGGAAGTCGCGAAAGAAGCGTGTTGGCGTTGATCGCCCACTGTATCGACTGCGGAACCTGGTGGAGAGATGCTTCAACAAGCTCAAGAATGCCCGCCGCGTCGCGACCCGCTACGACAAAACGGCTGAAAGCTTCCTCGGCTTCGTCGACATCACATCAATCCGCCTCTGGATCCGCCATTTGTCAACATGAACTAGCCTCCCCCAGCAGAAAGCCAGCCGCCAGCCCCGGAGGCGGACTAGCCTTGCCGCAGCAGGTAGATGTCCATGATCCAGCCATGTTCGGCCCGTGCCTTGGCGCGGGTTTCAATGATCTGCTCCGCAACCTCCGCCAGCGGGCCGGCAACGGAAATCTGGTTTTCCATGCCCGCGTAGGCGGTCCAGAAGATTTCCACCCCCTGCGCATCAATGGACTGGAACGAACATTCCCCGTCCAGCATGATCACCAGCGTATCAGCGCTGTCCGGCCAGCCGGCCTCGCGCAGTTGCCGCCCGGTGGTGATGGTGAAGGGGGCGCCGATCTCATTCACCGGAATCGCGTGCGCCGCGGTCAGCGCCTGGACCGAGGTGATGCCGGGGATCACGGTCAGTTTGATGTCCGCCTGGGTCTTCAGCCGCTCGGCGATCCGCATGGTGCTGTCATACAGCGACGGATCGCCCCAGACCAGAAACCCGGCCTTGCCGCCCGCAGGCAGATTGGCGGTGATGGTCTGCCACCAGATCCCGGCAATGGCGTCGTGCCAGTCATCCACCCGCTGGCGGTAGCTTTGGGTGGCCTCGTCGCGGACCGGCAGGGCGAATTCGACAATCTTCGGGCCATCGCCCTTGAATGCCCGGTTGCAGATAGCGCGCCGCAGGCCGGCCAGATCGTCCTTGCCGGCACCTTTGTTGGGGATCAGGATCAGGTCCTGCGCATTCAGCGCGTCGATCGCCTGCAGCGTCATGTGCTGCGGGTTGCCGGTGCCGATGCCGATCAGGCTAAGCTCTATCATGGCTGTGTCTTTCTCAAGGTCCGGTCTCATTCCGGCTCTGCCAGCGGGCCGTAAAGGATCAGCACCGGCGCAGAGGTTTTCATCTCCCGCAGCAGACCGGGCAGCTCGCCCACAGTGTGGCGGTGCAGCGACTGTTCCGGCGTCGAGACGCCAAGCGCCACCAGCGCCGGTGTGGCGTCCGGCAGGCCGGCTTCCATCAGCTTTTCCGACAGGTCGGCAAAGGTGCGCTTGCCCATATACACAACCGTGGTGGCTTCGCCATCTGCAAGGGCTGCCATGTTCAGGTCATCCGGCAATCCGCCGGTCACGTCATGGCCGGTGATGAATTGCAGCCGCCGTGCCGTCTTGCGCCGGGTGAGCGGGATGTTTGCCGCCGCCGCCGCCGCCGAGGCTGCGGTCACACCGGGCACGATCTCAAACGCAATGCCTGCTTCGCGCAGCGCTGTCATTTCCTCCTCAAGCCGCCCGAAAACGCCCGCGTCGCCCGACTTCAGCCGCACCACATTGAGACCGGAGGAGGCATAATCCACCAAAAGCCGGCTCACATGGTCCTGTTTGGGCGAGGGGCGGCCGGCCCGTTTGCCGACGCCGACCAGATCGGCGTCTTCGCGGGCATGGCTCAGGATCGGCCCCGACGACAGATCGTCAAACAGCACCGCATCCGCCGCCTCCAGCCGTTTGACCGCCTTCACGGTCAGCAGCTCCGGATCACCGGGGCCGGAAGAGACAAAGCTGACAAAGCCGCTCATGCCTGCTCTCCGGTGATCAGGTGAAAGAAGGTGCCGGTGACATTGCCTTTGATCGAGCCGGTCTCGGGCACTGGCCCGCCGTCAGCATCCATGACGTTGGCCAAGGGCGCGTCGGGTTCTTCCAGAATGGTGGAATAGTGGAACTCATGCCCGCGCAGCGCAGTACCTGCGTCAAAGCCCGGCATGCCCGCCTGCAGGATCGCCCGGCGGTAGCCGAGGTGAAACTTGCGCTTCTCGTAAGACGTCACAAGACCCAGGAGGCCCAGCATCCGGTGGCGGTTGCCTTCCTTGTCGATCAGCGCTTCGCCCAGGGCCATGTAGCCGCCGCATTCGCCATGCACCGGCTTGCTCTGCGCGTGTTTGCGAAGCCCTGCGCGAAAGGTCTCTGCCGCCGCCAGTGTGCCGCCGTGCAGTTCCGGATAGCCGCCGGGCAGCCAGACCAGATCGGCGTCCGCCGCGGGCGCCTCATCCGCGAGCGGCGAGAACGGCAGGATTTCTGCCCCCGCCGCGCGCCAGCCGGTCAGCAGATGCGGGTAAGTAAAGGAAAACGCCGCATCCCGTGCCAGCGCAATCCGCTGTGCGGGCGGCTGGGGCAGGCTGGCCGGTGCAGGCGCCTGACCGGCCAGGGCTGCAGCCTTGATTGCCTCCAGATCGACATTCTCGCGCAGAAACGCCGCATAGCCTGCAATCGCCGCTTCCAGATCGGGATGCTCCACCGCCTGGATCAGCCCCAAATGCCGCTCCGGCAGCGCCAGATCGCCGCGCCGGGGCAGGGAGCCCAGCACCTTGATGCCGGCCTTTTCCATCCCCAGACGGGTCAGCCGCTCATGCCGCGGGCTGGCCACCCGGTTCAGAATGACCCCGGCAAAGGGCACTTCGGTGTCATAATTCTTAAAACCCAAAGCGGTGGCCGCTGCCGATTGCGCCTGTCCGCCCACATCCACCACCAGCACCACCGGCCAGCCCATGCGCTTGGCGGTCTCGGCAGAGGAGCCGAAACCCGACTGCCCGCGCGTGGCAACACCGTCATAAAGCCCCATCGAGCCTTCACCGATGCAGATTTCAGCACCCGCCGCCTGACTGGTGACCGCATCCAGCAGGCGTGCGTCCATCGCCCAGGTATCAAGATTGAAGCTGGGGCGCTTGGCCGCTGCCAGATGGAAAGCCGGGTCTATATAGTCCGGCCCGCTCTTGTAGGGCTGCACCGCAAGGCCGTCTTCGGCCAGGGCGCGCAGCAGGCCCAGCATCACGGTGGTCTTGCCGGTGCCCGAAGACGGCGCCGAGATCATCAATCCGGGAGGGTTCATATCTGTCATGGTCTCAATCGTCCCCTCAATCGTCGCCATGGGTCCAGCTCGACCACGGGCTTTCGGCGCTTTGCGGCCGGTAGCGGCGGTCGTATTCGGCGGCGTAAAGACAGCTCTCGTCAAAACCTTCGCCCTTCAGCACCGGTCCCACCAGGATCAGCGCAGTGCGCGAGATCTTCTCGTCCAGCGAGGCCTTCAGGGTTTCCAGTGTCGCCCGGATGATCTGCTGATCCGGCCAGCTGGCGCGGTAAACCACCGCGACCGGGCAGTCTGCGCCGTAGTGGGGCGTGAGGCTCTCCACCACATGATCCAGATTGCCGATCGACAGGTGGATCGCCAGCGTGGTGCCGGTCCGCGCGAAATTCTCCAGCGACTCGCCCGCGGGCATCGAAGACGCCCGCCCCGGTGTCCGTGTCAGCACCACCGACTGGCCAAGGCCGGGCAGTGTCAGCTCGGTTCCCAGCGCCGCAGCCGCCGCGGCAAAGGACGGAACACCGGGGGTGACGCTGACTGGAATGCCCTCGGCCTTCAGCCGCCGGATCTGCTCACCCATTGCGGACCACACCGACAGATCGCCGGAATGCAGCCGTGCCACATCCTGACCCGCCGCGTGCGCCGCCTTGATTTCACCCACAATGGTGTCCAGATCCATCGCCGCCGTGTTCACCACCTTGGCGTCCGCCGGGCAGTGACTCAGGATTTCCTCCGGCACCAGCGAACCCGCATACAGGCACACGGGGCAGGAAGCGAGGATATCGCGCCCGCGCAGGGTCAGAAGATCGGCAGCGCCCGGTCCGGCGCCAATGAAGTGAACGGTCATGGCTCAAGTCTCTCTGCTATGGCCGCGGTGGCAAGCCCATCCGCGGTGACAACTCTGGGGGCGAGCAGGCGTGATTTTGCGCCCGCTGCCCCATGGCGCGCCCCGGCCAGCGCCGCGGCTTCCGCCAGCGACCCGGTGCCGAACCGCGCCTTGATCCGGGGCGAGCAAGTCAGCGTCTGCTCCCCGGCAATATCCTGTTCCTGCAGTGAAATCACTGGCAGGCCGATGGTTTGGGCAAACGCTTGCATGACAGGCGCAGCGGCTTTCTCCGCAACCGAAGCCAACGCATCCACACGCTCCCCGGTCAGCGCCAGCGCGGCCTGCAAATCCGCCGCCGTGGCGGCGGCGCGAAAGCCGATCCCCGCCACTTTCATCGCGTGACGCTCCACTGAATAACGGGCCGCGCCCGTCGCCAGTCGCGCATGGTTCCCAAGGGGCCGGCCTCGGCGATCTCGGCCTTCAGCAGATGACCGCCGCGCGTCGCATGGGCCTGCATCAGCAGCGTTTCCGTTTCCAACGTGACACCATTGGCCACCAGCCGGGTGCCCTCGGGCAGCATGTCCCACAGGTGGTCCAGCAGCTCTTGCGAGCCGCCGCCGCCAATGAACACACAATCGGGCAGGGAGTGGCCGTCCAGCACATCCGGCGCCTTGCCCGGCACCGCGGTCATTCTGTGGTCCAGACCAAAGGCGGACGCATTGGCGCGGATGTTCTCCAGCCGGCTCTCGCGCGGCTCAAAGGTAATGGCCCGTGCACCGGGGGCGGCCAGGCACCACTCGACCGAGACCGAGCCGGAGCCGCCGCCAATATCCCACAACAGCTCTCCCGCACGCGGCGCCAGCGCCGACAGCGTCAGCGCCCGGATGGGCCGCTTGGTGATCTGCCCATCGCTGATGAAATGCGCATCCGCTAGACCCGAAGCCTGCGGCAGCCCGGGCCGCATGGCCTCGATGGCCATAAGGACCGGAGCCCCCCCGGCGCCAAATCCCATTCCCCGGCAGTGGTAAGGAACAGCCGTTCCTTGGGGCCGCCAAGCCGCTCCATCACACACAGCTGCGCATCCGGCTGGCCATTCGCAACCAGCCAGGCCGCCAATTCCGCAGGCGCCGCCCCATCCCGCAGGGTGCAGATCACCCGCACACCCCGGCCCAGCAGCGGCAGCAGCCGCGTGTAAGGTGCTGCATGCAACCCCAGGCACAGGACCTCTTCCAGCTTCCAGCCCAGCCGGTTTGCCGCCAGCGCAAAACACGATGGCGCCGGGTGCGACACCCATTCACCTGCCTCCAGATCCCGCATCAGCGAGCCACCAGCGCCATGCCAGAATGGATCACCCGAAGCCAGCACGGCGACACGCCGTCCGCGTGCGGCCAGGACGGGTTCAGTGGAAAACGGCACCGGCCAGGGCTGCCCTTTGGCGCTAGCCTCCACCAGCTCCAGGTGCCTTGGGCCGCCAAAGATAACTTCGGCCCCGGCCAGCGCCTTCCGGCTTGCATCACTCAGGCCTTCCAGTCCATTTTCGCCCAGACCGATGATCGTAAGCCACTGTCTCAAAGGGCCATCAGACATGACACGCATCCTTCTTCTGGGCGGCACCACCGAGGCCTCGGCACTGGCCAAGACCCTCGCCGAGGGCGGCGCGGATGCGGTGTTCTCTTATGCGGGGCGCACCGCCAAGCCGGTCAGCCAGCCGCTGCCCACCCGCGTGGGCGGTTTCGGCGGCGTGGAAGGGCTGTCTGCCTATCTGAAGGCCGAAAGCATCACCCATGTGGTGGATGCCACGCATCCTTTTGCGGCACAGATGAGCACCAATGCGGTTCACGCGTGCACGGCGGCAGGCACGCCCCTGTGTGCTTTTGAACGCCCGGCCTGGCAGGCGGGGAAAGATGACCGCTGGATCCACACGGACTGCATCGAAGGCGCGGTGAACGCTCTGCCCACGGCAGCGGCGCGGGTGTTTCTGGCGATCGGCAAGCAGAACCTCACCCAGTTCGCAGCCAAGCCTCAGCATCATTACCTGCTGCGGCTGGTGGATGCGCCGGAGGCCCCTCTGCCGCTGCCGCATGCCACTGTCGAAATCGCCCGCGGACCGTTTGACGCGGCGGGTGACACCGGCCTGATGCAGCGCCATGGTATCACTCATGTGATCGCCAAGAATGCCGGCGGCGCGGGCGCGGCGGCCAAGCTCACTGCCGCGCGCGACCTCGGCCTGCCGGTCATCATGATCGGCAGGCCACAGGTGCCCGTGCGGCCCATAAAGGGCAGCGTGGCAGAGGTTATGGCCTGGCTGTCCCATTCCCCCGTTTAACCCTCAGCTGCGAAGCGGGGGGTGTAGACGTAATTGCCGACCCGCCGCGTGTCGCGGTTCCCGACAATCACCACGGTGCGCATGTCGGCCATCTCGGGTGTTGCATCCTTCAGCGGCACCGTCAGTAGCTCTTGCCCCGGCTTGGTCACATCACGGGCAAAGGTGATCAGCGTCTCCGCGCCGCAGGCTTCGCGCAGGATTTCCAAAGCGCGGGCAAACTGATGCGGCCGCGACTTCGAGCGCGGGTTGTAAAACGCCATCGCCAGACCAGCCTCACCGACCAGCTGCAGACGCTTCTCAATCAGGCTCCAGGGTTTCAGGTTGTCGCTGAGGTTGATGGCGGCAAAATCATGCCCCAAGGGCGCGCCAATGGCGGCCGCGGCAGCCAGCATGGCGGTGATTCCGGGCAGCACCTTGATTTCCAGATCCAGCCACTCGGGGTGGGCTTCCGCACTGTTTTCCAGCGCCTCGAACACGGCAGAGGCCATCGCGAAGACCCCCGGATCGCCGGAGGAAACCACGACAACGCGCTTGCCTTCGGCGGCCATCTCCAGCGCATGGGTGGCGCGGTCGACCTCGACCCGGTTGTCAGTGGCGTGCAGGGTCAGCCCCTCACGCGGCTCGATGCGTTTGACATAGGGAATATAGCCAACGATATCAGTAGCTTCGTCAATGATGTCGCGCACTTCCTGCGTCACCAGCGCGTCGTTTCCGGGGCCGAGGCCGGCAATCACCACCCAACCGTTTTGCGATAGTTTCATGGCCGGCGCCCCTGTCCGTGAACCAATACGATGGAGAAGTAAGGCACCTCACCGTCGATCTCCGACAGCTTCTGCACAGTCTGCCCCGGCATGGTGCCGCGTTCAACCAGCCAGGCGTCATCTGCGCGGCCCGCACGCTCCAGCGCCCGGCGCAGCTTGGGCAGGTTGCGGCCGATCTTCATCACCACCAGCGCGTCGGTTTCCGCTGCGCGCTTGGCCAGCTCATCCTCGCTGAGGGTCGCCATTGCCACGGTCAGCACATCGTCCCCCCAGGTAATCGGCTGGCCGGAGGCGGTCCAGCAGCCGGACATGCCGGTGATGCCGGGGATAATCTCCTGCGCGGCGCGGCACTGCAGGCGGGTGTAGAGATGCATATAAGAGCCATAAAGGAACGGATCGCCCTCACAGAGCACCACCACGTCCTCGCCTTTGGCAATCTCGGCCAGAGTGTCTGCCCACTGATCATAAAACTCCGACAGAACCCGGTTGTACTCGGGGTCCGAGAAATGGATCTCGGTCGTCACCGGGTATTCCATCGCGTGTTCGGTGACCCCGTCTGCCAGCATCCCCTCGACGATGGCGCGGGCCTGGCCCTGACGGCCGGCTTTGCGGAAATAGGCGATGTGGCGCGCGCCGGAGATCACCCGGTGCGACCGCACGCTCATCAGGTCGGGATCCCCGGGGCCAAGCCCGGCGCAGATGACTTTACCCTTGGAAACGGTCATGGGTTACTCTTTCCAGCTCGCCAGCGCGTTAACGGCGGCGACGGTGATTGCGGAGCCGCCAAGGCGGCCTTTGACGATCATTGACGGCACCGGCAGGTCCTGCATCAGCGCATCCTTGGATTCCATCGCACCGACAAAACCCACCGGGCAGCCGATGATCGCGGCAGGGCGGGGGCAGGCGGGGTCTTGCAGCATATTCAGCAGATGGAACAGCGCGGTGGGGGCGTTGCCGATGGCGACCACGGCGCCTTCCAGTTTCGGGCGCCACAGTTCCAGCGCCGCCGCCGAGCGGGTGTTGGACATCTCCTTGGCCATCTCAGGCACCTTGGGGTCGCGCAGGGTGCAGATCACCTCGTTGTCCGCGGGCAGGCGCGGGCGGGTGATGCCTTCGCTGACCATATAGGCGTCGCATAGGATCGGCGCGCCTTTGGCAAGTGCTGCGCGGGCGGTCTCGGCCATGCCGTCGGAAAAGCGCACATGCTCTTCCAGCCCCACCATGCCGGCGGCGTGG
Organism: Leisingera sp. NJS204; assembly: GCF_004123675.1. Taxonomy (NCBI): domain Bacteria; kingdom Pseudomonadati; phylum Pseudomonadota; class Alphaproteobacteria; order Rhodobacterales; family Roseobacteraceae; genus Leisingera; species Leisingera sp. NJS204. The sequence goes on along the minus strand of NZ_CP035417.1, from coordinate 2,862,553 downwards.
ATCATGCGCACGACGACGCTTTCCTCGTCCTTGTTGAAGCGGGCCAGATCGGCCTCGCGGCGGATGGTGGCAAAGCTTTCGGCGTAGATCGCCGCGCCGTTGGTTTCATAGGTGTGGCGCATGTCAGCTGCCCTCTGTCAGAAGTTCGGGAGCGGCGCGCAAGGCATCGGCGCTCAGGTGGGTCTTTAGCGGCTGATCCGCGGCGGTGCCATGGCGGATCAGGGAGAAGTCGTCTTGGGAGGTTGCGGTCAGGGTGAGCGGCGCCGGACCGGGACAGGCACAGCCCTTGGCACAGCCGGAGACATGCAGACGCGTCCCCGCGGGGACATGCGGTGCCAATTGCCGTGCCAGATCACGGGTGGAAGACAGCGCCTGCAGGCAGCCGGGTGCGCCGGTGCAGGCGATGACCTGCAGGCGCGGATCCGTTGCATCCAGGATCAGGCCGGGTAGGGGCGGCAGGCTGGCGGCCCCTTCCACCAGCAGCGCGCGCCAGGGGGTCAGGCGGATTTCGCCGTGATCCGCAAGGTCTGCCAATGTGGCGGCGGGCATCTGGCCGAATTCCAAAGCGGCGAGTGTCCCCGCGGGGACAGCGCCCGGTTTTGCGGTGAATCCGGCCCCTGCCACCGGTGCGGCATGCGCCGCCGGCGGCCCGCGGCGCGCAATGAGACGGCGCATCCTGCCACGGCCCTCGGGTGCGCCGCCTTGTTTCAGGAACCAGCGGGCAAGGGCGAGGGCTTCGGGGGCGGCGGATTCACGTGTGACGGGCAGGCCGGTGCCGCAACCGTCGGCGCGCAGGATGAGGGCCCCGCCTGTGCGCTCAACGCGGATGTCGGCGGCGGTGTCCTGCAGGACCGGCGCCGCGCCGCAGTCGACAGCAAAGCCGAACTTGCCGGGCAGGGTGAGGTCTGCGGCGGCGGTCAGTGCGGCGCTGAGATCAGTGGCGATGGCGTGGGTGTCGTCGCCCGTTGCCCAAAAAGGGGCGGGGAGGACATTGCGGCGGGCTTCGGCGCTAGCGTCCGGGTCGATCAGGCCAAGATCGCGCAAGGCTTCGATCAGCTCTGCGTGGGCGTCTTCGCGGATGCCGCGCATCTGCAGGTTGGCGCGGGCGGAAATGTCCAGCAGGCCGTTGCCGAATTCTTGCGAAAGTCTTGCCACACCGCGCGCCTGGGTTACGGAAAGTTTACTAAGCGGCGCACGCACCCGCACCACCAGACCGTCGCCGGACATCATCGGCCGCAGCGCGCCGGGGCACCAGCCGTAGACCTTGGGTTCGGGCGCGCCGCTCATGCGGCGCCCTCCAGACCGGCCATGATCGAGTTGCGCCGGGTGCTCCAGAGGCCCGCGTCATACAGCGCGCGGAAGCGGTCGCGCATGGCGGCGAGCGCCTCCGGGTTTTCACGCTCCATAAAGTCCACCAGATCATCGCGGCCCAGCGTTGCCTCGAAATAGAGGTCAAACAGATGCGGCTGCACCACCTGCGCCAAATGGGCAAAGGCGGCCATGTGGTCGAGAGTTGCCGCAACCTCTGCCGCACCGCGGAAACCGTGGTTCATCATCGAAGTGGCCCAGTCCGGGTTGGCAGCACGGGCGCGGGTGACGCGGGCAATCTCCTCGCCCAAGCTGCGCGCTTGCGGCTTGTCCGGGCGGGTCGCGTCCATGTGGTAGAGAGCGGGCGTTTTCTGGCCGATGCGGGCCATTGCGGCAGCAAAGCCCGCCTCATGCGCGGCATAGTCCGAGGCCACCAGCAGGTCGGTTTCCGGCAGATCCTGCAAATGCACAAAGCTGTCGGCGCCTTGCAGACGGGTCTCCAGTGCCTCGCGGGCGTCGCTTATGGCGCCCTTGGCGTCGATGGCGTGGGAGGAGGCGTTGAGCCAGGCTTCGCCTGCGGCAGCGCGGGCCTCGTCGGTGTAGTCGTCCAGATGCGGGTTCATCGAGAGGCCGTACTGGCCCGGTTTGGGACCGAAGACGCGCGGGATTTCGGTGAGATAGGGGTTGTCTGTTTGCGCTTCCTCGCGCTGGGCGAGGGCGGCGGCGGCACTTTCGAACATTTGCGCCAGCCCCGGGAACACGTCGCGGAACAACCCGGAGACCCGCAGGGTCACATCAATGCGGGGGCGGTTCAGCATCGACAGCGGCAGCACCTCGAAGCCGGAGACGCGTTCGGAGCCTTCGTCCCACTTCGGTGCCAGCCCTGCGAGATGCAGCGCCATGGCAAACTCCTCGCCCGCGGTGCGCATGGTGGCGGAGCCCCAGAGGTCGATCACCAGCCCCTTGGGCCAGTCGCCGTGGTCCTGAAGGTGGCGGCGCAGCAGCTCTTCCGCCAGTTTGACCCCTTGTGCATGCGCCGCCCGCGACGGCACCGCCCGCGGATCGGTGGTAAAGAGGTTGCGCCCCGTCGGGATCACGTCCGAGCGGCCGCGGAAGGGCGAGCCGGAGGGGCCGGGCGTTACGATCCGGCCATCAAGGGCGGTGATCAGCCCTGCGCGTTCTTCGGCGCCGCATTGGCCGGTGCCGAAGATATGCAGGCCCTCGCCGTACTGGCTTTCCTTGATGTCGCAAACAAAGGCGTCGATGCGGGTGATCGCCTCGGCGGGGGAGGTGCCGGGGGTGAGGCCAAGGTCAGCCTCGACGCCGGTGCCTTGCGCCTCGGCGCGGATATCATCGATCAGCCGGTCGCGGCGCGCCGGATCAAGGCCGTCGGCGGTGGAGTATTCATCCAGCAGGCTTTCGAGCCGGGCCATGCCCTCAGGCAGGGTGGTTTGTGCCAGTGGCGGGGGCAGGTGGCCGATGGTGACGGCGCCGATGCGGCGCTTGGCCTGTGCTGCCTCGCCGGGGTCGTTGACGATGAACGGGTAGGCGACAGGCAGCGGGCCGGTCAGAACCTCGGGCCAGCAGGCGCCGGAGAGCGCCACCGCCTTGCCCGGCAGCCATTCCAGGGTGCCATGGGCGCCGATGTGGATCAGCGCATCGGACTGGGAGCGCAGCCAGAGATAAAAGGCCACATAGGCGTGGCGCGGGGTGCGGTCGAGGTCGTGGTAATCGTCGACGCGGGTCTTTACCTCGCCGCGTTCGGGTTGCAGCGCGATCAGGGCTTTGCCAGCGCGCAGAGCCTTGAAATGAAAGGCGCCGTTGCGGCAATCCGCGTCTTGGTCCGGGCTGCCCCAGGCCTCTGCCAGAGTGTTTTGCAGGTCTTGCGGCAAGGTGGCGAGGGCGGTTTTGTAGTCGGCCAGCGGGACGCTGAGGGTCTCATCCATCAGCCGCAGGCCGGTATTCTCCTGCGGCTCCACGGTATAGCCCTGATCCCACAGCGCGCGCAGGATTTCGTCGCAGGAGGCCAGCGCGTCGAGGCCGACGGCATGGGCGAGGTTGTGGTCTCTGCCGGGGTAAGTGGAGAGGATCAGAGCGAGGCGTTTCTCTGCATTCGGCAGTTTTGCCAGCCGCAGCCAGCCGTCGACGCGGTCAACAGCGGCTGTTACGCGGTCCGCATCGGCGCGGTGGGCAAAGCGGGAATACTGCAGGTCCGGGTCTTTCCGGCCTGGGGATTTGAAGCTGATAACGCCTGCGAAGATGCGGCCGTCGACTTCGGGCAGGACGACATGCATGGCGAGGTCAGCAGGCGACAGACCCCGGTCGGCCCCGGCCCAGTCTTTCTTGCGGGCGGTGGATAGGGCGACCTGGAACACCGGGCAGCCGGTGGTTGAAAGCGGCGAGGCGCTGCCGTCGGTGCCTTGGGCCGAAAACGCAGTGGCGTTGACGATTGCGGCAGGGTTCAGTTCGGGGAGCCTCTCGCGCAGCCAGTCTGCGGCGGCGGGGGCCTTGAGGCTGGCGGCAACGAGACCATAGGCAGCATAGCCGCGGGCGCGCAGATCTGCGATCAGCGCATCCACCGGGGCGGTGTCGGCGGCGGTGAGGTAAGAACGGTAGAAGCTGACCAGAACCAGCGGTTTGTCAGGTGCCGGAAGGTTGGCCAGCACGCCTTTGGCTGGGTCGTAAAAGCCATGCTGCGGCATGGATTTGAGGCCCAGAACCGGGCCGGCATAAAGCCCTGCAGCGAGGGACAGCTGGGCCAGAGCGGCCTGTGCAGCAACGGCGCCGCCAGCGTCGCACAGCGCCTGAAGGCGGCGCAGGGTGGAGACCGGCAGGGTGGACAGCTCATCCAGCCGGGCATCCTCGCGCCCGTCAGCAGGCAGGATCGCCAGGGCAATGCCCTTGCGGCGGGCGAGGTCCTGCAGGGTGGCAAGCCCGTAGGACCAATAGCTTTCGCCGCCGATCAGGCGGACCAGGATGCCCTTGGCGCCCTCCAGCGTCTGTTCTGCATAGACGTCAACCGAGAGCGGGTGCTTGAGCGCCACCAGATTGGCGACGCGCAAGGAGGGCAGCGCGCCGTCCGCGCGGTGCCATCCCGCCGCAAAAGCGCCGAGGTCGCTGTCGGAGAAGGACAGCACCACAAGGTCGCCGGGCGTCTGCCCGAGATCCTGCGGGGTATCGGTCTCGTCAAGGCCGTGGCTTTCGCGGAAGACAACATGCATGGGTCAGGCCCTTTCGGAAAGAAGAGCAGAGGGCAGTGCCCGGCCTCGGGAGGAAGCGAAGCGCCCTCCCGTGGGGGAGGTCGGGCGCTGCCCGGCGTTGCCGCCGGGCGAAACCTTTAAAGTTTCGCCTTGGGGCATCAGCTTGAGGCCCCCAGCTCGGCGCGGATGGCCTGTTCGTCGATATCGTCATGCTCGGCGATGACCACAAGGGCGGTCTTGCGCGGCTGCGCGCCCCATGGCTGATCGTATTGGGCGCGCAGGCGCTCGCCCACGGCCTGAACCAGCATCCGCATCGGTTTTCCTTCCACCGCGACATAGCCTTTGACGCGCAGGATGTTGCGCTCGCGGGCGAGTTTCACGATGGCATTCTGCAGCGCTTCGGGGTCGGAGACTTCGCCCATTTCGACAACGATGCTTTCAAAATCGTCATGCTCGTGGTCGTGGTGGCCGTCGTGGTGGCTGGGGCGGGCGTCCAGATCGTCTTCGGCAGCAGCACCCAGACCCAGGATGATGCGCGGGTCGATGACGCCTTCGCTCATCGGCAGGATCGGTAGCTTGCGGGGTGCCTCGGCCTCGATCACGGCACGGGCCTTCTCGACGCCTGCGTCGCCGGCCAGATCGGCCTTGGACAACAGCACGATGTCAGCGCAGGAGATCTGGTCCTCGAACACTTCGGACAGCGGCGTTTCGTGGTCGATGCTGTCATCCGCCTCGCGCTGGGCCTGAACGGCGTCCAGATCAGGGGCGAACTGGCCTTTGGCAACCGCCTCGGCGTCCGCCAGGGCAATCACCCCGTCGACGGTGATGCGGGAGCGGATCGCGGGCCAGTCAAACGCCTTCAAGAGCGGCTTCGGCAGGGCCAGGCCGGAGGTCTCAATCACGATATGGTCGGGTTTTTCGGGCAGGGCCATCAGCTGTTCGATGGTGGGGATGAAGTCATCGGCCACGGTGCAGCAGATGCAGCCGTTGGCCAGCTCCATGATGTTTTCCGCCGGGCAGTTGTCATCGGCGCAGGATTTCAGGATGTCGCCGTCCACGCCGGCAGTGCCGAATTCGTTCACCACCACGGCCAGACGCTTGCCCTGCGGGTTCTGCATCAGATGGCGGATCAGCGTGGTCTTGCCTGCGCCCAGAAAGCCGGTGATGACGGTGACGGGGATCTTGTTGAGATCGCTCATGATTACTCCTCGGAGAAGAACTTGGCCGGCGGGATGCGGGCAACGGATTGTTTGCGGAAGGTCTGCGGGCGCTGGCGCCACGGCACGACGCCATCAGCGGTGCCGGCATAAGCCGCAGCACCTTCCAGAATTTCGGGGACATGCTGGTCCGGGTCGAGGTCGCCGTAGACATAAGTCCAGCGTTCTTCGCCGCCGATCAGCGCAACAGCGCAGCCGCGCTTGCACGACGACAGGCATTCGACGCCACGCAGACGGACGCCTTCGGGCATTCCGGCTTCTTCCAAGGCTGCATGCAGGATGGCGCCGGGGCGTGCTGCCTCGGGGTCGGCGCCCTCGCGGCGGCAGGTGAGGCAAACGGTCAGGGTGACCGGTCCCGGGGTGCTGGCAGATTGGCCTGCCATGTCGTCAGCCATTGGCGCGTCTCCTGTCGCGGCAGGGCGTGCGGGATGGCCGAAAAGGGGCCAGTCGTGCGAGCCCCTTACCCGGTCGCAGAACACCCCGTCTGCCCGTTGATCTCTCCTTCGCTGGCAGGTCTCCCGGCTTGCGGATGCCAAGGCGTGCGCCTTGCCGGCCATCCTGCCTTCCCGGGGATCACCCAGTGGCATGGCGGCCTCATCCGGTCACGGTCGCGGGGGCGGCTGTGCTTCGGCCCGAAAGCCTTCACATTCCCTCTTCGCCTGTTTTCACAGGAACCAGCTGAACCCCCTTGCGCTATCGTGCCCTTCTTTGTCAAGACATGGGTCAAACAGCTGGAGAGCCCCCAATGAGCGAAAAGTCTGAAACCGGCATCTCAGAAGAAGAAGCCGCCCGTCATACGTCCAAGATGGCCAAGAAAAAGGCCGCGCGCGACCGGATGATGAAGACTAAGGAGGGCGAAAAGGGCCTGATTATCGTCCACACCGGGCCAGGCAAGGGCAAATCCTCCTCCGGGTTCGGGATGATCATGCGCTGCATCGCGCATGGGATGCCGTCAGCCGTGGTGCAGTTCATCAAGGGCGCCTGGCAGACCGGCGAGCGGACATTGATCGAGGAGAATTTCAGCGATCGGTGCCAGTTCTATGCAATGGGCGAAGGCTTTACCTGGGAGACCCAGGACAAGGCGCGGGACATCGCTGCCGCGCAGAAGGGCTGGGAAAAGGCCAAGGAGATGATCCTGGATGAGCGCAACACCATGGTGCTGCTGGACGAGATCAACATCGCGCTGCGCTATGACTATCTGGACCTCGAAGAAGTGCTGGAGTTCCTGGTGGAGCAGAAGCCGCCGATGACCCATGTGGTGCTGACCGGGCGCAACGCCAAGGAAGAGCTGATCGAGATTGCCGATCTGGTGACCGAGATGGGGCAGGTCAAACACCCGTTCCGCGCCGGTGTGAAGGCGCAGAAGGGCGTGGAGTTTTAAGACGCTTTCAGAATGTCCCGCCCGGCCGATAGGCCGGGCCGCGCCAACCCGCCCCCACGGGGCGGCGCGATTGCGCCTCCCCTCGGGTTGGCCCGTCCCTTAGCTCTAAGCCGCCAGCCTGGCGGCTTTCTTGCTGATATAGGCATCCACTGCCGCGCGCTGCGCCTCGTCCAGCCGCAGGCCCAGCTTGGTGCGCCGCCACAGGTAGTCGTCGCCTGACCGCACCCATTCGCGGGCTATCGCCCAGTCGAGTTCCTGCGCGGTGATGGTAGCGCCAAAATCCCGCCCCAGATCACCGGCGGATTTGGCGTCCCCCAGCACGTCCCAGGCTTCGGTGCCGTAAGCACGGATCATCCGGGCGGTCCAATAGGGCGTCAGGAACGGATAGTCTGCCGCCAGTTTCGTTTTCAGCGTCTCAACATCCGCCACTGCAAAATCACCGCCGGGCAGGGCCACGCCTGCGGTCCAGTCAGACGGCACTTGCGGGAACACCTCGCCGATTTTCGCCAGCGCGGCCTCGGCCAGCTTGCGGTAGGTGGTGATCTTGCCGCCAAAGACATTCAGCAGCGGCGCCTGCGCGCGGTCCAGCGTCAGCACATATTCGCGGGTGGCCGCAGTGGCCGAGCTGGCGCCGTCGTCATAGAGCGGGCGCACGCCGGAATAGGTCCAGACGATGTCTTCGCAGCTGAGCGGCTGTTCGAAGTATTGCGATGCGAAATCAACCAGATAGTCCTGCTCGGCCTCGGTGCAGTGCGGTTTGGTTTCCGGATCGGGATGGTCGGCGTCCGTTGTGCCGATCAGGGTGAAATCCGTCTCGTATGGAATCGCAAAGATGATCCGCCCGTCGGTGCCCTGGAAGAAGTAGCAGCGGCCATGGTCGAACAATTTCGGCACCACGATATGGCTGCCGCGCACCAGGCGGACGTTTTCGCGGCTGTTCTGGCCCAGCTTCTGGTGCAGCACGTCGGCCACCCACGGCCCGCCGGCGTTGACCAGCATTTTTGCGCGGTGCTGCTGTTCGGCGCCGGTGGCGTGATCCTTGGTGCGGATCACCCAATGGTCTGCAAGGCGTTCGGCTGAAACTACCTCGGTCCGGGTCAGGATTTCGGCACCGCGGGCCTGCGCATCGCGGGCGTTCAGTACCACCAGGCGGGCGTCTTCGATCCAGCAGTCGGAGTATTCGAACGCGGTCTGAAACTTGTCCTTCAGCGGCCTGCCTGCGGGGTCGTGCGACAGGTCCAGTTTCGCGGTGCCAGGCAGGATGCCGCGTTTGCCCAAGGAGTCATACAGAAACAGCCCCAGCCGGATCAGCCATGCGGGGCGGCGACCCTTCATCCAGGGCATGAAGGTCGTCAGCAGCTTGGATGTCGGGGTTTCGCTGTCAAACCGCATGTCCTTGTGGAACGGCAGCACAAAGCGCATCGGCCAGGAGATATGCGGCATCGCCTTCAGCAGTACTTCGCGCTCGATCAGCGCCTCACGCACCAGGCGGAATTCAAAGTATTCCAGATAGCGCAAACCGCCGTGGAACAGTTTGGTCGAGGCCGAGGAGGTGGCGGAGGCCAGATCGTTCATTTCGGCCAATGTAACCGACAGGCCGCGGCCGGCGGCGTCGCGGGCGATGCCGCAGCCGTTGATGCCGCCGCCGATGATGAAAAGGTCCGTAACAGGCGTGTCAGTCATTTTCGTTGCTTTCGTTTTGTCCTGCGGTCAGGATCCGGGTGCCGGCGGCCTGCGCGGCCTCGGCAAATTCTGCGGGAACCGGGCGGTCGGTTATGACGATATCCAGATCGGAGACATCGCAAATACGCACCGGGGCGGAGCGGGCGAACTTGCTGCCGTCGCAGACCAGCACCTTTTGCCGGGCGTTCTTGAGGATGGCGCGGGCGACCGAAACCTCTCGGGCGTCATGGTCCATCACGGCGCCGTCGGGATCCAGTGCCGAGGCGCCGATGACGGCGAAATCGACCTTGTAGCGGGACAGGAATTCAACCGCATCCTCGCCCACAATAGCGCCGTCGTTTTGCCGCACTGTGCCGCCGGCCAGGATCAATTCCTTGGCCTGGCCGCCCATCATCAAGTTTATAATGTTGATATTATTGGAAATCACCGTCAGGCCGCTGTGGCCGGAAAGCGCCCGCGCTACCTGTTCGGTCGAAGTGCCGATGTTAAGGGTGAGGGAGCAATTGTCGGGGATCAGCTCAGCCGCCAGTGCGGCCATCGCCAGCTTGTTGCCCGCGTTCAGCTTGCGCCGGTCCTCGTATCCCTGGCTGGCGGCAGAGCTTATCCGGACGGCACCGCCATGCACGCGGGACAAGGCGCCGCGCGCAGACAGGTCGCGCAGGTCTGCGCGGACCGTCTGTAAAGAGACGCCAAAGCGCTGGGACAGGTCGTCAACCTCGACCCGGTCCTGCCGGTTCAGCAAGGTGATGATTTCGTTCTGACGGGCCGTGGCATCCATTTGCTTTCCTTTCACCGCGATTCCATAGCGAAGTACGGGTGAAATGTCACGTTGTGTTTTCGTTCTGAATTCGATGATACGCAAAACGAAACGGCGCGCGGTTGCGGGCACGCCGGGGCTGCTGTCAGCCAGGGTCTTCTCAGGTGAGCGGGATCAGGTGGTTGTCCCAGGCCAGATCCGACCGGTGCAGCTGGTGTTTGCCGGATGCTGAAACCCCGAAAAACTGCCCGCTGCCGGTGCTTGCGGTAAAGCCTGCATTGGACATTGCAAGGCCGCAGACATCCGTCATGCGGTGTTCCTGCAGCAGATCCCCGGTTCCGGTATCCATGACCTGCAGCACCCCGCCGCGCGGAGAGGTGACACCGATCTGCGCTCCGTCCGCTGAGAAGGCGATGGAACCGCCATAGCCATTGAGGTTCAGCACCCGCGGGTCGCCATCGGCCATCAGGCGGGGCGGGCTGCCGGGCTGGTGCAGGCCCACGATAGGCAGGGCCTCGCCCGGATCCCCCTGCCATTGCATGGCAAAACCAACGGTGCCGTCGGCACGCATGGCGAGGTGACGGATGGAATTCAGGTGCAGCTCTTGCGGCAGTTCCATCTGCTCCTGCAGGGTGCCGTCAAAGCCCAAGTAAGCGAGGTTCGGGCGCATGTCCGGGAGGTTCAGCTTGGCGCGGCCGCTATCGGGGTGGGTCTCAATGCCGCCATTGGCGATGACCAGTCCCGGCGCGTCCCGGCGCAGCAGCATATCGTGCGGGCCAATGCCGCCGGAGGCGAAGGCGGCAATGCGCTTGTAGCCGTCCGTTGCGTCCCAAACGCCGATCACACCGCGTGCATACCAGAAATCGTTTTCCGTGGTGAACAGGCGGCCGCCATCGGCGGAGAATGTGCCGTGGCCATAGAAATGGTGCCCCGCAGGCGGCTCCAGCCGGGCGAGGGCGGTGCCCGTGCGGCAGTCGATCACATCGGCAAAGCGGCCGGGGCGGCGGGCAAAGGCGACGGCTTCGGGCCGGACCGGATGCGCCGCGGCGGCGTGGCCGCGGGCAGGCAATGGGTGGCGGAACAGGATTTCGCCGTCTTCTGTAAGACCCGCAAGCAGGAAGGCGCCGCTGGCGTCCTTGCCGGCAGACAGAAAAGCGGGGCTGCCGGCGTTGGCCCAACTGGCCTGCGGGGCAAGGCCTGTGGCCAGAAGACCGGCCAGAAAGCCGCGGCGGGTGGCCATATCAATCGCCGTCCAGGGAATTAAAGCCTGCCGCAACACCCAGGGCCGGCCCCAGTTCGCCGGTCACCAGCGCGCGCAGGTTCTTGATCTCCTGCTGCAGGGATTCGATGCGGAAGCGGCTGGCGGGATCCGCCACGCCGGCAAAGACCGGATCGTTCAGGGTCCCGGCCTTCTTGCGGGCTTTGGCAAAAGCGGCAGTGATCTTGGCTTGCAGGTCCGCGCGGCTGTCTGCCAGCGCCAGGGCCAACGGTTCCAGCGCGTTCAGCGACACCTGCACATGGCGCAGGCTGCGCCCCGAGCGGCGGGCCTCGGCGCGGTTGGGACGCGGACGGTCAAAGGTGCCAAGCGGGCGGCCCAGGCGCATGTCGTCCAGCACTTGCAACCCGGTGGTGAGCGCCTTGAGCAGCTCCTGGGTGATTTCCTCGTCTCTTTGGTAGCGGATGGCGGGGCTGTGCATTTCGGCGGCGTAGGTCTGTTCCCAATCAACTTTGATGGATTGGGTTGTGGCCGCGATGTCGACGCTGATGGCGCGGGTCAGGGCGCAGCGGTAGTCTGCGCTTCCGGTGGTGGAAAGCTGCGGATCATACAGCAGGTATTCCAGCGCATAAAAGCCACGGGACGCAATGGAGTAGCTGGCGAATTGCGCCGGGTCAGAGATGCCGGGGTCTTCGCTGCGGATCAGATTCCCAAGTGCCTTGGGCGTTTTGCTGCGGCTGTCGGGCCAGAAAGCCAGCGCAAAGGCGCGGCTGTCTGTTTCGGTTGGACCAAAGCGGTAATGGCTGGCGGCGATCCAGGCATCGAAGGCATCGCTGTAAGCTGCGCGCAGGGGGGGTGATTGCGGATTGCAATCCGCCTGTGCGGTTTCCGCTAGTGTTTGCGCGTCCTCTGCAAGTTCCTGAAAGGTCGGGAGGATCAGTTGATCGGTGATGCTGCCGGACAGCTCTGATGCGGCGGCAGGGGCTGCGGCCAGCGCAAAGGTCAGGACGAGGGGCAGGGCAAGGTGCAGGGACGGGGCAAAGGCGCGCATCAGAGGCTCTCCAGAAAGGCGATCAGGGCAGCGCGGTCTTCCGGCCGCAGCTTTACCACGCGGGTTTTGGCCGCCTCCGCTTCGCCGCCGTGCCACAGGATGGCCTCCAGCAGGGTGCGGGCGCGGCCGTCATGCAGGAAGGTGGCACGGGGCGAGACCTGCTGGGTGAGGCCGATACCCCACAGCGGCGCGGTGCGCCATTCGCGCCCCGTTGCGCGGGCCTCGGGGCGGTTGTCGGCCAGGCCTTCGCCCATGTCGTGCAGCAACAGGTCGCTGTAGGGCCAGATCAGTTGAAAGCTTTGCTCGGGGCGGTCCCGCAGCCGGTGGGTCACGTATTTCGGCACGTGGCAGGACGCACAGCCGGTGTTGTAGAACACCTGCTTGCCGCGCAGCACCTGGGCGTCGCTGGTGTTGCGCCGTGCGGGAACGCCGAGGTTGCGGCTGTAGAAGGTGACCAGATCCATGTTCGGCTGGTCGATCTCGGTTTCACGGGAATCAGCGCCGCCATGCGGGGCGGATTGGCAGGCGGTTTGCAGATCGGTGCATTCGCCCGCATGGGCCGGGAACAGCGGGGTGGAGATGCCGATATCGCCGGAAAACGCACCGGCGGATTGTTCGTGGACGGTCGGCATTCCGGCCTTCAGGCCAAAGCGGCCCAGCATGACCCGGTTGAATTCGCGCGACCAGACCAGATTGGCGCGGCCGGAAATGCCATCGCCGTCGGTGTCTTCCTCATCCGCATGGGCAAGGATATCGGCGGCGGGGATCGCCTCCAGCAGGCCAAGGCCGATCATCGGCGGCGCGACGCGGGGTGACAGCATGGCGCCATCAGCCAATGGGCCGTAGCCGAGGTTTGCAGCCGTGTAGCCGGGACGGCGCAGGGTGGCTGTTTCACCGCCGTTCAGGGCAACCTCGAACTCCTCATACTCGACCTGCAGCTTGTACTCCGGCGCGATGCCGGGGGCGGAGAAGTCCTGCAGCTGGGAGCCATAATCCGGATCGGGCGCAGTGCCGATGTAGTCATGGACTTCCTGCAGTTCCGCCGGAACCGGGCCGGGAATGGAAACCCGCAGGAACATGGTGGTGGAGGCGTAATCCGGCTGCGCCACCACATGGCCGCGCCCGTCCTTCAAGTGGCAGCGCTGGCAGGAGCGCGCGTTATAGAGCGGGCCAAGCCCGTCGGACGCCTTGGTGGACGATGGCGAGAACACCCAGATCTTCTTGAACAGCCCATTGCCCAGTTTGAACTCCAGTTCCTGCTCGAAGCTGAGGTTGGCAGAGTGCTGCGAGAACGCCTCGTCATCTTCCCTGGCGCGCACGGTGGCGGCGCCTGCGGGCAGGTCTTCGAAGCGTTCGGGGGCGGAGAAATCCGTGGCCGGTGCGGTGACGGCCTCGATCCGGGTGCGTTCGGCGTCAGTGCGGGGGAGGGGAGAGAGGTGCGGCTCTGCCTGATACTGGCTGGCCAGGTCCAGCGCCGCAACGGGGGTGGCCGCCGCAAATGCGGCAGCCAGAAACAGTTTAGTCTTCGATCTCTGCCATCTTGGTGGCGTTGAGCTGGGCATAGTTTTCGGCGCCGATCCGGTCGTGCAGTTCAAGCTGCGTTTCGAGGAAATCAATGTGGCCTTCTTCATCCGCCATCAAGTCTTCAAACAGCTTTTGCGTGACGTAGTCACCCGCTTTGTTGCAGGCGTCGCGGGCTTCCTTGTAAAGCGCGCGGGCGTCCACTTCGGCGGCAAGGTCGCATTCGAGGGTTTCTTTCGGGGTCTGTCCGATCCGCAGCGGGTCAAGCTTCTGCAGGTTCGGATGGCCGCCGAGGAACAGAATCCTTTCAATCAATTTGTCCGCGTGCTCCATCTCTTCGATGGATTCTTCGCGGCTTTTCTTGGCCATGCTGCCCAGGCCCCAATCGTCCTGCAGCCGGTAATGCAGCCAGTACTGGCTGACCGCTGTCAGCTCATGTCGCAATGCTTTGTTGAGATAGTCGATGACCTTGGCGTCGCCCTGCATATTCACTCTCCTGAATTCGGCCTGCGCCTAAATTCTGAAGCTGCGCAGGGACTTCCAGATTAGCATTCGCGCGCATGGTGTCGAGGAAAAGCGGCATGCATCCGCCGCAATCGGCGGTTTTTCCCAGGGCGTGATAAATCTTGCCAGGGGTGATTATCGTTTCGGGATCGGCATTTCGCATCCAGTCGATGGCTGCGCGGATGTCGTGGTCCGAGATCTGTGTGCAGTGGCAAACGATCATGCTGCTCGCGTCCTTGCCCGGTGGCGCCAAGGCCAAGTGATTCCGTTGGGAAATATATCCGACAGAATTACTGGGTTTTCAAGGGGTATCCAGAGTAAAATACTTGGGAATATGTGCCGGGCGGGACCCGGACTGGCAAAAAAAGGGGCCGCAATACGCGGCCCCAAGGTGTGGTTCTGTTCAGGGGATGCCAAACGTCACCGAGGGAAATCTCATGCACCAAGCGGGATGATCAGGTTCACGCCCAGAACCGTGCTTTTGGTGCCGGCCTCATCAACGCGGGCCAGGCCGCCGCCCAACGTGAAGCCATTTTCAAATTCGTAATCCGCGCCGATGGTGATCAGGTCGGTTTCGCCCGCGCTGTCCAGATCGCGATGCACCAGCCCGCCGGACAGGGTCACGTTGCCGATGGTGTAGGCGCCGGTCAGGGTGGCATACAACGCATCATCCGCCGAGCCGCCCGCGTTCGAGAAGGAGGCCACCTCGCCATAGACGTCGAAACCGCCATCAAAGGCATGGGCGAGGCCTGCGACAAAACCCTGTTCGTCATCCACGTCGCCTGTGCCGGCGCTCAGGTGGCGGGCGCCGATGTGGTAGCGGGTATTGCCGGTTTCCTGCGTCCATTGGATGGCAAAATTGTCCAGCTCGCCAGTGTTGCCAGCGCCGCCGTCAGCCGTGGCGGTGCGGCCGCGGTTATAGCCAACAGAGCGGCTGAGGCCGGAATCATCGGCGTAAAACACTCCGAAGGACAGGGTGCCCGCGCCGTTCAGCTCTACGTCCGCCAGGATACCGATCTGTTCGACCAGCTCGTAATCTTCGGCGATGGAGCTGCCGAAATAACCTGCGGCGTCGTCCCAGGCGGTACCAAACACCGGGTGCAGTTTGCCAACTGAGACGGTGGTGGCGCTGCCGATACCGAAGGAGACGCCGAGTTCTTCGATATAGACGCCCATGTCATCAAAGGTGCGGTCATCGGCGGCGTCCGTCAGCGACTCGGCGGTGACAGTGGCAAAAAGTTCAACGCCATTGCCGAATGTATAGGCGCCGGAAGCGGTGATCACGGCAAAAGTGTCGCGGATCTCGGCAGTGGCGTCATCAGACGACAGCACGCTTTCATTGGCGATCTCGATCTCGCCTTCCCAGCTGAAGCCCTGGGCCAGGGCGGCGTTTGCGCACAGGAAGACGGGCGCGCTGAGGGCCAGCGCCGCAGAGGGTTTGATTTTCATGGGGGTTTTTCTTTCTGTTGAGGGGCCTGGCCGCTGATGGCGGCCAGGTCCCTTTGCTTTGATTTTGTTATTGAATTTGCAGTGTTTTATTCGAAGACCGCCGAGGGATTATCAAGGCTGTCAGAGCCTTCGATGGCAACGCCGCCCAGATCCAGGGTAGAGACCACGCGTTCGATAGAGCGGGTCTGGTCGATCAGCCCGTTGACGCCGCCCATCACCAGCGCTTCGCCGGCTTTGTTGCCCTGCGCCAGCATCTGGTCATAGGACAGGCCTGCTTCGGCTGCGGTCTTGATCCGGCCAAGCGCCTGCATGGTGCCCGCCAGCTTGCTGCGCATCTCGGCGTCCAGATCCGCGTCCTTGGCGGCCACCAGATCGGCCAGCGACGCGCCCGAGACCAGCTCGCCGTTCACCCGCACATATTCGCCCAGATAGACGTTCTGCACGCCCAAGCCGTCGTAGTAGTGGCTGTTGTGGGTGTTGTCGGAAAAACAATCGTGCTCTTCCTCGGGGTCGTTCAGCATCAAGCCCAGACGCATCCGTTCACCCGCCTGTTCGCCGTAAGACAGCGAGCCCATGCCGGTCAGCATCGCGGTAATGCCGGCGTTTTCATCGCCCAGCAGCGTGGTGCGGGCTTCGCCTTCGGCGCCCCACTGCGCGGCGATCCATTCCAGGTCGGTGATCAGCAGCTCGGTGGCGGCCTGCAGGTACTCGCCGCGGCGGTTGCAGTTGCCGCCGGTGCAGGCGTCGCCGGTGGCATAGTCGGTCCACGGGCGGTCGCCGGCGCCATGTTCGGTGCCCTTCAGATCCTGGCCCCACAGCAGGAATTCGATGGCATGATAGCCGGTAGCCACATTGGCCTCGACCCCGTCGGCCTCGTGCAGGGCGCCTTCCAGAAGTTCAGGAGTGATCTTGGCGGCGTCGATGGCTTTGCCGGACAGCTCAAAGCTGGGATTGGCGATGATGTTCAGCGATGCCAGGGTGTTCTCGTCGGTCGGCCCGCCATAAGAGGCGTCCACATAGTCGATCAGGCCTTCGTCCAGCGGCCAGGCGTTCACCTTGCCTTCCCAATCGTCGACGATGGCGTTGCCGAAACGGAAGACTTCGGACTGCTGATAGGGCACGCGGGCGGCGATCCAGGCGGCGCGGGCAGCCTCCAGGTTTTCGGCTGAGGGATGCGAGACCAGCGCGTCTACAGCGGCTTTCAGCACCTGCGCGGTGGCCAGGCTGTCCTGGTATTTGGCCTCGGCGATATTGGCATAGTTGGTCAGCACTGCGGCCTTGTCGGCGGCAAAGGCTGTGGTGGCGCCAAAGGCGAGACCGGCAAGGGCAGTGCCCGTGAGAAACAGGGATTTCATCAGCTAAGTCCTTAGTTATATAGTGAATTCAGTGAAGGGTGGCGGTGGCGGGCCGGGCCGGTTGCAGCGGCGGGCGCGGTGCCATGATCTGTTGCATCAGCAAGCCGCAGTCAGATGCCAGCTGCGTCAGCTCGGACGCTTTGCGCGGGGTGACGATCAGCGAGGCAAGGATTTGCGCATCGTCCTGCTGGCCTTCGGCAGCACAGGCCAGAAGATTGGCAAAGCAGTTCTCATCCGCGCCCAGGCATTTGCAGGTCATGCCGTGGCGCACCAGCGGGCGGCGGCCATGGGTGGCGCAGAAGTTGCAAAGAGTGCCAAAGGCCTCAAACGCGGCATCGGCCATTTCGGGGCCGAAGTTCACCTCGAAATCCCGGCGCATCTGGTCGCGGGTCTCGGAGCCGGAAAACCAGTGGCGCAGATAGATCACCGCGCCGGCTTCCAGCGGCGGCAGCTCGGACAGGGTGCCGACGGTCACGCCGCCGCGGGGCGAAGGGTGCGCAGTGCTCATGGCCGTCCGCTCACTTGGTCAGGATCAGCTTGCCTGCGCGGGTGATGCGCAGCGAATAGATCTGCCCGTTCAGCAGAATACGGGCCTGCACGCCGCCGCGGGTCAGATCCTCGGCGTGGTAGGTGGGGAACACTTCGGTGGTTGCGGTGGTTGCGGTGGCCGGCACCGGCTTGGAGGCAATCTGGTTCATATCTTCCGCCCATTGCTGAATTCCGCCCTGTCCAGAAGCCATTCCAGACAAAAACCGGACAGAGCGCCGGACGGCGCAAAGACCTGCGGCCACAATTGGCGCATGTCCTCGGGTTCCAGCTCTTGGGTCTGCGGGCCGCGGTGGCGGCTGTCTCTGGTCGGCATGGGGGCGATCTCGGTTGATGAAATGTCACTCGGGCTCGCCTGATCCGAGTCAGGCTGGCTGGAATGCCGTATACCTGAATTATTCACTCAGGTATGTCAATCCGAGTTTTTTAGTAAGAAATAATTTTTGCGATGGCAGAAGAGGATAGGGGAACAGAAAAGGCCGCCCAATGGGCGGCCTTTCAGAATTCTATGTGCAACGGATCAGGCGCGGGTGCCGGAAAACCGCGCCTGCCAGTCCTCGCGCTGCTCGTCGGTGATCTTGGCAAACAGCACCTCTGGCACGGTGAAGCTGTGGCCTGCGGGCAGGGCGGACAGGGCAGCCGCCGCATCTTCGGGCCAGTTGCGGTCGTCCGAATTCATCGCCGCCATCAGCGTGTCTGAGGCCTGCGGGATGAAGGGGGCCGACAGTACGGCGTAAAGCCGGATCAGGTTCAGTCCCAGACGCACCTGGGCTGCGGCGCGGTCGGGATCTTGCTTGAACACCGACCAGGGTGCTGCGGACTGCAGGTATTCATTGCCCGCGACCCAGATCGCCCGCAGCTCCTGCGCCGATTTGCGGACCTCCATCGCTTCCATGTGGCCCTCATAGGCGCGGATGCGGGTGGTAAGTTCAGCAATCAGCGCCTGTTCCTGTTCGCCGTATTCACCGGCTGCGGGAACTTCCTCGCCGAACTTGGAACGGCAGAATTTGGTGATGCGGCTGACAAAATTGCCCAGCACGTCGGCCAGATCCTTGTTCACCGACTGCTGGAAGTTCTCCCAGGTGAATTCGGAATCGCTGCTTTCCGGCGCATGGCTGAGGAGCCACCAGCGCCAGTAATCGGCCGGCAGGATCTCCAGCGCCTGATCCATGAACACGCCGCGCCCCTGGCTGGTGGAGAACTGGCCGCCGTCATAGTTCAGGTAGTTGAACGACTTCAGGTGGTCGACCATTTTCCACGGCTCGCCCGATCCCAGAATTGTGGCCGGGAACGACAGGGTGTGGAAGGGGACGTTGTCCTTGCCCATGAACTGGACGTATTTCACGTCCTCGGCGCCCTTGTCGGTGCGCCACCAGCGCTGCCAGTCGGCGTCGGATTTGCCATTCGCCTCGGCCCATTCGCCAGCGGCGGCGATGTATTCAATCGGCGCGTCGAACCAGACGTAGAACACCTTGCCCTCCATGCCCGGCCAGTCTGCGCCGCCCTTTTTGACCGGCACGCCCCAGTCCAGATCGCGGGTGATGCCGCGGTCCTGCAGCCCGTCACCGTCATGCAGCCACTTCTTGGCAATCGAGGTGGTCAGGATCGGCCAGTCGTGTTTGCTGTCGATCCAGGCGTCCAGCTGGTCCTTCAGCTGCGACTGGCACAGATACAGATGCTTGGTCTCGCGCACTTCCAGATCGGTGGAGCCGGACACGGCGGAGCGCGGGTTGATCAGGTCGGTCGGGTCCAGCTGCTTGGTGCATTCCTCGCACTGGTCGCCGCGGGCGCGCTCATAGCCGCAGTTGGGGCAGGTGCCCTCGATATAGCGGTCGGGCAGGAAGCGGCCGTCAGCATTGGAATATACCTGTTTCTCGGTTACTTCGCGGATCAGCCCGGCCTCGGCCAGCTTGCCTGCGAAATGCTGGGTCAGCGCGTGGTTCTGCGGGCTGGAGGAGCGGCCGAAGTGATCAAACGACAGCGCAAAGCCCTTGGCGATTTCCGACTGGATACCATGCATTTCAGCGCAGTATTCCGCCACCGGCTTGTCCGCCTTGGCGGCGGCCAGTTCCGCCGGGGTGCCGTGCTCGTCAGTGGCGCAGAGGAACATCACCTCGTTGCCGCGTCCGCGCTGGAACCGGGCATAAAGGTCGGCCGGCAGCTGCGAACCCACCAGGTTGCCCAGATGCTTGATCCCGTTGATATAGGGGATCGCGGAAGTGATCAGAATGCGTGCCATGCTATCCATCCAGGTAATGTGTCAAACGCCCGTCTACCGCATGGCGCAGGCGGCGGAAACCCCGGCTGCGGTTTTCCCTGGAAATTGGAGAAACAGCGGCAGTTCCCGCTTGAACTGAACAGGGGGCTGGCGCACTCATTGGTTGCGAAAACCGGTTTCAAACCCTTGAAAGTTCACGAGGGCGTTACCATCTGCATTGTATACCGGTGCATACAATTAGGGACTGCCCATAGGTGTTTGACTTTCTTCTCGATAGCGCATTTGCGCCGTTTACCCTTGCCCTGGCCCTGTTGGGCGGACTGGCAGTTCTGGAGCTGCTGGCGCTTTTGCTGGGCGGCAGTCTGATCGGCGGCGATAGCGGCGCGGGTCTGGACGGCATGGATGGCGGAGATATCGGGGAGTTCCCGGATGCCGGCGACCTGGGTGATTTGGGTGATTTGGGCGCTGATGCCGCTGCGGACGCATTGGGTGATCTGGGAGACATGGATCTTGCGGATCTGGACGGGGCCGAAGGGCTGGATGGCGCCGGGGCGGCGGATGCCACGGGCAGCCTGGCGTCGTGGCTGGGGCTGGGGCGGATGCCGACGCTGATCTGGCTGGCGGCGGTGCTGATGGGTTTTGGCCTCAGCGGTATTGGCCTGCAGATGGTTTTGACGTCTTATCTGGGTTTTGCCGCACCGGCCTGGATGGCGGGGCTGCCTGCCGGCGCCTTCGGCCTGTGGTTCGCGCGCGGCTTTGGCGGGATGTTTGCCCGGCTGCTGCCGCAGACCGAGACCGAGGCCCTGTCGGTGCGCAGCCTGGGCCGCCGCCGCGGTGTGATCACCCAAGGCACCGCTGCGCAGGGCCGCCCGGCCGAGGTGCGGGTCACTGATGGCTACGGCAACGCCCACTACCTGCGCGCCGAACCCTTTGCCGCGGGCGAGGAACTGTCCCAGGGCACCGAAGTGCTGGTGATGCGCGACCGCCGCAAGGACCGGTTTGTGCTGATCGCGCTGTCTGAATAACCGGAACCAAAACTTATAAATCCAATTATCCAAGGGAGTATTCCGCATGGAATTTCAATTCCTGCTCATCGTCGTGGCGAGCATTCTTATCTTTCTTCTCATCTTCGGCCTGGTTCTTGGCCGTCTCTACCGCCGGGCCACCCGTGAAATCAGCCTGGTCAAAACCGGTGCCGGCGGCAAGAAGGTGATCATGGACGGGGGCACCATTGTCGTGCCGCTGCTGCATGAGGTCAGCCCCGTCAACATGAAAACCCTGCGCCTGGAAGTGAAGCGGGACGGCGACGCCGCGCTGATCACCCAGGACCGGATGCGGGTGGATGTTGGCGTTGAATTCTACGTCTCGGTGATGGCCACGGCTGAGGGCATTGCCCGCGCCGCGCAGACCCTGGGCGACCGTACGTTTGATGTCGAACAGCTGCGCGAAATGATCGAGGGCAAGCTGATCGACGGCCTGCGCGCGGTGGCTGCGCAGATGACCATGGACGGCCTGCACGAAAAACGCGCCGACTTTGTGCAGGAGGTGCAGAATGCGGTCTCTGAGGACCTGCTGAAAAACGGTTTGTCGCTGGAGTCTGTCTCGCTCACCGCATTGGACCAGACGCCGTTTGAGGCACTGGACGAAAACAACGCCTTTAACGCCGTTGGCATGCGCAAACTGGCCGAGGTGATTGCCCAGTCCAAAAAGGAGCGCGCGCAAATTGATGCGGATACCCAGGTCTCGGTGCGCCGTGCCGCGATGGAGGCTGAGCGTCAGCGTCTGACCATTGAACAGGATGAAGAACAGGCCAAGATCTCGCAGCTGCAGCAGATCGAAACCATGAAGGCCGCGCAGGAGTCCGAAGTGGCGCAGCGGCGCGAGGATTCGATGCGCGAGAGCGAGCGTGCGCGGATTGCACGCGAAGAGGCCATCCGCTCTGCCGAGATTGAACGGGAGCGCAAGATCCGCGACGCCGAAATCACCAAGGAGCGCGAGCTGGAGGTTGCCGAACAGGAACGCCAGATCATCATCCAGCAGAAATCCGAGGAGGAAAGCCGCGCCCGTGCGTCGGCGGATCTGGCGCGGGCCGAGGCCACCAAGGCGACTGAGGCAGTGGCAACCGCCCGTGAAGTTGCTGAGGCGGAACGCCAGAAGCAGATCACGCTGATCGAAGCCACCCGCGAAGCCGAACGCCAGGCAACCGGCATCCGCTTGGCAGCTCAGGCTGAGAAAGACGCGGCGGCTGACCGGGCCGAAGCGCGGCGTGAAGAAGCCCAGGCCGAGGCTGATGCGCTTAACATCCGGGCCGAGGCCAAGAAGAACGACATGCTGGCCGAGGCGGAAGGCAAGCGCGCGATTGTTGAATCCGAGAACGCGCTGTCGGCTGAGCTGATCCGGATGAAGATCGACATGGCGCGGATCGAGGCGATGCCTGCGATCATCACCGAGATGGTGAAACCGGCCGAGAAGATCGATTCGATCAAGATCCATCAGGTCAGCGGCATCGGCGGCGGCGCGCCTTATGCGGCGGCTGGGGGCGGCGCTGGCGCCGAGAGACCGGTGGTCAATCAGGCGCTCGACTCGATCATGGGCATGGCGGTGCAGATGCCCGCGCTGAAGAAGCTGGGCGAGGAGCTGGGCCTGTCGATGGAAAACGGTGTCAGCGGTGTTGCCAGCCAGGCGCTGGGCGTTGAGCCGGAGGCGGTTGAAGGTTCTGATGTGCCGCTGCTGAATGGCGCTGCGGCAGGTCCGGCGCCAAATGACGCCGCGGCTGAAAGCTGATTGTTCAGCTTCCCGGAATATTTATAGGGGCCGGAGTTTTCCGGCCCCTTTTTGCATTCGTAAGCAGATCCTTAAAGGGTCAATGCTGCTGTCCGAATGTTTCGCGCGCGAAACAATCAGGCAGAGATGCTGACCCGTTTCACTTCCTCTTGCGCGAGCGTTTCAGCAGCCGGCCGATGGTGAAGGAGGTGCGTGGCGCGTAGACATAATTGGTGCGTTCTTCGGGCGTCGGGCGCACTTTCATCCGGCTGAGACCAAAGGCGATCAGCAGCACATGGCCGCAGGCCACATAGGCAAACAGGGCAGGCGGCCCGTAAAAGCTGATCAGCGTTGAAGATACATAGGGGCTGGCGATGGCGCCCAAGGCAAAGAAGAACATCAGCGCTGCTGCCAGCTCCACCCGCTCTTCCGTTGTTGCAAAGTCGTTGGCGTGCGCGGCGGAAACCGAAAAGATCGGGAAGGTGGTGAAGCCGAAGAACCCTGCCGCCAGCATCACCCCCAGAGTGCCGGTGCCGCTGGCAGCCATGGTGACAGCGCAACTGAAGATGGCAGCCACGGAAAGCCAGATGAGCACCCAGCGGCGATCGTATTTGTCGGCCAGCCAGCCCATCGGGTACTGCGCCAGCGCGCCGCCCAGCACAAAGGCGGCAAGGAAAAAGGCGATCTGGCCGATTTCCAGGCCGACTTCCTGGCCATAGACCGGGCCGACCATCCGGAACGAGGCCGAGCTGAGTGCCGCCACGATCACCCCCGCCACCGCCAGCGGCGAACAGCGCCAGGCCAGTTTGGGGCGCAGCCGCGGCGCATCGGGGGTTTCCGGCTGGCTGGCCTTGGTCAGGGTCAGGGGCAGCAGTGCCGCGCAGCAAATCACCGCCAGCAGATTGTAGGATATATAGACCGCAGGCGGCAGCACCGCGATGATCAGCTGCGCCGCCAGCGAGGCGCTCATATCGGCAATCCGGTAGGTGCCCATGGCGCGGCCGCGGTTCTCGTTGGTGACTTTGGCGTTAAGCCAGGCCTCGATCACCGTGTAGGCGCCGGCTACGCACAGGCCCGAGGCAATCCGCATCGCCGCCCAGGCATAGGGGTTTTCTGTCAGCGTATGGCCCAAGAGCCCCATCGCCCCAAGGGCTGTGCAGACCGCAAAGGCGCGGGAATGGCCGACATTGCCCATCAGCCGTGGCGCCCACCAGCAGCCGATGAAGAAGCCAAAGAAATGGGCCGAGCCAAGCAGGCCGATCTGCTCCTTGGTGAAATTCAGCGTCAGACCCGAGATCGCATCGAGCGGGCCGACGCCTCCGGTCGACAGCTGCAGCAGGATGACGGAGAGGAACAGGGCGGCAAAGGAGATGATCAGGCGCATAACGCTGCGACCATGACAGGCTGCGGCTGCATTGCCAGCCGGTTTCCGTCATTGCGGTGTCGTATTCTTGCGCGGCGGTGTTTTTCGGCACCGGGCGCGGTCCGGGGTTCAGCCCGCCTGGCGGATGCGGGCTTTGATGGCGAGGGTGACCCGGTCGGCGACCAGATCCGGATAGCCGGTGGCGCCAAAGGCCGCGCGGCTAAGGCTGCCGCTGAGATGCACGTCGAGTTCGCGCAGATCGCTGGCGGCGGTGCCGGGCCGGCGGTAGAGCGCCGCCTGCAAGGTCAGCGGCCGGGTGGTTCCGCGCAGGGTCAGTTCGCCGCCGATCTGCGCGCCGCCTGAAAGCCGTCCGTCAGGCCCGAGACGGACACGGGTGGAGCGGAAACGGATTTCCGGGAAGCGCGCGGTGTTGAGCACGCCGGGGCTTTTCAACGCCTCGGTGGCAAAGATCAGCCCGGTCCGGGCGCGGCTGGCGTCAAGCGTGATATCGGCCTGGCTGCGGGCAAGGTTCTGCGGATCGATCCGGATGCGGGCGGACCGGACCGGGATCCGCCCCTGCTGCGGCTGGCCGCTGAGCCGGAAGGTAAAGCGCACGTCTGTGGCATCGGGAATGAGGCGGTAAGGCAGGATCGCTGCGGGCAGCCTTTGCGGGGCCAGCAGGCTGGCCGCAAGGCAGGCGATCAGGCTCCGCCGGTGCATCCTGTGGTTGCTCATGGGGGCTTCTTCTCCGGTTGCATAGCGTTTTTTACATGGCGTTTGCGATGCCGCAGCTTGAGCTTATCCGGATTTTCCGCCGCAGGCTGCTCACTTTCGCGGGGGGAGCCTGTGACGCGGCGGCGGGCTCCCGCCAGGCATCAGCTTTTTGGCAAAAGCCTCTGCCTGTTGGGCCCGGCACCGGGCATAGCCCGGTGCCGGGCCCAAGGCCGCTAAGGCGGTGCTGGCGCAGCCAGGTCCGCCTGCGGGCGCGGGAGGTCATCGTCAAGGCGCTGGGGCCGGTCTAGGCGCTGGGGCTCGTCTTGGGCGTGCGGGTCTGCGGTGCGGGTGGCAGGGCGGCACGAAGCAGAGCGGAGCAGGCAGCTGCCAGCGGCCTGGGTGATCTGCCAGCTGCGGGGCGGCAGGGTGCGGGCGCGCAGGCGCTGCAAGGTCCAGAACTTCCGGGTCTTTGCTGCGCCATCCCCGGCCGGGCCGGGCGCGGGGCCGGGCGGGAGGCTGTGTGCAGGCACGTCAGGGGGGAAGAGATCATGGGGCAAAGGGGGAGGGGCAGGCGCCAGGTGCCAGCGGCTTTCGATGCCCTGGGCGCCGCCTGTGCCGGGGGTCAGCAGCAGGCCCAACGGCGCCGGGCCGAAGCGCCCGCCTGCCTCTGCCGCCAGATGCAGCCGCCGCACCGGGGTGATGGCGGGCGGCTCAGCCAGTTCTGCCACCACCAGCGCCGCAGCACCGCTGCGCAAGGCTTCCTCCATGGCCCAAAGCTGATCCTCGGTCCGGGCGGCTTGCAGGAACAGGAACCGGGCGGGGCTGGCAAATTCCGCCATCCCGTCCGGGTTCAGCTGCTTGCCGCCCTGCGGCGGCGGCAGCCACAGGACCGGCCCCGGCGCAATGTCCTGCGCGGCGGCGGCCAGCCACAGCGCAAAACTGTGGCGGGCGGGGCCGCAGGCCTCGTGCACGCGGCCATGCTCCAGCGCAACCCCCTCCATCAGGGACAGGGCCGGGCGGGATCTGTGGCGGCGGCGGGTGAGCAGGTGAGTCGGCATGGGGTTAGATTAGTATGTTCACTATTTGTTCTCAAGCCGTGAGCTGGGCATCCTGGGTTCTTGCGGCAGGCCGGTTCAAAGGCCGCCAGGCCAGGCAAGCGTCTCTTCCAGCGCCTGGAAGAAGTCAGCCCTGGCATGTTTCTCGATCCATGGTTTGTGGCCGCAGCGCTGCAGCAGGCGAAAGCTGAAATCGGGGAGGATGCCCCGCAGCGGCAGTTCCACGCCTGTTGCCGGGTGGGGGTCATGATCACCATGAAGGGCCGCCACGGGGCAGCGGATTTTTGCAACCGTGCGCAGGAGTTCGCCTGAGCGCCGCATCCGGGTTGCTTCCGGCCAAACGCCTTCGAAAATGCTGCGATCAAAGGCGATGGGCGCAGGATGAAGCCCGGCAGGCGCATGGGCCTCGGCTTTTTCAAGCAGCTCTAGCGCGCGCGACAGGCCCACGGGGGTCTCGAGACCGGAACCGCGAAACAATGCGCTCAGCTCCTGCCATTCCGCAGGCGGCAGCCGTGATTGCCGGACTGCCTGGATGCCTGCGGTGAATTCATCCGAAAACGGCGCGCTGCCAATCAGCAACAGCTTCGAAACCAGAGCCGGATGCCGGGCTGCCAGCAGGCAGGCCAGCCATGCCCCCCAGGAAAAGCCGATCAGAACCGCCGGGCCGGCACAGGCTGCTTCCAGCTGCTGCCGCAATTCGGATGTCTGGCCGGCAATGGATGCTTTCGTTTGCAACAGCTCAAGCACGCCATGCCCGCGGGTTGCCAGCTCTTGGGCAACCGGCGCCATTTCTCCGGCCGCGCCGGGGCCGCCATGCAGCACGGCAACTGAAAAGGGCGGGTTGCCATGCCGCCGGATGGTATCGATGGCAGGTTTCACTGCAGGCGGCCCCGGCAGGTCTTAACCCTCGCGGGGGACAACCGGGCCGCCCTGTTTGGCCCATTCGGTAAAGCCGCCCTCCAGATGCACAACCGGTTTCAGGCCCATCTCAATCGCGGCTTTGGCGCTAAGGGCTGAGCGCCAGGCGCTGGCGCAGTAGAACACATAGGTTTTGTCCTGGTTGAACACCGGCTTGTGATAGGGGCTGTCGGGATCGATCCAGAATTCCAGCATGCCGCGCGGGCAGGAAAACGCGCCGGGGATCATGCCGCTGCGCTGCAGCTCGCGGATGTCGCGCAGGTCGATGAAGACGTAATCCTCGTCCAGAACCTTCTGCTTGGCCTCCTCGACAGCCATGGTTTCCACCAGGCTGTTTGCCTCGGCCAGCAGCGCCTTGACGCCCTTGGTTATGGTCTGCGGCATCGGGTATCCTTTCCTTAGGTTGCACAGAGGCTGGCCGGTTTGCCGCCTATGTGCAAGCGGCTTGCACTTCCCGGGCAGGGCCTTAGGGTCGCAGGCAAATCCAGGACAGGGGAGCGCGCGGCATGAAACTGAACCCATTGGGACGCACCGGTATGATGGTGTCCGAACTGTGCCTGGGCACGATGACATTCGGCACTCAGACGCCGGAGGCCGAGGCCCATGCGCAGATCGGCCGGGCGCTGGAGGGCGGCGTGAATTTTGTCGATACCGCCGAGATGTATCCGGTGAACCCGGTGAGTGCGGAGACCCTGGGCAACAGCGAGCGGATCATCGGCAATTGGAATGCGCAGACCGGGCGGCGGGGCGAGTACATCCTGGCCACCAAGCATTCCGGCGCGGGGATGCAGCATGTGCGGGACGGGGCGCCGATTTCGTCCAGGACTATCGCGCCCACAATTGAAGCGTCGCTGAAGCGGCTCAAGACCGATTACATCGACCTCTATCAATTCCACTGGCCGAACCGGGGCAGTTACATGTTCCGGCAGAACTGGAGCTATGATCCGTCCTCCCAGAACCGGGAAGCGACGCTGGTCCATATGGAGGATTGCCTGGAGGCGCTGCAGCGCGAGGTGGAGCGCGGCACCATCCGCGCCTTTGGCCTGTCGAACGAGAGCGCCTGGGGCACCGCGCAATGGCTGCGCATCGCAGAAGCGCGCGGCGGGCCGCGGGTGGCTTCGATCCAGAATGAATACTCATTGGTTTGCCGGATGTATGACACTGATCTGGCAGAGCTGAGTGTGAATGAAGATGTGGGGCTGATGGCGTTTTCACCGCTGGGCACCGGGCTGCTGACCGGCAAGTATCAGGACGGGGCGGTGCCGGACGGCTCGCGCAAGTCGATCAATCCGGACCTGGGCGGGCGGCATTCGCCGCGGGTCTATGACGCTGTGGCGGCTTATCTGGAGATTGCCAACCGGCACGGGTTGGATCCTGTGCATATGGCGCTGGCGTGGTGCCGCACACGGCCGTTCATGGCCTCGGCGATCTTTGGTGCCACGCATCTGCCGCAGCTGGAGCATGCGTTGAAATCGGTGGAACTGGAGCTGAGCCAGGACGTGCTGGACGAGATCAATGCCACGCACCGGGCGCATCCGATGCCGTTTTGAGCTGAGGTCCTGCGCCTAGGGGCGGAGGCTCTCCCGCCCGGCCTGCGTGCATTGAAATGCCCTTGGCCGGTTGGGCCGGGCGCTGCTGCGCAGCGCGGAAAGATGGCTGAGAAGCGCTTCAGGTGCAGGTTTGCCCTGAAGCGCCTTTGCCAGGGTATTCAAGGGGTGCGCGTCAAGGGTGAACGGTGCTGGCGCACCGCCGCTGCGCGGCCCTTGACCCGCGGGGCACGGCTGCCGGTCAATGCGCCGTCGGCCGGGCCTGTTCCTGGCGCAGGTCGCGGGCAGAGGTGCCGTGGGCGGTGCGGAAGGCGCGGGCGAAGCTTGACTGCGAGGTGAATCCGGTGGCAATCGCCACTTCCATCAGCGGCAGATCGGTGTCGGTCACCAGACGGCGGGCTTCGGCCAGGCGCAGCTGCAGGTAGTGGTCCTGCGGCGTGGTGTTGAGCCTAAGCCGGAACTGCTGCTGCAGGCTGCGCGGGCTGGTGCCGAGGGTCTCGGCCAGGGCGCTGAGCGGCAGCGGCTCGTCCAGGGCGGCCTCCATCAGCGCGTTGGCCTTGGCGGTGAGCGCATTGTGCTTGTGGCCGCCCAGGCGGCTTTGCGGGCGCGGTTCTGCGGCGGGGCCATCGTATAGGAACAGCCCGGCGACGCGGGCGGCAAAGCCGGCACCGTGGCGGGCGCCGATGATATGCAGCATCATCTCAATCGCGGGGGTGGCGCCGCCGGAGGTCAGGCGGCCATCGGAGACGGTGAAACGGTCGTTGCGGACGTCAACCTCGGGGAAGCGGCTGGCGAAGTTTTCCAGGTCTTCCCAATGATTGGTGGCAGGGTGGCCGTCCAGCAGCCCGGCTTCGGCCAACAGCCAGGGGCCGCCGTCGATGCCTGCGATGGTGGCGCCGGTGGCGGCGATGCGGCGCAGGCCTGCCAGCAGGCTGGGGGTTGCGTGGCGCGCCAGCTGAAAGCCGGCCACGACGATCAAAAGCTCGCAGCCCTGCAGCCGGGCCAGCGGAAAGCTGGGCACGGTGAGACCGCTGGTCAGCATCGGCGGCTCATTTGCGGCGCTGACATAATCCCAGTCGAAGGCCGCGCGCCCGGCCAGCCGGTTGGCGGCGCGCATCGGGTCAACGGCAGCCGCAAAGGACAGCGTGTTGCATTCATCCAAGACCAGCACCGCGGTTTTCAGCGGCTGATGCTCGGGCTGCAGGATGTTTTTTGCGGATTTCATCAACTTCGATTCGCCTGGTGTAAAGTTCAGGCCCAAAGGCTGCGGCAAGGTCGCCCTTAGCGCAAATCAGAATCTGGGGAAGAGCCTGGGGATAACCCGCGGCAAAACCCTGTACATTGAAGGGAAAAGCAAAATGCCTCTGGAAATGAACCGGGACGTCTTTATCACCTGTGCTGTGACCGGCTCTGGCGGCACCCAGGACCGCAGCCCGCATGTGCCGCGCTCGCCTGCGCAGATCGCCGGCAGCGCCATTGCCGCGGCCAAGGCCGGCGCCGCCGTGGTGCATTGCCATGTGCGCGATCCGGAGACCGGCGCGCCGAGCCGTGATCTGGCGCTGTACCGCGAAGTCACCGACCGGATCCGCGACGCTGAGATTGATATGGTGCTGAACCTGACCGCGGGCATGGGCGGCGACATGGTGTTTGGAGATACTGAAAATCCGCTGCCGGTGAACCCGGCGGGCACCGATATGGTGGGTGCAACCGAACGGATGGCGCATGTGGCGGAATGCCTGCCGGAAATCTGCACTCTGGACTGCGGCACGATGAATTTTGCCGAAGCCGATTACGTAATGACCAACACGCCGGGGATGCTGAGGGCGATGGGGCAGATGATGACTGATCTGGGGGTGAAGCCCGAGATCGAGGCCTTTGACACCGGCCATCTGTGGTTTGCCAAGGAACTGGTGAAGGAAGGTATTCTGGACAGCCCCGCCCTGGTGCAGCTGTGCAT
Organism: Leisingera sp. NJS204; assembly: GCF_004123675.1. Taxonomy (NCBI): domain Bacteria; kingdom Pseudomonadati; phylum Pseudomonadota; class Alphaproteobacteria; order Rhodobacterales; family Roseobacteraceae; genus Leisingera; species Leisingera sp. NJS204. The sequence goes on along the minus strand of NZ_CP035417.1, from coordinate 2,832,830 downwards.
GGGGGTGCCTTGGGGCGCGCCGAATGATCTGAATACTTTCATGGCGATGGTCAACAATGTGCCCGGCGATTGGAACTGGTCGGCGTTCTCGCTGGGCCGGGATCAGATGGCCTATGTGGCGGCGTCTGTTCTGGCGGGCGGCAATGTGCGGGTCGGGCTGGAGGACAATCTGTGGCTCGGCAAAGGTCAGCTGGCGGAGAACTGGCAGCTGGTGGAGCGGGCTGGCACCATCATCGAGAACATGGGCAGTAAGCTGATGGGACCGGCGGAGGTGCGCGAAAAGCTGGGGCTGACCAAGCGCGCGCCGGAGGCGCAGTAAGCGGCGGCCAGCGGTTTCGTTGAATTGAAGGAATTGGGGGCTACCCCCCAAGCCCCCAGGATATTTGGGGCCAGAAGAAGAGCCGGGCGGTTCTCAAAGGGAAGCAGATGAAGACAGCAGCAATCATTGGCGGCGGCGTAATCGGCGGCGGCTGGGCCGCGCGGTTCCTTCTGAACGGCTGGGATGTGCGGGTCTTTGACCCGGACCCGGAGGCGGAGCGCAAGATCAGCGAAGTGCTGGACAATGCGCGGCGCTCCTTGCCCGGTCTGGGCAATGTGGCGCTGCCGCCCGAGGGCAGCCTGACGTTCCATGAGACCATTGCCGAAGCCGTGGACGGCGCGGAGTGGATCCAGGAAAGCGTGCCGGAGCGGCTGGATCTGAAGCAGAAGGTCTATGCGCAGTTGCAGGCTTGTTGCGCGCCGGATGCGGTGATCGGGTCATCCACTTCGGGCTTTAAACCGTCGCAGCTGCAGGACGGGCGCGAGGCGCCGGGGCAGATCGTGGTGACGCATCCCTTCAACCCGGTTTACCTGCTGCCGCTGGTGGAACTGGTCACAACGGCAGCCAATCCGGCAGGTGTTATTGAACGGGCCAAGGAGATCCTCTCGGGCCTGGGCATGTACCCGCTGCATCTGAAGAAAGAGATCGACGCGCATGTGGCCGATCGTTTCCTTGAGGCGGTCTGGCGCGAGGCGCTGTGGCTGGTGAAGGACGGCATCGCCACCACCGAGGAGATCGACAACGCGATCCGCTACGGCTTTGGCATCCGCTGGGCGCAGATGGGGCTGTTTGACACCTACCGCGTTGCGGGTGGTGAGGCCGGCATGAAGCATTTCATGGCGCAGTTCGGCCCTTGCCTGTCGTGGCCCTGGACCAAGCTGATGGACGTGCCGGAGTTCAATGACGAGCTGGTGGATCTGATCGCAGGCCAGTCGGATGTGCAATCCGGCCATCTGCCGATCCGCAAGATGGAGCAGATCCGCGACGACAATCTGGTCGGCATGATGCGCGCACTGGGCAACAACGACTGGGGTGCAGGCGCGTTGCAGAACGCCCATGACAGAGGCCGCGAGGGCGAGGCCGGGCTGGTGCGCTCGGTTGCGGAACTGGAGGACCTGAGCCAGCCGGTTCTGACCCAGAGCCGCGTGGTGCCGCTGGATTGGACCGACTACAACGGCCATATGACCGAAAGCCGCTATCTGGATGCCTTTGCGCAATCCACCGACCGGCTGATGATGATCATCGGTTGCGATGCTGAATACATCGCCAACGGCGGCAGCTATTTCACCGCCGAAACCCATATCCGCCACATCGACGAGGTGCATGCGGGTGATGCGATCCAGGTGCGGACGCGGGTGATTATGGGCGCGGGTAAGAAAATGCATCTGTGGCATGAGATGTATTCCGGCGAGCGGCTGCTGGCGACGGGCGAGCATATGCTGCTGCACGTGGATCTTGCGACCCGCCGCTCGGCCCCGCCTGCGGCACATATCGAGGCCAATCTGGTGAAACTGGCTGAGGCGCATGCCGTCTTGCCCGCGCCGGAGGGGCTGGGCCGCGCGATTGGAGCGCCGAGATGAGTGCGGACCGGGTGAGCCGGGTTCTGGTCACGGCCGGGGGCTCCGGCATCGGCCGCGCGATGGCCGAGGGCTTTGCTGCTGCCGGGCATCAGGTCTGGGTCACGGATGTGAGTGCGGTCAGCCTGTCGGATCTTCCGGCGGGCTGGCGCAGCACCGCTGTGGACGCCACCGACGAGGCCGGGGTCAAGGCGCTGTTTGCGGAGATCGCCGGGGAGTGGGGCGGGCTGGATGTGCTGTGCGCCAATGCAGGTGTTGCCGGACCGACCGCGCTGATTGAGGATATCGCGCTGGAGGATTGGCGCAAATGCGTCAGCGTCAACCTGGAGGGCTGTTTTCTGGCGGCGAAATATGCGGCGCCTTTGATGAAGGCCGCCAAGGCCGGGTCGATCATCGTGACGTCTTCGACCGCCGGGCAGTACGGCTATCCCAACCGGGCGCCGTATGCTTCGGCGAAATGGGCGGTGATCGGGCTGATGAAGACCTTGGCGATGGAGCTTGGCCCTTTTGGTATCCGCGCCAATGTAATCTGCCCCGGCGCGGTGGAAGGCCCTCGGATGGAGGGCGTGCTGGAGCGCGAGGCGGCGGCCAAGGGCATGACCCGGGATGAGGTTTATGCGGGTTATGCCGCGGGTACCTCGATGGGGCGGTTTGTCGAGGCGCGGGACATTGCCAATATGGCGGTGTTTCTCGGGTCCGATGCGGCGCGGCTGGTGTCGGGGCAGGTGATCGCGGTGGACGGCCATACCGAGAACCCGGATCCGAAAGTGTGAGGCGCGCCCCTGGAGGGGCGCGGGCTGCCGGTGGCTCAAGATGCTGGCGCATCTCGAGCCTGGGCGCCCCTGCGGGGCGCGGCCCGGCTGTTGGACGGACCGCCTGTGAAGCGCTTGCTAGCCGCTGATTGCCGCCCGCAGCGCCCGGAGCCGCCCCGGCAATTGCCGTGCCGTAATGTCCGCCTCGCGCACCAGATTGTCGAAATGACTGGTGAAGGTCGCGATCCGCTCTTTGTCGCGAAAGGCCAGGTAATGCGTGCCGGCATAGAACACGCATAGAAGCGGGCCGAAGAGCGTAACCGGTGCCGAATAAAGCCGCTTGGCATCAAACAGGTAGATGCGCAGGCGGGGGTAGAGCTGCTCGCAAAGGCGCTCGAACTGCTGCAGCTGTTCCAGCCGGATCGCCAGCGGCAGGCCTTCGTAGTATCCTACGCCATGGGCAAAGCTGTCGAGCTCATAAAGCGGCATGGCGATTTCATAGTCCGAGGGCGACTGGCGCATCCAGGTGAGGCGGTCCTCGGAGGCGCCGATGGCCTGATCGGCGGTGCGGCCCAGATGGGGGGAGTATTCCCATTCCAGCAGCGCCCGGGTTTTCAGCATGTCGGGCAGGGCGGCGGGCACGTGGCGGATCTTGTAGCCAAGCGCCTCCTGATGCCACTCAAAGATCCGCTCATCCACCAGGGCGCGCGGCGCTTCGGTCAGCGACAGGCTGGAGGCCAGCAGTTCCGCCGCGCTTTCGGGCCGGTCGGAGAGGCTGAGCAGCCAGTCGGCAGAGACCCCTAGGGCGCCTGCACAGGCGCCGACCACATGGGCGTTGGGCAGGCGCGCGCCCTCGTCCGTCAAAAGCTGCGAAATCGTGGAGCGGTCGACGCCAACGGCGCGGGCCAAGGCGCTTTGGCTGAGGCCGCTGTCGCGCAGCGCCCGGTTCAGTCTTTGCCGGAACTGTGCGGCCCGCACCCGTTTGTCGATATTTTCTATCATATGTTTGAAATTATCACATCTGCTGGATTTTGTTAACCGCATTCGGAATTTTGCACAGCTGCGGTCCGGGGTAGTTTGGAAACAAGCACTTATCGGAAAACAGCAGGAGGCAGAATGGAAACGCGCAGGCGTTCAATTGTGAAGGCGGTGATTTGGAACATCCTCGGGCTGGTGATGATGACACTGGTGGGGCTGATCGCGACCGGGTCGGTCAAGGCGGGCGGCATGATGGCGCTGGTCAATACGGCCATTGGCTTCACTGTTTATCTGATCTACGAGCGCGCCTGGTCGAAGATCCAATGGGGGCGCAGCCATGTCTGAAGGATGCCGGGACTACATGCCGCGCGGCGTTGAGTGGAGCACACTGGCGCTGATCCTGGCCTGCCACGGCGGCTGGCTGGCGGCGTTGTGGCTGCTGCCTTCGGTCAGTCCGGCCCTGACGGTTGCCGCAGTTGGCCTGATGGCGGCGCTGCATTCCTCGCTGACCCATGAGGCGCTGCACGGGCACCCGTTCCGCAGCCGCTGGCTGAACGAGGCCTTGATGTTCTTCCCGCTGAGCCTGGCGATCCCTTACGGCCGCTTTCGCGACACCCATCTGGCGCATCACGAGGACGAGGCGCTGACCGACCCCTATGATGATCCGGAAAGCAATTTTCAGGATCCGGCGGTCTGGGCCCGGCTGCCCGGCTGGCGCAAGGTGCTGCTGCGGATCAACAACACGCTTTTGGGCCGGGTGGTGCTGGGGCCGCTGATGGGGCAGATTTGCTTCATGGCGGGCGACTGGCGGCAGGCGCGCAGGGGCGTTCCGGGGATTGCCCGCGATTGGATCCTGCATGTCCTGGGGCTGGTGCCGGTGATCTGGGTGGTGCTGCAATCGCCGGCGCCGCTGTGGGCGGCGGTGCTGGGGGCCTATCTGGGTCTCGCCATCCTCAAGATCCGCACCTATTTGGAGCACCGGGCGCATGACACCGCCCAAGGCCGCACTGTGGTGATCGAGGACAAGGGGCCGCTGGCCTTTCTGTTCCTGAACAACAATCTGCATGTGGTGCATCACATGCACCCCGGCGTTCCCTGGCATGCGCTGCCGCGCCTTTACCGCACCCGCCGGGCGGAGTTCCTAGCCGCGAATGACGGCTATGTCTACCGCAACTACCTGCAGGTTTTCCGCAACTATCTGCTGCGGGCCAAGGACCCGGTGCCGCATCCGCTCTGGCAGCAGGGGGAATAAGCGCGCATAAGCGGGAGCATGTTAGCCTGGATCCCCGTTTCCATCGCCGCTGCCTCCTTTCAGACCGTGCGGTTCATGCTGCAGAAGGTCCTGAGCAGCGTGACACTGTCGCCGGGCGGAGCCACCTTCGCCCGGTTTGTCTATTCCGCGCCATTCATCCTGGCGGGGCTGGCGGTGTATCTGGCCGTCTCGGGCCGGTCCTTGCCAGTTCTGCCGCCCGCGTTCTGGATGTTTGCCGCCATTGGCGGCACCTCGCAGATCCTGGCGACCGTCTGTGTGGTTGCCCTGTTCAAGCAGCGCAATTTTGCGGTGGGCATCACCTTCAAGAAAACCGAAGTCATCCAGACCGCCATTGTCGGGCTGGCAGTGCTGGGCGATCCGGTCAGCCTTGGCGGCTGGGCGGCAATCCTGATCGGGCTGGCGGCAGTGCTGGTTCTGTCCCGGGCGCCGGATGCAACGGGCGCCTGGTGGCGCCATCTGACCAACCGCGCCGCACAGCTGGGACTGGGATCAGGGGTGCTGTTTGCCTTTTCCGCCGTCAGCTACCGCGGGGCGTCCTTGCAGCTGGGTGATCTGGAACCGGTGTTTCGCGCCGGAGTGACCTTGGCGGCGGTGGTCAGCTTGCAGACGCTGTTCATGACTGTCTGGTTGGGGGTGCGGGACCGGGGCGAGCTTGCCCGGGTCTGGGCCGCCCGCCGGGTGGCGGTCTGGGTGGGGCTGACCAGCATGGGCGGCTCGTTCTGCTGGTTCTGGGCATTCACGCTGCAGAACGCTGCCTATGTGAAGGCGGTGGGGCAGGTGGAGCTGCTGCTGTCGCTTTTGGCTTCGGTGCTGTTCTTCAAGGAGAAGGTCACGGGGCGCGAGCTGGCGGGCATGGCGCTGCTGATCGTGTCGATCCTGGTGCTTGTTCTGGCCCTGTGAGCGGAGGCGCCAGCGGCAGGGGCGCCGGAAAAGATTACCCGTCGGCTGGCATCGGGTAGCCTTTGAGACGCAGGAACAGGCTGGCTTCGTCGTTGTTGTGGAAATAGGGCACGCTTTGCGGCGGCTCGGCGTCGCGGACGCGGGCGGTGACTTCGGCCAGCACCACCTCGGTGATGAAGGGCAGATCAAAGCTGCGCACCTGGCTGAGCGGGATCCATTGCAGATGCGACAGCTCATCCGCGGCGCGGGAGAAGTCATCCAGATCGCCGGTGATCTGATCGGCATCAATCAGAAAGAACCGCGCATCAAACCGGCGCGGGCGGCCCGGCGGGGTGAGGGCGCGGAACACGAACTGCATCGCCTTGGCTGATGGCAGATGGCCGGTGGCGGCAAACTCCTGCCAGTCTTCGGGAACGTCTCCCTGCCACTCGCCTGGTTCGCCCAGGATCAGGCCGGTTTCCTCCCACAGCTCGCGCACCGCGGCGACGCTGAGGGGGTGATGCACGCCAGCGGGCGCCTTATCTGCGAGGCGTTCCTGGCAGAGGGGGGAGAGCGGCGAGGCCAGAGGGATCCCGGCATCTGCCAGATCGACGGCACCGCCGGGAAAGACAAATTTATTCGGCATAAAGGCAGCCTTGGCGCCGCGCTGGCCCATCAGCACCTGCGGGTCATCGGACATCCGGCCGCGCATGGCAATGACGGTTGCCGCATTGCGGATTGCGGTCTTGTCGGTGGTGGTCTCACCGCTGGGAAATGTCTTGCTCATCGTTTTACTGCCCTTTTACTGCCGGGTTGCCCTTGTCGAACCCATGCATGCGCCGCGCCCATTGATAGGCAATGACAATCCCCTTCATCCGCGGCAGCAGATACAAAGAGGAGGCGACGCAGCCTATCGTGAAAACCGTGAACATCACCAGCGGTTCGGGCCGCCAGGAGAAATAGACCACATGCATCAAAGGCGCCATGATGTGGCCGACGATCAGGATCGTCAGATATGCAGGCCCGTCATCGGCGCGTGCATGGGTCAAGTCCAACCCGCAGCTGCTGCAGCTGCTGTTCACCTTGAGATAGGAATGCAGCAGCTTGCCCTCGCCGCATTGGGGGCATTTGCAGCGCCAGCCCTTGGCCAGGGCGGGCATAGCCGGGCGTTCACTCTCTGCGTCTGAGGTTATTGCGGCCTGGGGTTTGGCCTGCGACTCGGTCATGAAGATATCCTGTGTGCTGAGCATATCATTGCGCGCTTCACCGCCGCGGTGAAAGGGGAAAGCCCTGGCATTGCGCCGGTTTGCCGCAACGTGCGGGACGGAAGAATTATTTGGGATTTCCGCGACGGATCTGCCGGGCAGCTGCGTTTTTCCTATGCATCGGGCAGCAAGAGGCTGCCGCAGAACAAAGGAAAGACGACATGAAACACGTCAACTTCATCGCCGTGATTGTTGCCGCCGCAGGTGTGGCCGCGGGCGGCGCGGCCCTGGCCAAGGGCTATGGCCACCACGGGCCGAAGATGTCCTTTGAGGAAATCGACACAGACGGCAATGGCGAGGTCACCAAGGCAGAGATCCAGGCCATGAAAGAAGCCCGTTTCAGCAAGGCGGATGCTGACGGCGACGGCAAGCTGACGCTTGAGGAAATGCAGGCGCGGGCGCAGGAACGGGCCAGTGAACGCGCCGCCCGGATGCTTGAACGCTTTGACACGGACGGCGATGGCGCGTTGAGTAAAGACGAACTGCCAGGGCCGCGCCGGGCGGGCAGGATGTTTGACCGGATGGATGCGGACGGCAGCGGCGGGATCTCGAAGCAGGAATTCGACGAGGCCCGGATGCGCCACGGCGGCAAGCACCGTCATGGCCAGGGGAATGGGGACGAAACGGAGCAGAACTGATCGCTGAGACGTGCTGCACAAAACGGAAATTTCCCGGCGCCGGGCCCCTGATGCGGGCCCGGCAGCCATGAGCGCCACGGCAGAGGAGGTCTCTGACGATGCGCTTTTGGTGCTGTTTGCCAATGGCGACGGGCGGGCAGCGGCAGAGCTGACGGCACGGCTGGGGCCGCGGGTCTTTGGCGTGGCGATGCGGGTGATGGGGATCCGCGCCGAGGCCGAGGACGTGGCCCAGGAGGCGATGCTTCGCTTATGGAAGATGGCGCCGGAGTGGCGGCCGGGAGAGGCGCAGGTCTCCACCTGGCTGTACCGGGTGGCGATGAACCTGTGCATTGACCGCAAACGGCGCGCCCGTGGCGGCTATGTGGATCTGGATGCGGTGCCCGAGCCGCCGGACCCGGCGCGTTCCGCTGCCGAGGCGCTGCAGGAGGGGGCGCGGCAGGATGCGTTGCAGACGGCGCTGATGCAACTGCCCGAGCGGCAGCGTCAGGCAGTGGTGCTGCGGCATCTGGAGGAACTGTCCAACCCGGAGATCGCCGGGATCATGGACATCAGCGTCGAGGCGGTCGAAAGTCTGACCGCCCGGGGCAAGCGGGCGCTGGCCGCGGCTTTGGCCGGGCGGCGCGAAGAATTGGGGTATAATGATGGCTGACACGGATAAAACACTGCAAGAGCTGGACAATCTGTTTGCCGCCGCACGCAGTCAGCCGCCGGTGCCAGCGGACCGTCTGAATGCGGCCATCCTGGCTGATGCGGAGCGGGTGCAAGCGGGCTTTCAGGCTGCGGCGCCGGTGCAGGCGCCCCGGCAGCCGCTGTGGCGGCAGCTGATCGAGGCGCTGGGCGGCTGGCCCGCGCTGGGCGGGCTGGCGGCGGCCAGCGCGGCGGGGTTGTGGATCGGCATTGCGCCGCCCTCCTTTGTGCCCGACCCCGTGGCGCTGGCGGGGTATGAGGACAGCCGCACCGCGCTGCCCGATGACAGCTATGACATGGCGGTGATGTTGAGCGGGGATCTGCAATGAGCACTGCATCGAACACCGGGGGCCAACCCGGAATGAAGCTATGGCTGAAACTGCTGCTGGCGGCGTCGCTGGCGCTGAACCTGGCAGTGATCGGCATCGCGGCGGGGGCGGCCTGGCGGTACAGCGGCAAGGACCGGCACTGGCAACGGCCGCCAACGGTCGGGGCGATGATCTTTCGCGAACTGGACCGCGACACCCGCAAGGCCTTGCGGGCGGAGGCGGGCGGCGGGCATGGCAGCTATTTCAAGCGCCGCCATGCTGAAGGCGCGGCGGTGATCGGCGCGCTGCGCAGCGCGGATTTTGATGCTGCTGCATTGCTGGCGGTGCTGCGGACCCAGTCAGACGCGCGCCATGTGTTCCATACCAAAGTGCAGGAGGCCTGGGTGCGCAAGCTTGAAGCGATGACCGCGCAGGAGCGGGTTGCCTTTGCCGATCGCATGGAAGAGCGGATGCAGCGGCGCGGCGGGCGCTGGCATGAGCGGCGGAAGGGACGCGATTAAGCCCGCAGGCGTGCAGCGCAGCCGTTTCCCCCTTCCCCCCCTGTGTGTCTTATACACAGAAGGCAGCCCGTTTGGGCTGCCTTTTTCAGGCCGGCATAGTTACACCGTCCAAGGGCCTTAAGCGGCCTGGATGCACTCTGGCGACAAGGTCACCTGATTGCGGCCCGCATCCTTGGCGTTGTAGAGCGCCTGATCGGCTTTTTCGACCAGTGCGGCGGTGCTGTCTTCATTGCCGCCGCCGCCCATGACGGCGCCGATGCTGATGGTGATCCTGACCGGATCGCCGGCGCCGGGCACCTGGAACGGGGTGCTGTTGATGGCATTGCACAGGGCAATGGCGGCCAGGCCTGCCTCGGCCTCGGTGGCGCCGGGCAGCACCGCCATGAACTCCTCGCCGCCGACGCGGGCCAGCAGGTCTGCCGGGCGCAGCACCGCCTGCATCCGGCGGGCGGCCTCGATCAGCACGGCGTCCCCGGCCGGGTGGCCATAAAGATCGTTGATCCGCTTGAAGTGATCGAGATCGGCCAGCATGACGGCAAATTTTTCGCCATTCGCAGCGGCGGAATGGGCTACCCGGTCCAGGAAAGGTTTGGCATAGCGGCGGTTGTAAAGGCCTGTCATCGGGTCCAGCACGGCTGCCCGCAATCCGTTTCGGACACTGTCGCGCAGCCGGTCCTTGCGGGCTTTTTGCTGCAACTGGGCAGTAAGGCGCAGCTGCAGCTCCTCGGCATCAAAGCCGGACTGCAGCACGTCATGGGCGCCGCGGTCCAGGGCCTCGGCGGCGATATGCGGGTCAGCCGGGTTGGGCACGGCAATCACCACCGATTTGCGGGTGGCGGCGCGGGCGCGCAGGTCAGCCAGCAGGCGCAGGCCGGGGCCGGCCGAAGCCTCGGTCAGTTCGATGATGATGGCATCGGCAACCGGCGCCTGCATCAACCCTTGGATGTCGCTGATGGAATGGGTGCGCAGGTCATAGGGCAGGCGGGTGGCGAGCCGGTCGCGCCAGGCCATTGCGTTGCGGGGATCCTGCGCCACCAGGGCAACGGAAGCACTGCGCAGATCCTCGGCGCAGGTGCGGTCGCTGAGCGGCAGGATGAAGCCGTTCGATGCGTCGCGCTGCAGGTTCAGCTCCTCGGTGCTGCTGCGGGCGCGCAGCAGGCTGCGGATACGGGCCTGCAGGATCACGTCATCGACCGGCTGCTGCAGCACATCGTCGATGCCGGCGGCCAGTGCGGCCAGCCGGGCCTTAGAGCCTTCCCAGTCGGAGACTGCGATCACCGGCAGATCGCCCAGTGTTTCATCCCCGGCTAACTCGCGTTTCACATCCGCAGCGCTTCCATCGGGCAGCGACATCGCGCAAAGCACCAGATCGGGGCGGTGGCGGCGGGCGGCCTGCAGCACTTCAGCGATGCTGCCGGCCTGGACCACATCGTAATAGGCAGCCGCCAGCTGCACCTTCAGCATGATGCGGTTGGTGGAGACGCCGTCGATGACCAGGATGGTGCCTTGCACGCGGTGTCCTTTCGCCTCTTGCAAATCCTATGCCTTACAGTTTTTGCTGAGACTGGTTAAGAAACCCTTTCGGATTTTTACTAAATTGGCCGCAATGCGGCAGGAGTGTGGAGAACATGCGGAATTCCGCCGATGGAGCAGAGACGCTGGCGCTGAAAGCTTTGGCCTGGCTGGCCGGGAATGACGAGCTTTTACCGGTGTTTCTGGGCGCAACCGGCGCCAGCGAGGCGGATCTGCGCGCACAGGCGTCCGAGCCGGCGTTTCTGGGGTCGGTGCTCGATTTCTTAACGATGGACGACAATTGGGTGATGCAGTTCTGCGATTCCGAGGGCCTGGCCTATGAGGCGCCGATGCAGGCGCGGATGTCGCTTCCGGGCGGTGAGCAGGTGAACTGGACTTGAGATTGACCGGCCCTGTGCCTAGGGTCCGGTCCGAATCCAGCGGAAAAAGGACCCGCCATGCCTGTTGATGCTCTTCTGTTTGATAAAGACGGGACCTTGTTTGACTTTGCAGCGACTTGGGACGGCTGGGCTGCAGACCTGCTGGAAACCCTGTCCAAGGGCGATCGGGGCGCCAAACAGGCAATGGCCAAGGCGATCAGTTACGACCTGGAGCGTGCGGCATTCAATCCGGACAGCCTGGTGATTGCCTGTTCCAACGATGAAGTGGCAGAAGCCCTTGCGCCTTACGTTGCGCATATGGATCTGGCGGAGCTGACGGATTTCCTGGCGGAAAGTGCTGCCGGGGCAGAGCTGACGCCGGCAGTGCCGCTGGCAGCATTTCTCGACAGCCTGCTGGCGCGCGGCAAGGTGCTGGGGGTGATGACCAATGACGCCGAGAGCTCTGCCAAGAGCCAGCTGCAGCGGGCAGGCGTGCTGGACCGTTTTGCCTTTGTCGCAGGATGCGACAGCGGCCATGGGGCCAAGCCGGCGCCGGATCCGCTTTTGGCCTTTTGCAAGGCTGCGGGCGTCTCTCCCGGCCGGACGGCCATGGTCGGCGACAGCCGCCATGATCTGGAAGCAGGCGCGGCGGCGGGAATGCAGCGGATCGGCGTGCTGACCGGCATGGCCCTGCGCGATGAGCTGGCGCCGCACGCCGATATCGTTCTGCCCGATATCGGCCATATCCCGGCCTGGATGGACCGCTGATCCTCCATTGATTCCCGCGTTTTGAAACGGGGGCGCCCGTTTTTGCCAGCGTGCAGTCTTGTACGCCGGTTTTTGCTGCGGCATACTGGGCACAAGTGTACAGAAATATCCTGAACCGCCGGATCGCACGGCAAAAACGACAGCGATAGTCGGGTTTGGACTGTTTTCGGCGGGCGGGATTGGCACAGTGGGTGGCTATCGGCATTTTTGAAATTCGGATCCAGGGAGACCGGCATGGCAGACACAGGCACGCGCAAGAGGCGGGGCGGAGGCAGGGCAGGCGCAGCGGCCCGGCGCGGCAGTGCTGCGCTGGAGCAAATGCCCTGGCAGATCCCGGTCAATATCGACCGGCCGACCGAGCCATTGAGCGAGGAAAGCGTGATGGCGATCCACGAGGGCGCCATGCGTATCCTGGAAGAGATCGGCGTGGTTTTCCTGAACCCGGAAGCGCTGGAGATCTTCAAGCAGGCCGGCGTCAAGGTCGAGGGCGAACTGGTCAAAATGGACCGGGACTTTGTGATGGAAATGGTGGGCAAGGCCCCGCGCGAATTCTCGATCACGCCGCGCAACCCGGACCGGACAATCCCGCTGGGCGGCAACCACATCCTGTTCGGCAATGTGTCTTCGCCGCCGAACTACTGGGACATGGAGTTGAACAAAAAGGTGGCAGGCAACCGCGAGCAATGCCGTAACCTGCTGAAACTGACCCAGTATTTCAACTGCATCCACTTTGCCGGCGGCTATCCGGTGGAGCCGGTGGACCTGCATGCCTCAACCCGGCATCTGGATGTGCTTTACGACAAGCTGACCCTGACCGACAAAGCGATGCACGCCTATTCTTTGGGCAAGGAGCGGGTCGAAGACGTGATGGAGATGGTGCGGATTGCCGGCGGGCTCAGCCATGAGGAGTTCGACGCCAAGCCGCATATGTACACCAACATCAATTCCACCTCGCCGCTGAAGCACGACTTTCCGATGATCGACGGCTGTCTGCGGCTGGCGCGGCGCGGCCAGGCAATTGTGGTGTCGCCGTTCACGCTGGCAGGCGCGATGGCGCCGGTGACCATGGCCGGTGCGGTGGCGCAGTCGATTGCCGAGAGCCTTTGTGCCATTGCGCTGTTCCAATATGTGCGCCCCGGCACTCCTTGCGTGATCGGCACGTTTACGTCGAATGTGGACATGAAATCCGGCGCGCCGGCCTTTGGTACTCCGGAATATATGCGCTCGACCCAGATGACCGGGCAGATGGCACGGTTTTATGGCTTGCCGATGCGGTCTTCAGGCGTTTGCGCCGCCAATGTGCCGGACGGGCAGGCGATCTGGGAGACCTCGAATTCGCTGTGGGCGGCGGTACAGTCGGGCACCAATATGGTCTATCACGCGGCTGGCTGGCTGGAGGGCGGGCTGATTGCCAGCCCCGAGAAATTCATCATGGATTGCGAGATCCTGCAGCAGATCGAACGCTATATGCAGCCGCAGATTTCGGCCACCGGACCGGAAGAGATTGCCCTGGATGCAATCAGGGAGGTCGGCAATGACGGCCATTTCTTCGGCATTCAGCACACCCAGGACCGCTATTCCGAGGCCTTCTATCAGCCGTTCCTGAGCGACTGGCGCAACTACGAGGCCTGGGAGGCGGCAGGTGCGACCTGGACTGCTGAGCGCGCCCACAGGCTGTTCAAGGAGATCATCGCCGATTTCGAGGAGCCGCCGATGGATGCAGCGGTCCGTGACGAACTTGCGGATTTCGTCGCCCGCCGCAAGGCCGAGGGCGGCGCACCGACAGATTTCTGAGCCACCGGGCCTATCACCAGCAGGAAAAGCGGAGGCAGCCCCTCCGCTTTTTTTTGTGCGCGTTTATGCACGGGCTGCAGGTTTCGAACACAGCGTGCCGGCGGCAGGTTGGAAGCCGCCGGTTCGGCGCGCATGCACAGCAGCAGGCTTGCCTCCTGGCGCCAGCCGGTCCAGTAGGGAAAAGCGCCTGAACGGTCCAATGCGGCAGTGCAGGTGCGTGCAAATTTGAAGTTGGTATCAGATGCGGCTGGCCGCAGGGCCGGCTGCCGGACTATGGCCGCGCTGCGTATTGGGCCGGTCTCTGCTGCCGGGGGTGTAGGGTTCGTGCAAGAGTTGATAATGTCAGAAGAAACGCGCGCGGCTTATCACACAAGCTCGCTTTGTTGGTTCTTTCTTAACCTGCAGGCGTCAAGACTGTGGCAAAGGCAAAGAGGGGCCATTGTATGCACGGTCTGATCAATAGGGCGATTCAGGCTTTTGTGACCAGTACCTACGGGGCCGACCGCTGGGAAGAGGTTATGGAAGAGGCAGGGCTTGGGTTTACCGAGTTCGAGGCGATGCTGTTCTATTCTGAAGAGCAATCGAGCCAGATGCTGACGGCGATGGAAAAGGTTCTGGCGCGCCCGCTGCCGGAAATGCTGGAGGATATGGGCACGTTTCTAGTGTCCAATCCGCAAGTGGAGGCATTGCGGCGGCTGCTGCGTTTCGGCGGCGTGAATTACGTCGAGTTTTTGCATTCGCTGGACGACTTGCCGGACCGGGCCCGGCTGGCAGTGTCGGATTTGCACCTGCCGGGGCTGGAGCTTCTGGAACAGGCACCGGAACAGTTCGAGCTGGTCTGCCAGCCTGGACTGCCAGGCTATGCCTATGTTCTGATGGGGGTTCTGCGGGCGATGGCCGATGATTACGGTGATCTTGTTTTTCTGGATCACAGCGGCAGTCAGGACGGGGCAGAGGTGATTGCGATCACCCTTATCGAAACCGAGTTCGCCGCCGGGCGTGAATTTGATCTGGGGGCGCATTCCTTATGATGACTCTCGAGCAGCTGACACAGATGGCAGGCGTGGTCTGCCCGATGTACGTGATTGCCGATGCCAAGGGGCGGATCACCTCTGCCGGGCCGACGCTGAAAAAACTGCGCCCGCAGCTGACCTGGGAAGGGCGGCGGTTCTTCCGGGTGTTCGACCTGTCGCGGCCGCGTTCGGTGCGGTCGATAGAGGATCTGGTGAGGACCTCGGGGAGCAAGCTGCATCTGCAGTTCCGGGACGGGCCGCAAACCGGCCTGAAAGGCGTTTGCACGCCGCTGCCCGGCGGTCAGGGCGCTTTCATCAATCTGTCCTTCGGGATCTCCGTGCTGGAGGCGGTGCGCGATTACGATCTGACCAGCGCTGATTTTTCGCCAACGGATCTGACCATCGAGATGTTATATCTGGTGGAGGCAAAATCGGCCGCGATGGAGGCGTCGCGCCAGTTGAACACGCGGTTGCAAGGGGCCAAGATCGCAGCCGAGGAACAAGCCTTTACCGACACGCTGACAGGGTTGAAGAACCGCCGGGCGATGGATCATGTGCTGGGCCGGCTGATCAATGGCGGCCGCGAATTTGCGCTGATGCATTTGGACCTGGACTATTTCAAGCAGGTCAATGACACGATGGGCCACGCGGCTGGGGATGCGGTGCTGCAGCAGGCGGCGCGGATCATGGTGGAATGCACCCGTCAGTCCGATACCGTTGCTCGTGTCGGCGGCGATGAATTTGTCATGATTCTCGAAGGTGTTCTGGACACGGCCAGGCTGGCTGCTATTGCCAAACGGCTGATCCAGCGGCTGGAAGAGCCGGTTCCGTTTGGCGCCTTGACGTGCCGGATCTCGGCCAGTGCCGGCACAACGCTGTCCACTTGGCAAAAAGTTCCGGATGCTCATCAACTGCTGAATCAGGCGGATATGGCGCTGTATGCCGCCAAGCGCGCCGGACGGGCGCAGCACTTTTTTTACCGCGAAGGCATGGAAAAAGAAGACGCATGCGGCATCAGCGAGGCTGCTCAGCCGCAAGCAGCGGCACGGGGCCCGGCAGCCTGAAGGTTACCGGTTTATGAGATTGCGAGCAGGCAGTGCAGCGGCTGTCTGCCCCGCTCCTTGATTCCAGGGCCTGGGAGGAGAGCGATTTTCCTGAATCTCAGCCGCCGGGGTGCAATTGGCGGCCGCGTTTTGCGCGCCATCGGGGTGTGCGATGGCAAGCCTTGCGCTGAATGCGGCATGCCATTCTCCTTATGGAAGGTTTCGGGCTGTGCTGGTTTCCAGTATTGAGAACACCCGGTACTAGGTCAGACGCAGGCACCGAAAGTGCCCCGAATGAGCCAGGGAGGCCAGGGAGGCAAGACCGCATGGCGTGATCCGCCGCAGTGTCATGCACACAGTGTCTTATTGGGCTAGGACAGTTTCTTGAACTATAAAGCAGTCAGGCACTTCTGCACCAACCGGCTGGCTGCTGTACGTGTTCAGCTTAGGTATACATGTCAGGAGAAGTGGCAGCCCGTAGGGGAATCGAACCCCTCTTTCCAGGTTGAAAACCTGGCGTCCTAACCGATAGACGAACGGGCCACGCTGTCTGTGAGGCGGTGTTTACTGATTGCCATGACCGGGCGCAAGAGGTTTTTTGCCGAAGGTGCAAAGTTTTTCCACCGCCCGTGTTCAGTTTCTAAGTGGATGAAAGAACAGGAAAAAGCCATGCTCTAGCGGCTTGGGGAAGGCGTCATTCATATGTGGGGAAAGTGGCAGCCCGTAGGGGAATCGAACCCCTCTTTCCAGGTTGAAAACCTGGCGTCCTAACCGATAGACGAACGGGCCACTCTATGTGTGAGCGGGTATTTAGTCGCAACAGCCGGATCCCGCAAGGGAAAAAGCGGGCCTTAGTGAAGTTTCTTGCCCGCAGAGGGTAAGTCTTTGAAAAATCAGGCTTCGGCGGCATCTTCCAGGCGCAGCTGAGGGCTTTGGCGACCGCCCCAACTGTTCACCTCCAGCCGTCCGGCAAAGTGGAAGCGGGCGCCGCCGTGTTCCAGCAGGCGGGGACCAAGCGCGGTGTCAAAGGCGCCAAAGCAGATCCCGTCCAATCCGCCGCCCATACCGTCGCTGAGGGAAATCTTCAGATGGCTTTCCCCCACCTTCTTGGCAAAGCGCACCTGCAGATCCGGCAGCGCATAGCGCGGGGCATGGGCGCCGGCGCCAAAGGGGCCTGCCTGTTCGATCTGTTCGATCAGGTCTACCGTCGCGGCACCGGGCATCAGGGCGCCGTCCAGCTTCAGACCGGCCGGGCCGCCCTGTCCGGCGCCTTGTCTTTCCAACAGCTCCGACAGCCGTGCCATCGCCGGCTCCAGCTTGTCCCGCATGACAGTCAGGCCTGCCGCCATCTTGTGGCCGCCGCCTTTGACCAGCAGCCCCTCGGCTGCAAGCCGCTGGATCGAGGCGCCCAGGTCGACGCCGGACACGGACCGGCCGGATCCCTTGCCTTCCTCGCCATCAAAACCGATCACAACGGCGGGGCGGTTGGCGGCTTCTTTCAGGCGCGAGGCGACGATGCCGACCACGCCGGGATGCCAGCCTTCGCCAGCGGCCCAGACCAGCGGAGCCTCCAGCCCGCGGTCTTCCGCTTGTTCCAGGGCGGCGGCACGCACGGCGTTTTCAATGTCACGGCGTTCGGTGTTCAGCTCATCCAGCCGTTCGGCCAGGGCAGCAGCCTCATGCGGGTTGTCCGTTGACAATAACCGTGCGCCAAGATCGGCCTTGCCGATCCGCCCGCCGGCATTGACCCGCGGTCCCAGCAGAAAACCGAGGTGATAGGTCGAGGGCGCCGAATCCATGCGGCTGACATCGGACAGGGCCACCAGGCCGGGGCGTTTGCGCGCGCCCATGACCTTCAGCCCCTGGCGCACCAGCGCCCGGTTGGCGCCGATCAGCGGCGCCACATCTGCCACGGTGGCCAATGCCACCAGATCCAGCATGGCCATCAGATCCGGCCCCTTGGCGCCTGCTTGGCGCAGCTGCCGCCCGGCCTCAACCAGCATCAGAAACACCACACCTGCGGCGCAGAAATATCCAAGGTCGCCGCTTTCGTCCTGGCGGTTGGGATTCACCACTGCCACGCAGTCCGGCAGCGTCTCACCGCCCAGGTGGTGGTCCAGCACGATCACATCCGCGCCTTTGGCGGCAGCAATCGGCTCATGGCTAAGGGTGCCGCAATCCACGCAGAGGATCAGGTCGTGGGCGGCGGCCAGCGCCTGCATGGCGGGCACATTGGGGCCATAGCCCTCGTCAATGCGGTCGGGGATATAGAGCGTGGCCTGCAGCCCCATCTGCCGCAGCCAGACCAGCAGCAGCGCGGCCGAGCTGCCGCCATCGACGTCATAATCGGCAAAAACCGCAATCCGCTCCTTGCGCCGCACCGCGTTCAGAAACCGGGAAGCTGCCGCTTCCATGTCCTTCATTTCACGCGGATCGGGCAGCAGCTCCTTCAGCCGGGGTTCCAAAAACCCCTTGGCCTCCATCGCGGGAACCCCGCGCCGGGCCAGCACCTGGCAGACAGACCGGGGCAGGCCGGTCTGCTGCGTCATCATCTCGGAGGCGCGGTCCATCTCCACACCGGGGCCGATCCAGCGCCGTCCGGTCAAGGACTGCTCAACACCCAAAAAGCTCATGCGTTTCCCCCCATATGCAAAGGCCGGACCCAAACGGACCCGGCCCTTTCATCTTTCTTCAAATACTCCCGCCGGAGGCAGCGGCGCAAGCCGCTACCAAGCGCAACGCTTAGCCCTGATGCGGCGCCAGGGGCGTGCGGTAGGACATGCGCCGCACCGAACCGGTTTTTGAGCGCATCAAGAGGGTGGTGGTCTCAACCCAGCCCGGTGTGCGCTTGATGCTGGGCAGCAGCGAGCCGCCGGTGACGCCGGTGGCGGCAAAGATCACGTCCTGGGTGACCATCTCGTCGCGGGTATAGACGCGGTCCAGGTCGGTGATGCCCGCCTTGGCGGCGCGGCCCTTTTCGTCGTCATTGCGGAACAGGAGGCGGCCGAAAATCTGGCCGCCCATGCATTTCAATGCTGCGGCTGCCAGCACGCCCTCAGGCGCGCCGCCCTGGCCCATATACATGTCGATACCGGTAATCTCAGATTCGGCGCAATGCATGACGCCGGCCACATCGCCGTCGGTGATCAGGCGGATCGAAGCGCCGGTTTCGCGCACCTCGGCGATCATCGCTTCATGGCGCGGGCGTTCCAGAATGCAGACGGTGATGTCGGAGGGCGCGCAGCCCTTGGCCGCGGCCAGCGCCTCAACCCGTTCGCGCGGGGACATATCCAGAGACACAACGCCGTCTTCATAGCCCGGGCCGATTGCCAGTTTGTCCATATAGGTGTCCGGCGCGTGCAGCATCGAGCCGCGCGGGCCCATGGCAATCACCGTCAGCGCGTTCGGCATGTCTTTGGCGGTCAGCGTGGTGCCTTCCAGAGGGTCCAGCGCGATGTCGACGCCGGGACCGTTGCCGGAGCCGACTTCTTCGCCGATGTACAGCATCGGCGCCTCGTCGCGTTCACCTTCGCCGATCACCACGACGCCGGCGATGTCCAGCAGGTTCAGCTGCTCGCGCATGGCGTTCACAGCCGCCTGGTCGGCAGCCTTCTCGTCGCCGCGGCCGATCAGCGAGGCAGAGGCCAGCGCGGCCTGCTCGGCAACGCGGGCGAGGCCCAGCGACAGCATGCGGTCATGAAAAGGCGCGTCAGAAGTGTTCGATGTCATACCGGAAATCCTGTCTCAACGGGTCAGATGTGAATTGGGCGTTTAAAGCCGAATAGCGCGGGGCAGGGCAGGCTCGCAAGGGGCGATAGCGTTCACTGCGGCAGGAAAATCCAGCCGCAGGGACCAAAACCGCTGATTTCCGTCCTATCGCGAGGCTCAAACCTCTTCAATGCGCAGCGCAACCGGGGTGCCGTCGACCACATCGGTGGCGGTGAGGCCGTCCAGTGCCGCATCCAGTGCAGCGCGGGTGCATTTGTGGGTGACAATCAGCACCGGTGCGGTTGGTTCAGAATGGCCGTACTGGCGCATCCGGTCGATGGAAACACCGGCATCGCCCAGCACTGCGGCAACTTTGGCCAGCGCGCCGGGTTTGTCCAGCAACCCCATGCGCAGATAGAACGGTGCGGGCAGGCCGGTCTGGGCGGCGGGCACTTCCTGCAGCGTTTCGGCGGGCTGGCCGAAGGTTGCAATCCGCAGGCCGCGGGCCAGGTCCAGGACATCGCCCATCACCGCGCTGGCCGTCGGACCTTCGCCGGCACCGGGGCCGCGCAGCACCACTTGTTCGATGGAATCACCCTCGATCACCACCATATTGGTGCCGCCTTCCAGCTGGCCGAGCGGGGAATTCGCAGGCACCAGGCAGGGCGACATGCGCTGTTCCAGACCGCGGGCGGTGCGTTGCGCCACACCCAGCAGTTTGATGCGGTAGCCCATGTCGGCGGCGGCGTGGATGTCTTCCAGCTGGATGCGCTGGATGCCTTCCAGCTGCACGTCGTCAAAGGCGGGCTTGGTGCCGAATGCGATCGAGGACAGCAGCGCCAGCTTGTGGCCTGCGTCGATGCCGCCCACGTCCAGGTTCGGATCGGCCTCCAGATAGCCGAGACGGCCGCATTCCTCAAACAGGGCATTGTAGCCCTGGCCGGTGGCCTGCATCTGGGTAAGGATAAAGTTGCAGGTGCCGTTCATCACGCCCATGACGCGGGTAATCTCATTGCCGGCCAGACCTTCGGTCAGCGATTTGATCACCGGGATGCCGCCGGCCACTGCAGCCTCGAACCGGATCACCCGGCCTGCGGTCTCGGCCTGTTCGGCCAGCGCTTGGCCATGGATCGCCAGCAGCGCCTTGTTGGCGGTGACCACATCTTTGCCCGCGGCAAGTGCGGCCTCGGTTGCGGCTTTGGCGGCGCCTTCATGGCCGCCCATCAGCTCGACAAACACATCCACGTCGTCGCGCACGGCCAGCGCCACCGGGTCGGTTTCCCAAGCGTAATCCTTAAGCGATACACCACGGTCCTTATTGGCGTCGCGGGCAGACACCGCAGTGATCACAACGGGGCGTCCGGTCCGTGCCTCCAGCAGCGCAGCATGGCGGCGGATGATTTTCACCACGCCGATGCCAACCGTGCCCAAACCTGCAATCCCAAGACGAAGCGGTTCTGTCATAGCTGGAGGTCCTTTGTTCCGAAATGCTCAGGCCCCGCCTTAGCGGGTTCGGCGCGGGCGTGCAACGCTGCTGCCGCCTGCCTGCAGCACATGCGGAAGGGAAAGCCGGGAAAGGCCTAAGATCCGGCGTTTTTCACCGCCTCGGCGCGGCGTTTCAGCCGGGCGCTTCGGGCGTCAAGCTCATCCTGCAGGTCTGCGCCGGCCTGCTGCGGCGGGTCGAGCGGTTCCAGCGCGTCATCCAGCGGCAGCAGTTCCGGGTATCCCGCGCCGCGCAGATCCGGGGTCAGCCGGTCCTCCAGCTCGGGCACGCGGGTGCAAGCGGCCGCGGTTGCCAAAACCAGAAGACATGTAATCCGGACCCAAACCTGCATTGTACGAAATCCTGTGTTTTATCCTGGAGGTTCTAAGGTGTCCGGGGCCGCCGTACAATTGCTTTCCCGCCTGTATGTGCCGGGATTGGCTTGGCCGGGCCGCCGGGTTCAGGAACAGGACATCTTTCGGGCATTCTCTCTCTTTTTTCTGAACGCGTGTTCAGTTACGGTCCGGGTATGGCACGTACCCAAGGCTCACATTCCGATATCACCGGACCCAAAATCCGCGAGGCCGCATTGCGGCTGTTTGCGCAGCATGGCTATGCCGCCGTCTCAATGCGTCAGATCGCCAAGGAGGTGGGGGTGCAGGCCGGTGCGCTGTATAACTACACACCGGACAAGCAAAGCCTGCTGTTCAACCTGATGCAGGGACATATGGTGGAGCTGCAGGCGGCGTGGGACGCGGTGCCGCGGGCCGCGGGCGCGGCAGAGCGGCTGCGGGCCTTTACCGGCTTTCACATCCGCTTTCACCTGGAGCGCCCGGATGCGGTGTTCATCGCCTATATGGAGCTGCGCAACCTGACGGAGGAAAATTTCTCCGCCCTCGAATCGCTGCGCCGGGATTATGAGAACGGCGTGGAGGCGATCCTGAAAGAGGGGGTGGAGCAGCGTGTGTTCCGTATTCCCGATACCAAAATCGCCACACTGGCGGTGATTGCGATGCTGAACGGGGTCAACACATGGTACCGTTCCGAGGGGCGCCTGACGCTGGATGAGGTAGAGAAGGTCTATTGGGACATGGTGCAAAAAGCGGTCAGCGCATGAGCTTGCTGGATCTGCAAACCAGCCGTCTGCGGGCGGTGCCATGGCGGAATCTGACTGATGCCGAAATGGCGGAGCTCTTTGCGCCGAAAGTGGTGCAATGGCTGCCCTCGGGGTTTCAGACCCCAGAAGACGATGGCGCCCGCCGGGCGTTTCTGGAGGCGGTCTCGCAGCAAGCCGAGGTGATTGCCCTGCGCGAAACTGCGGGGCAGGGTATCGGGCTGGTTATTCTTTCTTTTCCTGACAAAGGCGCAGCCATCCGGAACCTTGGCTATCTGTTTGCCGAAGCTGCCTGGGGCCAAGGGCTGGCCAGCGAGCTGCTTGGGGGCTTGCAGGCTCATTTCCGCGGCAGCGGCGTGACGATCAGCGGCGGGGTCATGCAGCAGAACGCGGCCTCGGCCAGGGTGCTGGAAAAAGCCGGTTTCACACCCGGGCCGTCGGGCACCGAAACTGTTTACAGCTGGCGTGCCGGCGGCTGACTGCGGCAGGTCTGTCAGCTCAACAGCCCGATCATATCGTAATGGTCGATCTGGCGGCTTAGCACCATCGGGTCTTCCTCCGGCAGCACATGCGGTTGCTCCCAGTTCTCGCCTGCAAAGGCCTGCAGCGCCTCGATGCTCTCCCAGACCATGACGACGCAGAAGGTGGCAGGCGAGTCCGGCCGCGGCAGCCCGGCGGTGACCGAGACCAGCCCCGGCTGGCGGCGCACATGCGGAATGGCGCTGCCGGTCAGAAAGGCCTTGAAGTCCTCGATCCTGTCCTCGCGGACGGTGGCACGGAACACCCGGATAATCATCACTCCCCCCAACGCTTATTGGCGCAGGGAGTATAGCATACCGCGTCCGTTTTGGCGGACGCGGTTTTCCCTGTGCGCGGGCCTGCGCCGCGCACAGGGAATAGCGGGCAGCGGTTTTCCGGGTCAGTGCGCGGGCCTGCGCCGCGCACAGGGAAAAGTGGGCACCGGTTTTCCGGATCAGTGCGCGGGCCTGCGCCGCGCACAGGGAAAAGTGGGCACCGGTTTTCCGGATCAGTGCGCGGGCTTTATAAATGTCCCGTTGCGCAGGTCGCGGAAGGCCTGTTGCAGCTCTGCCTGGGTATTCATCACAATGGGCCCGTGCCAGGCCACCGGCTCGTGGATCGGCGCGCCGGAGATCAGCAGGAAGCGCACGCCCTCGGGACCCGCCTGGACGGTGATCTCATCGCCGGTGCCAAAGCGGATCAGGGTACGGTCGCCGGACAGGTCGCGGATGTTGACCTCTTCGCCTGCCACTTCTTTTTCCAGCAATACCCCTTGCGGCGCTGAAGCGTCAGCAAAAGCCGCCTGGCCTTCGAACACATAGGCAAAGGCGCGGCGGTAGGTGTCGATCGGCAGGGTCTTTTTCACGCCCGCCGGAATAAACACATCCAGATACTGCGGATCGGCGGCAATACCGTCCACCGGGCCGCGCTTGCCCCAGAAATCTCCGACAATCACTTTCACCCGTGTGCCGTCGTCGTCGATGATTTCAGGGATCTCGGTGCCGCTCACATCCTGGTAGCGCGGCGCGGTCATTTTCTCGCTGGCAGGCAGGTTGCCCCAAAGCTGGAAACCATGCATCTGGCCTTGCGCGTTGCCCGACGGCATCTCCTGATGCAGGATGCCGGAGCCGGCGGTCATCCACTGCACGTCGCCTGCACCCAGGGTGCCCGCATTTCCCAGCGAGTCGCCATGTTCGACCGTGCCGGACAGCACATAAGTTATGGTCTCGATGCCCCGGTGCGGATGCCAGGGGAAGCCGCGCAGATAGTCTTCGGGGTTTTCATTGCGGAAATCGTCGAACAGCAGGAACGGGTCCAGCTCGGACGGATCCTGAAATCCGAATGCGCGGTGCAGTTTCACGCCGGCGCCCTCGGTATGGGGCTGCGCCGGACGGGTTTCGAGTATCGGTCTAAGGGACATCTGCCTGTCTCCTGGGTTTTATTGACTGACGGCAAGATAGGCTGTGCGGTGCCGCTGGAAAACGGGCGTTGAAACACGGCTTCTGTGCGTGTGCGAACGGAGCGTTCCAGCCCGCAGGGCTGCCCGGCCCGACGGGGCGCGGCGCCGCAGGCGCCAAGGCCGGGCAAGGGGCCGCCGCTGTTCAGCCGAACAGCGATACAATCCAATCGCGTACCAGGGATACTTCGGCGCTGTTCGGGGCCTCTCCGGCGGCGGGCATCAAATAGTGGCCCTGACCCATGGGGATTTCTGCATCAAGAACCCGTGCCAGCCGGCCCTGCGACAGAGGCAGTTCGGCATAGCGGCGCATCAGCATGGCTACACCAGCACCAGAGGCCGTCATTTCTATCGCTGCCAAAGATGTGTCCACATAGAGCGGCGCGGTGCGGTCCTTCAGCGGCACGCCTTCTTGTTCGGACAACCGCAGCCAATGGTCCTGATAGCCATGGATATGGATCAGCGTCTGGTCGAACAGCTGGTCCACGGACCGCATCCGTCCTGCCAGCTGCGGCTGCGCCACGGGGATCACGGTCTCAGCTGAAAGCAGATGCGCACGGCGGCCGAACCAGCCGGATGGCCCGAGCCGCAGGTCGATATCCACGTCCTCGTCCTGGGTGCTGTCGGCCCAGACGGCAGAGATAAGCCGGATGCGGATATGCGGATTGGCGGCGTGGAACACCCCCAGCCGCGGCGCCACCCATAGGACAGCAGTCGAGACCGGTGCCCGTATCGTCACCGTGCGGGTCTGCGCATGCCCCAGCAGCCCGCGGGTGGAATACGCGATGTCGGTCAGCGCCTGCGCCACCGAAGGGTAATAGGCATGGCCCAGCTCTGTCAGTTCCAGATGGCGCGACCGGCGGGTAAAAAAAGTGATGCCAAAGCTTTTCTCCAGGCTGCGCACCTGATGGCTGACGGCGGCCTGGGTCAGCCCCAGCTCCTCTGCCGCAGCGGTGAAGCTTTTCAGACGGGCGGCGGCCTCAAACGCGCGCAGCCAGACGAGATTGGGCAGGTCGGACATTAGTGCTGCAAATTTTCCTAGGGTCAGACCGCTTTATTATTCGTTTTAATTTTGGCGGAGGTCAAGCTAGCCATATCGCAAAGACATACCCCGGGAGGAGACATTCGACATGGCGACGGACATGAAAGTCGGCTTTATCGGCCTTGGCAACGTTGGCGGCAAACTGGCCGGCAGCCTGGTGCGCAACGGTCTGGACGTGACCGTGCACGATCTGGATGCGGATCTGGTGCAGTCCTTTGTGGCGCGCGGTGCCAAAGCAGGCGGCAGCCCGGCGCAAATGATGCAGGATTGCGATGCGGTCATCACCTGCCTGCCAAGCCCGGCGGCATCCGATGCGGTGGTCACCGAGATGCTACCGCATGTGCAGCCCGGCAAGGTCTGGATGGAAATGTCCACCACCGATGTGGCTGAGGTAAAGCGCTTGGGCGCCTTGATTGCCGAACGCGGCGGTCAGCCGGTCGACTGCCCTGTGTCCGGCGGCTGCCATCGGGCTGACACCGGTAATATATCGATCTATGCGGGCTGCGAGCGCGCGACGTTCGACCGTATTCTGCCGATCCTGACAACCATGGGGCGCCGCATTCTGCACGTGGGCGAGGTCGGCAATTCGTCGGTTCTGAAAGTGATGACCAACTATCTGGCCAATATCAACATGCTGGCGGTCTGCGAGGCGCTGACGGTGATGAAGGCCAGCGGCATGGATCTGGGCATGACGTTTGAGGCGATTTCGATGTCGTCGGGCACCTCTTTTGCGCATGAGACCGAAAGCCAGCTGATCCTGTCCGGATCACGCAATGTGAACTTCACCATGGATCTGGTGATGAAGGACATCGGCCTGTTCCAGACCCTGGCGGACCGCAGCAATGTGCCGCTGGAGCTGTCGCCGCTGATGATCGAGATGATGAAGGACGGCCAGCGCCGTTATGGCGAGCGGGCGCAGTCCGACCGGATGATCGAGCGTCTGGAAGAGGCCACCGGCCTCTCCGTCACCGCGCCGGGTTTCCCGCAGGAATTGATTGACGACGAACCGGAAGAGCCGGGCTATGAGGTGGTCGTGCGCCGCGCTGCTGCGGAATAAGTTTCCCCGCTTGCACGGCCGCATCCAGCCCCTGCTCCGGCGGGGGCTGTTTTCTTTGGCAAATCCGGTTTATGCCGGCGCAGCAGCAAGGGGAGCAGCGGATGAGCAATGAGGTCCTGGCCACAATAGAAGCCTCCGGCGGGCGGCGGATCATGGGCACGGCGATGCTGGGATTGACCGGCTGCCTGCTGCTTTATGTCGCCTTCGCGGCGCCGCCGTCTCCGGCATGGCTGGTGTTTCTGCTGGCGGTTGGCGCAGCGGCACTGTGGCTGGCGGTGCGGATGTGGCAGGCAACCGTGCACCGGATCGAGCTGACAGCAGAGGAGCTGCGCTGTTCAAATGGCCAGCTGATTGCCAGGGTTGAAGATATCAAAGCCATCGACCGCGGCTTTTTTGCCTTTAAGCCGTCCAACGGGTTTTTGATCCGGACCGGTGCGCAAGGCTCCAGGATCTGGATGCCCGGGCTGTGGTGGCGGTCGGGCCGCCGGATCGGCATTGGCGGGGTAACGCCGGGATCGCAAGGCAAGGCGATGTCGGAAATCCTGGCGGCGATGATGGCGCAGCGCGGCCAATAAGGCCGCGCTTCTGGCTCAGTCGGTACTTTCACCGCCATCATTGTGGCTGCCGGAACCGGTGGCGCTGCCTTCGAAAACGACAAGCGGGGCAAAACGCGGGCGGGTGAAGATGAAATTGTCCAGGTTCAGCGTCGGCAGGCCGACATTGAAGGCAGGCTCCATCTCGTTGAAGGTCTCCACCAGAATGACCCGTTCCTGATCCGGCATGTCCGGAAGTTTGCCGGCGACAGTGTTGATGGTGGTGTCAGTCCATGTGATATCGGACGTGCCGCGGACTTCGGACCAATCTACATAGTATTTGGCGTCATCGTCGTCCCAGCGAACCACTGAAACCCGAAGGCCAAGCTGTGAATCCTGCCGGATCAGGAGTTGCGCCATTTCGTACATGCTGTCGATATAGTCGTCGTTGATCGCCGTTGTTTCACGCGAGATCAGGTCTGAGATGGTGTAAGCAGCTTTGAGATTGACACTGTCGCGGCGGAAGGCGTCAAAGAACGTGTAGATGGAGGCAAACAGGGCCAATAACAGGGGGGCATAGAGTGCGAATTCGACCGATACGCTCCCCTCGGTTCTGCAGCGGAAGATGCGCAGATTGCGGGGCAGGGCTTGGCCGGAAAATTTCGGTATCAGGGCAGTCAGCATGGCTCACCTCGGTTCCTGAACAAATGCGGATGCGGCGGTCAGGCTGATCCGGCCGTCATCATCCTTGGATAGGCTTTGTCCCAATCCCCAGGTTGGCAGGATGGGCTTAAACTTCATGCAGGCACGGATCAGCATCAGCTCATTGGATTGCCCATGTTCGAAGGTTACGTCTGGGTTCACTTCTTCGATCCGGTTGATGCAATCCGGATCTGGATCAATCCCTGTCCAATTGAACGGGTCGGCTCGCACCATTTCAAGCTTCAGAGATGACGCGCAGTCGTCTATGAACCCGGAAAGTTCGCAGATTTCGTCGCGGATTTGCGCGTGGTCTTTATTGGCGCCGGTATTCAGGCGAATGTCACGCACAGTCAGGTCCAGGGCGCGTTCCAGCTGCGAGTGGCGCAGATTGATCAGCCCCAGCTCCACGGTCGACATCAGTGCCAGCAGGAAGGCGGGGATGACGATGGCGAACTCAACAGAGGCGTTGCCATCGTCGTGTGCCCTGAACCGGCGCAGTTTTTGTGTGATGCAGCGGATCATTGGGTCAGCCTCAATTGGCGGATTGAGGTTGCGATGGAGGCAAAGGCATCGGCGATCTCCAGGCCTTGCACGTCAAAATAATGGGAGTCAGAACTGGCGCAGTCCTGCAGCACCGCCACCCCGTTGCTGGGCGCCTCAAAGCCGATAGTGTAGACGATGATGCCCTGATCCTTGGCGGCTTCGCAGATGCTGCGGGTGCGGGTGTTCTTTTCCGAGTTGCCGTAGGAGTCGTAAACGCCGTAATACCACTCGCTGCGGGCGGAAGATGTGCCCATCCAGTCGGCGTAGATATATTTGTACAGATATTTGAGCGGCGTCTGCGCGAACAAATCGGAATAGGAGAGCCGGACCGGCGTGCCGCTTTCGGTTGTGTAACCATAACAGTAGCCATTATAAGAGTTGGTGCAGACTGTGTCGTTCCCGGCACCGAACGGATGGTCCTGCCAGCCGCCGCCATTGTGCCAGTAATAGCTGCCGGTCGATGGCCTGAGTGTTGAGTAAACGCCACTGCCGGGACTCGTTTCCGTATACCAGACGTAGGAGTCGCCCTCGCGATGGTCGCTTTCGACATAGTACTGCGAGGTGTTCTGGCCATCTGTCATCAGCACGATCACTTTGACGGTATCCGAGTCTGTGTATTCCGAGGGACGGGTTGAGAAATCACTTGGAATAGACGCATCCGGACCGGCGGTCAGGGCGTTTATCGCGGGCCGGGCTGAAGGATCCAGCAGGGTCGTACCCCATTTCATCCCAATGTCGATGGAGGTGTTGCCGCCACCCCAAAGACCATCGATGAAGGCTTTGAGAGCTGCGGCATCCTTCTGAAAGGGAAGGATCGCCCGGGAGCTATCCGAAGCGGCAACGCAGACAGGGGATTGAACCAAATCGCCGTTATCGCGCCGGTCATTGCTGGACCAGGGCGAGAAATGCATTGTTTGCTCCAGCGGTGCGGTGGTGGACAGGCTGGTTGTGCTGAAATCCGAGCCATCAAAGTTCACGCAATACGAATAGTCGTGCAACTCGTCCAAAGCGTATTGGCCGATCAGGTTTTCCGGGACCGAAACTTGGGTGGCGTAAGGCACGATTGAGATCGACATTTTGCCATCGGTGGTGTTTGCCACCATGGTGTCGATGAAATCCTTGGCCGCAGCCTTCAGATTGGTCAGGCGGCTGTTACGGGTCATCGAACCGGATACGTCCAGTACCAGTGAAATTTCCAGACCGTCGATGCTCTCTTCAGCTCGGGAGGTGGCATATAGCGGCATTTCATCGACACCGGCGAAACCCAGCATGTGGGTGGGAAAGGTTGTGTCGATCGTGGCCTGCACTTTCTTGAAACCCAAGCCGGCTTCCCACCAGGGTGCCTGATAGTACTCCTGAAGACCGGATTTCGAGAGATAGTCCAGCACGACTGCATCAGGTAACTTCTCTTGATCCAGGTCCGCCGCTGCCAGTGCCGCCCGGTCAAGCGTGTACTGCAGCATGGTGCGGTCGCGTTCCATCCGCATCAGGTCCACGCCAATTCCGCCCACCGCAACCATAGCCAGGAAAGTACCGATCATCGGTTTGGCCAGAACACCATCTTCTTCCCGCAGGTAGGTTTGAGCACCGGCCAGACACCGCTGCATGAGCGGGCTGCTCAGCGCTGTGGACCCCTTGTGACGTCTATGCATTTAAACACCCCCCGCCGGTTCTTGAACAGATCAGCCCGGCTCTAGACGCGGAATTTACACATAATTAATGGCTGCCGAACGTGGCGGAATTGGGGCGGGTTTGCGCCGAAAAACATGTGATTGTAGTGATTTGGGGTTTCAATTGCCGGGTATCCTGCGGAGTTGTTGCAGTCTGCGGAACAATGGTTCCGGGCAAGCGGCGAATCGTGAGTCTTTCGCTAAAATGCGAATCTTTTTGGCAGGGAATGGTCAAAAAGGTCGCACTCCTTAATCTTCTCTGCATAGAGTGAAGGCATCATCGGCATCGAGTCGATGTTTGAGCACGGAGAAGATTTTAGATGAGCAGCCGCACAGAGCCGAGCTTCCGCGAGAGCGTGGACCTGATGTTTAACCGGGCCGTGTCCCTGATGGATTTGCCGCCGGGGCTGGAGGAAAAGATCCGGGTCTGCAACGCGACCTATACGGTACGGTTCGGGGTGCGCCTGCGTGGCGCCATGCATACATTCACCGGCTACCGCTCGGTCCATTCCGAACATATGGAGCCCGTCAAAGGCGGCATCCGTTATGCCACCGGTGTCAACCAGGACGAGGTCGAAGCGCTGGCGGCGCTGATGACCTATAAATGCGCCCTGGTGGAGGCGCCGTTCGGCGGCTCCAAGGGCGGGCTTTGCATTGATCCGCGCGAATATGAAGAGCACGAACTGGAATTGATCACCCGCCGCTTTGCCTATGAACTGGCCAAGCGCGACCTGATCCATCCCTCTCAGAACGTTCCAGCGCCCGACATGGGCACCGGCGAGCGTGAGATGGCCTGGATTGCGGACCAGTATGCGCGCATGAACACCACCGACATCAACGCCAAGGCCTGTGTCACCGGCAAGCCGCTGAATGCCGGCGGCATCTCGGGCCGGGTCGAGGCCACGGGCCGCGGCGTGCAATATGCGCTGCAGGAATTCTTCCGTTACGAGGAAGACAAGGCAGCAGCTGGCCTGAGCGGCAAGCTGGATGGCAAGCGGGTCATCGTTCAGGGGCTTGGCAACGTGGGCTATCACGCGGCCAAATTCCTGTCCGAGGAAGATGGTTCGCGGATCACCGGTATCATCGAACGGGACGGCGGATTGTCGAACCCCGATGGCCTGGACGTCGAGGCGGTGCGCAATTGGATCGTCAAGCATGGCGGCGTGGCTGGCTACCCGGATGCCCAGTATGTGGAAGACGGCGCGCTGCTGCTGGAAGAAGACTGCGACATCCTGATCCCGGCGGCGCTGGAGGGGGTGATCAACCTGTCCAACGCCGAACGCGTGAAGGCGCCGCTGATCATCGAGGCTGCAAACGGTCCGGTGACTGCCGGTGCGGATGACATTCTGCGCAAGAAAGGCACCGTGATCATTCCCGACATGTATGCCAACGCGGGCGGTGTGACGGTGTCATACTTCGAGTGGGTGAAGAACCTGTCCCACATCCGTTTCGGACGCATGCAGCGCCGCCAGGAAGAGGCGCGCCACCAGCTGGTGATCGACGAGCTGCAGCGTCTGGACGACGTGATGGGCAATACCTGGTCGATGTCGCCGAATTTCAAGGACAAGTACCTTAAGGGCGCGGGTGAGCTGGAACTTGTGCGCTCGGGCCTCGATGACACTATGCGGGTGGCCTACCAGTCGATGCGTGAGGTCTGGCACAGCCGGGACGATGTCACCGACCTTCGTACTGCCGCCTATCTGGTGTCGATCGACAAGGTCGCCAAAAGTTATCACGCCAAGGGTCTCTGACCAGCCAGCGGGCACTTTGATTAAAGCCGGGGCGGAGGGAAAACTCTCCGCCCCGTTTTTATTCGCTAGTGAATCGGAATACGTCACGACCTGTCGCAATTACTACTAGACACATGTGATTAGTTCGTGTGTTTTGCAGCGAAGCCGGGCTGGACTGCCGCAAATTGATCCTTGGGGCTATGAGCAGCAGGCGAAAGCGGGTAGCAATGCCGCCAGGGTCCGGGTCACCTTTTTTCCGGGCACCGGAAGTGATTTGACGGGGAGGGACGACATGCGGTTTTCGGGATGGCGTGTGCTCAAAGAGGGGCTCACCGGAAACAAGGGCTGGACGCCGCACTGGCGCGACCCCGCGCCCAAGTCCGAATATGACGTGGTGATCATCGGCGGCGGCGGCCACGGTCTGGCGACCGCCTATTACCTGGCCAAAGAACACGGCATTACCAATGTTGCAGTGCTGGAAAAGGGTTATCTCGGCGGCGGCAATGTGGGGCGCAACACCACAATCGTGCGCGCCAACTACTACCTGCCGGGCAATTCCGAGTTTTATTCCCACTCGCTGAAACTGTGGGAAGGGATGGAGCAGGACCTGAATTACAACGCGATGATGTCGCAGCGCGGCATCCTCAACCTCTACCACAATGACGGTCAGCGCGACGCCGCAGTGCGGCGGGGCAACGCGATCATCAACCAGGGTGATGATGCTGAGATCCTGAGCCGCGAACAGGTGCGCGCGCTGGCGCCGTTCCTGAATTTTGACAGCAACCGCTTCCCGATCATGGGCGGGCTGATGCAGCGCCGGGCGGGCACTGCGCGACATGACGCGGTGGCCTGGGGGTATGCCCGCGGTGCCGATATGCGCGGGGTGGATCTGATCCAGAACTGCGAAGTCACCGGCATCGACGTGGAGAACGGCAAGGTTGTTGGCGTGCAGACTGCACGCGGACCGATCCGGGCCAAGAAGGTGGCGCTGGCCGCTGCGGGGCGCTCCGGCCAGGTGGCGGCGATGGCGGGTCTGACCCTGCCGATTGAAAGCCACGTGCTGCAGGCCTTTGTTTCCGAAGGGCTGAAACCCATCGTGGATCATGTGATCACCTTTGCCGAAGGGCATCTCTACATCAGCCAGTCGGATAAGGGCGGGCTGGTGTTTGGCAGCTACCTGGATTTCTACAGCTCTTACGCCGCGCGGGGGAACCTGCCGATGGTGGAGCACACGATGGAGAGCTTTGTGGCGATGGTGCCGGCGGTCAGCAAGGCGCGGCTCTTGCGCAGCTGGGGCGGCATTATGGATATGACGCCGGATGGCTCGCCCATTATCGATCATTCGCCGGTTGGCGGCCTCTATCTGAATTGCGGCTGGTGTTACGGCGGCTTTAAGGCGACGCCGGCGTCAGGCCATGTCTATGCCCATCTGATCGCCACGGACCGCCCGCATGGGGCAGCAACCAAACTGAAGCTCGACCGTTTCCGCAGCGGTCATGGCCTGATGGATGAGGAGGGGACCGGTGCGCAGCATAACTTGCACTAAGCGTTTTGAATGCGCCGGGTTTGCCTCCGGCGGGAGTTTTTTCAGAAAGATGAAAGGGCGCTGGTCATGAGGATTGCCTGTCCGCTCTGCGGCGAAAGGGACCGCCGCGAATTCTATTACAAAGGTGCAGCAGTAGTGCGCCCGGCTGAAGGCGCTGGTCTGGATGCCTGGCACGAGTATGTGAACCTGCGGCAAAACCCGGCGGGACCGCTGGATGAGCTGTGGTATCACGAGATGGGCTGCAATTCCTGGCTGAAGGTCACTCGCAATACGTCGACCCATGAGATTCTGGCGGTGCAGCTGGCGTCCGAGGCCGGGCTGGGAGGTAAGGCATGAGACTTCCAGGCAAGGGGCTGAACCAGGGTGCGAAGCCGGTTACGTTCTCATTTAATGGCCGCCATCTGATGGGGCTGGAAGGGGACACGCTGGCCGCTGCCTTGCTGGCCAATGATGTGCATCTGATGGCGCGGTCGTTCAAATACCACCGTCCGCGCGGGGTGCTGACCGCGGGCAGCGAAGAGCCGAACGCACTGGTGACCACCGGCACCGGCGGCCAGCAGGATCCGAACGTCCGCGCGACCCAGCAAGAAATATTCGAGGGGCTGGAGGCGCGCAGCCAGAACTGCTGGCCCTCGGTCGAACGTGACGTGATGGCGGTCAATGACCTGGCGGCGCCGTTTTTTACTGCAGGGTTCTATTACAAGACTTTCATGTGGCCGGCTGCGTTCTGGGAAAAGCTCTATGAGCCGATGATCCGCAATGCGGCAGGGCTTGGTGCGCTGTCGGGCGAGGCGGATCAGGACCGGTACGAGAAAGCCTTTGCCTTTTGCGATGTGCTGGTGATCGGTTCGGGTCCTGCCGGGCTGATGGCGGCGCTGACTGCGGGCCGGGCCGGGGCCGATGTGATTTTGGCAGAGGAAGACAGCCGCATGGGCGGGCGTCTTTTGGCGGAACGCGAAGACGTCAGCGGCAAGCCGGGCCATGAGTGGGCCGCGGACGTGCTGGCTGAGCTTGAGGCGATGGACAATGTGCGGCTGATGACCCGCACTGCTGTCACCGGCGCCTATGATCAGGGCACTTATGGCGCGCTGGAGCGGGTTTCGCACCATTTGCCGCGGCGCCATTCGCTGAAAGGCAGCCACCTGCCGCGCGAATGCTTCTGGCGGATCGCTGCCAAACATGCGGTGCTGGCAGCAGGCGCGATCGAGCGTCCCGTGGCGTTCCGCAACAATGACCGGCCTGGCATCATGATGGCGGGCGCCGTGCGCGCCTATCTGAACCGCTGGGGTGTGGCGCCGGGGGAGCGGGTCACCGTCTTTGCCAACAACGATCAGGCGCACCGCACCGCACGCGACCTGCATGATGCAGGCGTCCACATCGCGGCGGTGATCGACAGCCGCCATGAGGCGCCGGACAGCGGCCCGTATCAGGTGATCAAGGGCGCGCAGGTTTGCGGTTCCGCCGGACGGCATCGGGTGGACAGCATCACTGTGCGCTCGGTCAAGGGCGAGGAGAAGATCCAGACCGACTGCCTGGCGATGTCCGGCGGCTGGAACCCTTCGGTGCATCTGACCTGCCACCTGAACAGCCGCCCCGTTTGGAAACGCGATGCGCTGGCCTTTGTTCCCGCAGAGGGCGCCGTGCCGGGGATGGTTACGGCGGGCGCCTGTAACGGTACGTTCTCCACCGCAGGCGCGCTGCGCGAAGGCGCGGATGCTGCGGCTAAGGTACTGGAAGCGCTGGGCCTGAAACCCGCTGCCGGTGATCTGCCGGATGCGGAGGATGATCCTTACCGTATTGCGGCGCTCTGGGCGGTGCCGGGCAAGGGCCGCGCCTGGCTCGATTTCCAGAACGACGTCACCGTCAAGGATGTGAAGCAGGCAGCGGTCGAGAATTTCCGCTCGGTCGAGCATATGAAGCGCTACACCACCCAAGGGATGGCAACCGATCAGGGCAAGAACTCAAACGTTGCAGCGCTGGCGGTGCTGGCGGATGCGACGGGGCGGACGATCCCCGAGACCGGCACCACCACCTTCCGGCCGCCGTTTGTGCCGGTGGCCATTGGTGCCATTGGGGCAGGGGCCACGGATGAGGGCTTTAAACCGCAGCGCTTCCTGACGTCGCACGGCGAGAGCGACACCCGCGGCGCGCATCAGCTGGAGGTCGGGCTGTGGTACCGCGCCGCCTATTATCCGAAGCCGGGGGAGACCAATTGGCGCCAGTCCTGCGACCGGGAAGTGACGTGCGTGCGCAATGCGGTGGGCATCTGCGATGTCTCCACCCTGGGCAAGATCGACATTCAGGGCGCCGATGCAGGCAAGTTCCTGGATCATCTTTATACCAACACCTTCAGCACGCTGAAAGTTGGCAAGGTCCGCTATGGGCTGATGCTGCGCGAAGACGGCTTTGTCATGGATGACGGCACCACCGCGCGGCTGGGTGAAAACCATTATGTCATGACCACCACAACCGCCGCCGCGGGGCAGGTGATGGCGCATATGGAGTATGTCAGCCAGGTGCTTCGTCCTGAATGGGACGTGCGGTTTACCTCGGTGACCGAGCAATGGGCACAGTTTGCCGTGGCCGGGCCAAAATCAAGGGAGCTGCTGAACGGGCTGATCGGCGAAGATGTGAATGGTGAAACCTGGCCGTTCATGGGCTGTGGCGAGGCGACTGTGCTGGGCGTTAAGGGGCGGCTGTTCCGGATCTCTTTCTCGGGCGAGCACGCCTATGAGGTGGCCGTTCCTGCGCGCTATGGTGAAAGCCTGTTCCGCGAGCTGCTGAAGCGGGCCGAGGCGATGGGCGGCGGTGCCTATGGGATGGAAGCGCTGAACGTGCTGCGGATCGAAAAGGGTCTGATCACCCATGCCGAGATCAACGGCACGGTGACCGCCATTGACCTGGGGCTGCAGGGAATGATGTCCAGGAAGAAGGATTTTCTGGGCAAGCCGATGTCCACCCGCGAGGGGCTGATGGCCGAGGACCGGATGCGCCTTGTGGGCCTGAAGCCGGTTGGTGCGGCTAAGGAGATCACTGCCGGGGCCCATCTGTTCACGCCGGGCGACCCGGTCGAGCGGATCTATGATCAGGGTTACGTGACCTCGGCCGGTTATTCGCCGGCGCTGGGGTGCCCGATTGGCCTGGCCTTTCTGAAAGAAGGACCGGAGCGGATCGGCGAAACTGTGCGTCTGGTTGACCACATGCGCGGTGTTGATACCCTGTGCGAAGTTGTGCCGCCTGTGTTCTTTGACCCCGAAGGAGGGCGTGCCCGTGGCTGAACTGATTGCAAAAAGTCCCTGTGAAGGACTGGTTCCGGCAACCATCGGCGGCATGAGCCTGACCGAGGAACATCCCGGTGCGATGTGGACCGTGGCCCCGTTCAAGGGCCAGCAGGAGGCGCTGAGCAAAGCGCTGGAAACGGCCCATGGCATGGCCTTCCCGGCGGCAAACCGTGCGACTGGCAAGGCCGGCAGCCGCGCGGTCTGGTTCGGGCGGGACATGGCATTGCTGATGGGGCTTGCGCCGGATGCCAAGCTAGCGGGGCACGCCGCGCTGACGGATCAGAGCGACGCCTGGGCCGTGGTGCGGCTGGAAGGCGCTGGCGCTGAGGACGTGCTGGCGCGGCTGGTGCCGGTTGATCTGCGGAACCAGGTGTTCAAGCGCGGCCATACTGCACGGACCGAGCTGAAGCACATGATGGCCTCGGTGACCCGCACCGGGCCGCAGGCGTTTCAGATCATGGTGTTCCGCTCGATGGCAAAAACGCTTGTGCATGATTTGAAAACAGCGATGGAAGCTGTCGCGGCGCGGGGGTAACCTTTGGGGATCACCAACTGATTCCCGGAGCGCATCTATGATCCGCATCGCCCTAGCAGCCGCCCTACTGGCGGCTCCGGCCTATGCTTCTGAAACCAAAGAACAAAGCTGCAAGTACCAGGGCCAAGTCATGGCCGCGGTGCAGCAGGCGCGGCTGGACCGGGTGAAACAGGAAGAGGTGGAGCAGGCGGTGCTGGACAGCGAACCGGACTGGCCTGAGACCTATTCCAAGGCGATTCCGCAGCTGACAAACCATGTCTATGCGATGAAACGGCGCGACCTGCGCGACGTTGATCTTGGTGCGGCCTTCGAGGAACAGTGCCTGCAGAACTGGGATCAGATCCAGGCGATGCAGAAACAGCTGAAGTCGAACTGATATGTCCCTGCCGCCCGGCTTTCTGGATGAATTGCGCACCCGAGTCAGTATCTCTGATGTTGTCGGGCGCAAGGTCATGTGGGATCAGCGCAAGTCGCAGCCGGGCAAGGGTGACTATTGGAGCCCGTGCCCCTTTCACCATGAAAAAACCGCATCCTTCCATGTAGAGGACCGCAAGGGGTTCTATTACTGCTTCGGCTGCCACGCCAAAGGCGACGCGCTGAAATTCATCCAGGAGACCGAGAACGTCGGTTTCATGGAGGCGGTGGAGATCCTGGCGCAAGAGGCTGGCATGGAAATGCCCAAGCGCGACCCGCGCGCGCAGGAAAAGCAGGACCGCAGGGCACTGCTGGCCGAAGTGATGGAGCAGGCGGTACAGTTCTTCCGCTTGCAGCTGAAAACCAACGCTGCCCATGACGCCCGTACATACTTGCAGCGCCGCGGCCTGACGCCGCCGGCGCTGGACCGCTGGGAAATCGGCTTTGCCCCTGATGGCTGGCAGGCCTTGTGGGACGGGTTGCGTGGCAAGAACGTGCCCGAGGATCTGATCATCGGCGCCGGGCTGGCCAAACCCTCGAACAAGGGCGGCAAGCCTTATGACACTTTCCGCAACCGGATCATGTTCCCGATCCGCGATGCGCGCGGCCGCGCAATTGCCTTTGGCGGCCGGGCGATGGACCCCAATGACAACGCCAAATACCTGAACTCGCCCGAGACCGAGCTGTTCGACAAGGGCCGCAGCCTGTATAACCACGGGCCCGCGCGGGCGGCTTCGGGGCGGGGGTCCTCGCTGGTCGTGGCTGAGGGCTATATGGATGTGATTGCGCTGGCCGAAGGCGGGTTTCAGTCGTCGGTGGCGCCGCTGGGCACTGCGATCACCGAAAACCAGCTGCAGATGCTGTGGCGGATGTCGGATGAGCCGATCATCGCGCTGGACGGCGACAAGGCGGGCATCCGCGCCGCCATGCGGCTGATTGATCTGGCGCTGCCCTTGCTAGAGGCCGGGAAATCCCTGCGCTTTGCCATCATGCCCGAAGGCAAGGACCCCGACGACCTGATCCGCAGTAAAGGCCCGGAGGCGGTGCAGGCGGTGCTGGATCAGGCGATGCCGATGGTCAAGCTGCTGTGGCAGCGCGAGACCGAGGGCAAAGTTTTCGACAGCCCCGAACGCAAGGCGTCGCTGGACAAATCCTTGCGCGAGAAGATCAAGCTGATCCGCGACCCGTCGATCCGCAAGCATTACGGCGAAGACGTCAAGGAGATGCGCTGGCAGCTGTTTCGCGGCAACCGCAGTAACCGCGACGGCGGCGACGGCGGTTTCCAGCAGCGCGGGTCCCGCAGCGGCGGCTTTCGCGATGGCAGCCGTCCGCCGTGGAAACCCGGCAAGGGCTTTGGCCCGATTCCGCAGCCGCGCGCAACCACCCGTGCCTCGCTGGTGGCAGGTGCCGAAGACGAGTTTTTTGCCGCCATGCGCGAAGCGGTGATCCTGGCCACGGCAATCACCACCCCGGCTGTGATCCCCGAATTCGAGACCAGCCTTGAGCGCCTGCAATGCGCCGATCCGGATCTGGCGGTGCTGCGGGATATGGTGCTGCGCTATGGCATCGGCGCGCCAGAGCGTCTGCGCGAAGAAATCGACTGGTCTTTGGGACCTCATGCCCTTGAAAACCTCTTTGGCCTTCGCCATGTCGCAATCACCCCCTGCCTGCGCAAACCCGGCGACACCGAACTGGCCAGCATGACCCTGGCCGAGGAGCTGGCAAAGCTTGAGGCGCGGCGCGGGCTGGACGCGGAACTGGCAGAGGCCGAAGAAGATCTGGACGGCCTTGCAGATGAGGCGCTGACCTGGCGGTTGCGGCAGGCAGCCGAGGCCAAGAACAAGGCAGTGCGCAGCGAGAATGAAGACCAGGCGCAGTATGATGTGGGCGAGAACGGCGCGCGGCTCAGCCGGGATGAGCGCGACGCGTTCGGCGCCCTTTTGGATCGGATCGGCTTTTCCGGTAAATGACACAGATTGCCTGATTCTGCGTTTTGCTAAGGAAGAGCACAGGAAAATTGGGTAAACGGGGTGACGAATCAGAGAATCGCGCTAATGATTCGCGCGACCCGAATCGCCCCGCAGCCCCTGAGTAGGAGCAATGAATGGCCGCCAAAGACACCGACGACCGCAAACCTGATGATCAGGACGCCGAAATCTCACTCGACATGAGCCAGACTCAGGTCAAGAAGATGATCGCGGAGGCCCGCGAGAAAGGCTACATCACCTACGATCAGCTCAATCAGGTTCTGCCGCCGGATCAGGTCAGTTCGGAACAGATCGAAGACGTGATGTCGATGCTCAGCGAAATGGGCATCAACATCATCGAGGACGAAGAGGCCGAAGAAGAAGAGAACAAGGGCACCACCGACCTTGTGACCACCGAAGGCCCGCGCGAGGTTGCGCTGGCCGGCGCCCAGGCTGAAAAGCTGGACCGCACCGATGACCCGGTGCGCATGTACCTGCGCGAGATGGGCTCGGTTGAGCTGCTGAGCCGTGAAGGCGAGATTGCCATCGCCAAGCGGATCGAAGCCGGCCGCAATACGATGATCCTGGGGCTATGCGAAAGCCCACTGACCTTCCAGGCGATCACCATCTGGCACGACGAACTGCTGTCCGAGGACATCCTGCTGCGCGACGTCATCGACCTGGAGGCCACCTTTGGCAACCAATTGGACGAAGACGGCGAGG
The DNA here is from genome assembly GCF_004123675.1 of Leisingera sp. NJS204. NCBI lineage: Bacteria > Pseudomonadati > Pseudomonadota > Alphaproteobacteria > Rhodobacterales > Roseobacteraceae > Leisingera > Leisingera sp. NJS204. Next base: position 2,793,100 of record NZ_CP035417.1, on the reverse strand, counting down.
AGGAAGCGCCGGTCGTCGATACATCCGCTGTGGCTGCGGCCAAGCCGGTTAAAGACGAAGGTCCCGAGCTGGACGCCGACGGCAATCCGATTGCCAGCGATGACGACGATGACGAGGATGAACAGGCCAACATGTCGCTGGCCGCGATGGAGGCCGCTCTCAAGGACCGTGTTCTGGTCACGCTGGAGCGGATCTCGACTGACTTTGCGCAGCTGTCCGAAATGCAGGACAGCCGGATCTCGGCAACCCTGAACGAGGACGGCTCCTTCAGCACTCAGGACGAGGCGACCTATCAGGCGCTGCGCTCGGAAATCGTCGAACTGGTGAACGGGCTGCATCTGCACAACAACCGGATCGAAGCGCTGATTGACCAGCTTTACGGCATCAACCGCCGGGTGATGCAGATTGACAGCGCGATGGTCAAGCTGGCCGACCAGGCCCGCATCAACCGCCGCGAGTTCATTGATGCCTACCGCGGCCGCGAGCTGGACCCGAACTGGCTGGCCGACATGGGCGGCAAGCCCGGCCGCGGCTGGCAGATGTTCATCGAACGCTCTACCGACAAGGTCGAAGAACTGCGCGCCGACATGGCCCAGGTCGGCCAGTATGTTGGTCTGGATATCTCGGAATTCCGCCGCATTGTGCAGCAGGTTCAAAAGGGCGAAAAAGAAGCCCGCCAGGCCAAGAAGGAAATGGTCGAGGCGAACCTGCGCCTGGTAATCTCGATTGCCAAGAAATACACCAACCGCGGCCTGCAGTTCCTGGACCTGATCCAGGAAGGCAACATCGGCCTGATGAAGGCGGTGGACAAATTCGAATACCGCCGCGGCTACAAGTTCTCGACCTACGCCACCTGGTGGATCCGTCAGGCCATCACCCGCTCGATCGCGGATCAGGCACGCACCATCCGGATTCCGGTCCACATGATCGAGACCATCAACAAGCTGGTCCGCACCGGCCGCCAGATGCTGCATGAGATCGGCCGCGAGCCGACCCCGGAAGAGCTGGCGGAAAAGCTGCAGATGCCGCTGGAGAAGGTCCGCAAGGTGATGAAGATCGCCAAGGAGCCGATCAGCCTTGAAACCCCGATCGGGGACGAGGAAGACAGCCAGCTGGGTGATTTCATCGAGGACAAGAATGCCGTGCTGCCCTTGGACAGCGCCATTCAGGAAAACCTCAAGGAAACCACCACCCGGGTTCTGGCGTCGCTCACCCCGCGCGAGGAACGGGTTCTGCGGATGCGCTTCGGCATCGGCATGAACACCGACCACACGCTGGAGGAGGTCGGCCAGCAGTTCAGCGTGACCCGCGAACGGATCCGCCAGATCGAAGCGAAAGCGCTCAGGAAGTTGAAGCACCCCAGCCGCAGCCGCAAACTGCGCAGCTTCCTGGATCAGTAATCAAAGGGCGCCCCGCGGGGCGCCTTTTTCTTGCCTGATTGACCTGTAATCTGCCCAACAGATTAGTTTGGGGAATTCAGAAGATGTTGCTTAGATTCGTGTTAGTTGCGCTGGCGGCCAGTGCTCATTCCGCGCGGGCAGACGTTCCCGATTTCTTTCAGATCCCCTTCCTATCGGATGTCGCCAGCGCCAGTATTCAAAGGGATTATGAACGGGTCCGCTGCAAGCAGACCTATATGGTGGCCGTGTCGCCGAACGGGCATTGGGCGTCCCGCTGCAGCGGCAACAAGCTGTCGTCGACAATAACCCGTGTTGTATTGCAAAAGTGCGAGCACGCGGCGGGTCAGGCTTGCGGCATGGCCATCGCAAAGGGGCAGAACATACCGGATTGGCAGGCAAGTCCTTCCTTGGTCTATGCCGGGACCGTAAGTCCTGAGACTATTCCGTTTGTTGCTGATTTGTGGGGCAGGGACGTGGTGTCCCGCTATTCTGCGGCCAGACGGAATAAGGCGCTGGCGCTCAGCCGGAACGGAGCTTGGGCTTATGCGTCGGGGCGCTTGACCATGCGCGAGGCTGAACAGGTTGCGCTTAGTAAATGCGAAGAAAATGATGGTAATCGCAGGCGATGTTTTTTGTATGCTTCCGGCGATGATGTGGTGTTTGGGCCTGACACCAACATTTTCCCCGAACGCTGACCAATATTGGGGCATGACTTGAATGAAAAAGAAGGAAGAGAGCACAGACCTCATCGTCTTCGACGGCGAATGCGTGCTGTGCTCGGGCTTCTTCCGCTTCATGCTGCGCCATGACCGGGCCGGACGGTTCCGCTTTGCCACCGCGCAGTCGCCGCTGGGGCAGCAACTTTACCGCCAGCATGGCCTGCCGACGGATGCGTACGAGACCAATCTGGTGATTGTGGATGGCCGCACCTATCAGCGGCTGGATGCCTTTGCCGCCGCAATGCGGGCGCTGCCCTTGCCTTGGCCGGCCTTGTCTGTCTGCCGGTTCCTGCCGGGGCGGCTGAAGGACGCGCTCTACTTCAGTGTCGCCCGCAACCGGTACCGGCTGTTCGGCCGCTTTGATACGTGCCTGATCCCTGGCCCAGAGGTTCGCGCCCGGTTTGCCGACGGAGGCTTTGAGCTATGAGGGATGCCTTTGGCGACATTATCGCGGCGCAAGACCTGGAGGTGCCGCCGGTCCTGCTGCGGTTCCATGCGCAACCGCCGCAACGCAGCCACGGCATGGTCAAGGTTGAGGGCGGCAACCGCTGGGCGCGGCTGCTGGCGGCGCTTGCAGGGTTTCCGCCGCCGATGGCAGAAACCCGGTTCCGGCTGGACGTCGCGCCGCAGGGCAAGGGCCATGTCTGGCGGCGCAGTTTCGGCAAATTCCTGACCCGCTCGCACCTGCGCTACGATCCGCAAACAGGCAGGGCGGTGGAACGTTTCGGCATGGTCGAGCTGGACCTGACCGTCTCGGTTCAGCAAGGCGCAATGGTGGTCTCGGTGGAGAGGGCCCGGCTGTTCGGCCTGCCGCTGCCCCAGGCCCTTTGCCCGCAAAGCGCCGCTGCCGAATTTGAGACGCCGGAGGGGCACTTGGGATTTGACATCTCTGCCAGCCTGCCGCGCATCGGTCTGCTGGTACGTTACAGCGGGTTTCTGGTGCTGCCCGAGCTGGATCTCAGACGTTAACCATTTGCTAACCCTGTCATTGCCCGGCGCGGCATCCCCCCTTAAAATCGGTGCTGTTGCCCATTGGCCTTCCGGGGGGAAGAAAATGTCTGCACATACCAATATGAACACGGCACTGCTGGCGCTGACTGCAAAGCTTCAATCGTTGAATGATCTGGTGACTGCCAACCAGTTCATGGTCGAGGTTTTGGCGGATCAGGGGGATGCGCTTAAGCAAATGGATGGAGCCGGGACCAAGGATATGCTGCGCCGGCAGGCGCGCGAAAAGTTCCACCCTGACACTGGCACCGTGCCGAATGCTGCAGCGCTTGCCATTCTTGAAGGCGTGCTGAGCCATCAGCGGGACAGTGCAGAGATCATTCCATTCCCGCCCCGCGCCTAAGCCGGGCGTTCACACATCTGCGAGAGGTCGTTACAAAGGTGCTGCCGGTCTATTGGAGCCGCTGCGGCACATCCCTATGTTGAAGCGAACACAGGGATATTTCCGAATGAAAAACCTCCTTTGCGCAGCAGGCCTGGCTTGTCTTTCTTCCATCCCCGCAGCTGCGGATGCCTTCTTAACCAACCGCGGTGTGCGGGTGCTGCCGGTCAATGACACGGTCTATGAGGTGGTGCCGCGCGGATCGGGCGGCACCTGGGATTACTGGTGCGCAGCTGCCGAATACGCCCGCCGCGAGCTGGGCGCTGGTTGGATGGACCGGTTTTACGTGGTGCGGGGCCGGGATGTCAGCGTCACCACCGGGCGCCGGTCCTCGGTGCAGTTCACGCTCTACCCGAAGCGCAGCGGTGTCGAACCCAAGACAGGCTGGCTGTCGCTGGGTTTTCGCCCCGGGGAAAGCATGTCAGTGCAGCAGGGATATGGCTATTGCGTGAATGAACCGGCGTTGTAGTGGATCCGAAGCATCTGAACTCGCGCGGATGTGATGTTGTATGGTGGCAATTGGCGGTGTTCTGGTGCCGGTCGCTCCAGTAGCTGCGCAATCCGCTTGTAGCAATGGGAGGCCAGTTCTTCTGCAACATGCTTCGCAACACAGTGTCATCTAGCGTGAGCTGCTGCCCGGAGAGAGCCCCGGCTGCGTTTACGTCGGAGTAACGTTCCAGCTACAATCGTAGCTCTTGCTTGTCCCTGCCGTGCTGCGGCTAGGGAGCTGACAAAGCGGAGTTTTCTCAAATGCAGATGGCCTTGAGAACGGTGTGAAGGAGCCAGGGCGTGACTTGCAATAGCGACCGCACAGCAGTGTGAGTCGTTTGTGTTTCAATTCTCCTTACACTTCTCGGTATCTGCCTGGTTGCCGGGCGGCGCACCAAAACTGAAAGGGGTCCGACATGAAAATCTGGATATCTGTCCTGTCTCTCGCCACTGCTCTGCCGTTTTTACAGCCAGAGCCGGCCGCGGCCTGGAATGACCGCAGGGCGGCGCATATCAATGCAGTATCGCAGGATGTCTTTGAGGTAGTGCCGAAAATCTCAGCCGGTGCATTCTTCTGGTGTGCTGCAGCTGATCATGCTCAGCGGAACCTAGGAGCGCCGTGGAAGGCGGATCTGTTTATCACCCGCGGGTTGGGGGCAAGCGAGACAACAAACCGCGTATCAGCGGTTCAGTTCACCCTGAATGCGGGTTTGGCGCCGGCGGCAAGCCGTGGCAATATCAATAGCCTGAGGGCAGGCCAAAGCATGAGTGTGCAGCGGGCTTTTGGTTATTGCGACAGGCTGCCGGGGCGACCCTGAGCTAGGGCCTGCCTGATACCTGGCGGCACTTGAAACAAGGAGAACTAGATGACCATACGCATTGCAGCCATTGCCGGTCTGACCGGGGCGCTTCTCCTATTGCCTGAAGCAAGCGCTGCCTGGCGGGCGATTAACCGCCACGAGGTGCTGCCAGTGTCCGAAGGCGTCTGGGAAGTGGTGGCCCGGGTCGGGACCGGCGCGCAGGATTATTGGTGCGGTATCGGTGATTTTGCGATCCGCCAGCTGCGGGCGCCGGTGAGCCAGCGGATTTATGTCTGGCGCGGGGTCGGGCCTTCGGTCAACCGGCCGGGGCGCAAAGCGGTGCAATTTGCCTTTGGCCTGCCGCCTGGTGTTCCTGACCGGTCCTCCAGCCTGTCGCTGAATGTGCGCGAGGCAGGTGACAATCTGCATGTGTCGGCTGCGCAAACCTATTGTTATGACCGGCTGCCCGGGCGGGACCGCTGGTTGCCTTGATTTCCAGCTTCACCGGCTGACACTGTTGCCGGCCGGGCTGTGTTCAGCCAAAAGATCTGCATGATGCATGAGTTCACCATTCCGACGCGCGGGCAGGGCCTTTATGAGTTCACCCGTGACGTGCAGGCCTGGGTTTCCGGGTCCGGCCTGCAGAATGGGCTGCTGACCCTGTTTGTCCGCCATACCTCCTGCTCGCTGCTGATCCAGGAAAATGCCGACCCCGAGGTGCAGACCGACCTTAGGGCCTTCTTTTCGCGCCTGGTGCCGCCTTCCTCCGATCCCGCAATGGCCTATCTGCGCCACACCTATGAGGGGCCGGACGACATGCCCGCCCATATCAAAGCGGCGATGATGCCAGTCAGCCTGCCGGTCCCTGTCAGCCGCGGAGTACTGGTGCTGGGCACCTGGCAGGGGATCTACCTGTTTGAACACCGCGATCGTCCGCACCAGCGGCATGTGGCCGCGCATCTGGCCTGAACCTCTTTATCTAGCGGCCATAAATCACCACTACCCAAATTCTGGAGGGTAGCCTATAGTTGTGGATAACCGGGCAAACACCGGCACAAACAATAGGCTGACAGGATTGAGGGAGCAGGCGGATGCGCTGCCCATTTTGCGGAAATATCGACACTCAGGTCAAGGATTCACGCCCCGCCGAAGATCATGTTTCGATCCGGCGGCGCCGGTTCTGCCCGGCCTGCGGCGGCCGTTTCACCACCTACGAACGGGTGCAGCTGCGCGATCTTGTGGTGATCAAAACCAGCGGCAAGCGCGAGGATTTCGACCGCGACAAGCTGGAACGCTCGATCCGCATTTCGATGCAGAAACGCCCGATAGAACCCGAGCGCATTGATCAGATGATCTCCGGTATCGTGCGGCGGCTGGAAAGCATGGGCGAGACTGATATCGGGTCGAAGAAAATCGGCGAAATCGTGATGGAGGCGCTGGCCCGGATCGACACCGTGGCTTACGTGCGCTTTGCCAGCGTTTACAAAAATTTCCAGGCGGCGGATGATTTCGAGGATTTTGTTCACGAGCTGCGCCCGCCAGTTGCACCGGAAGAATAATGGACGCTGATCACCGTTTCATGGCGCTGGCGCTGTCCCTGGGTCGGCGCGGGCAGGGCAACTGCTGGCCTAACCCGGCAGTGGGCTGTGTTATCGTGCAGGGCGGCCGCGTTTTGGGCCGCGGCTGGACCAGGCCGGGCGGCCGCCCTCATGCAGAAACCGAAGCGCTGGCGCAGGCCGGCGGGGCGGCGCGCGGCGCCACGGCTTATGTGACGCTGGAACCTTGCGCCCATCACGGCGAAACGCCGCCTTGCGCGCAGGCGCTGATTGACGCCGGTGTGGCGCGGGTTGTCGCCGCGATCGAGGACAGCGATCCGCGGGTGTCAGGGCATGGATTTCAGATGCTGCGCAATGCGGGCATTGAGGTGGCCACCGGAATATGGGGGGCACAGGCAGCGCGGGATCATGCTGGTTTCTTTCTGAAGACTGAGCAGGGCCGCCCGCTGGTGACCCTGAAGCTGGCCGCCAGTTTCGACGGGCGCATTGCAACCGGATCGGGCCAAAGCAAATGGATCACAGGACCGGAGGCCCGCCGCGCCGTGCACGCGATGCGCGCGCGCCATGATGCGGTGATGGTGGGCGGCGGGACTGCGCGGGCTGATGATCCCTCGCTGACCGTGCGCGATCTGGGGGTGGAGCACCAGCCTGTGCGAGTGGTGATCTCGCGCCATCTGGACTTGCCGCTGATGGGTCAGCTGGCCCGCACAGCCAAAGACGTGCCGGTCTGGCTCTGCCATGGCCACGGCGCTGATCATGAGCGCATTCAGGCCTGGGAAGGGCTGGGTGCCAATCTGATCCCCTGTGCGTCGCACGGAGTACAGCTGGACGCGGCGGATGTGCTGCAGCAGCTGGGGCAGGCGGGGCTGACGCGGGTGTTCTGCGAAGGCGGCAGCGCGCTGGCAGCCTCGCTGCTGGCGTTTGATCTGGTGGATGAGCTGATCGGCTTCACTGCTGGTCTGGGGATTGGTGCCGAGGGTCTGCCGTCGATCGGTGCGCTCGGCATCGGCCGGCTGGAGGAAGCGCCGCGGTTTGAGCTGGTTGAAACCCGTCCCCTCGGCAAAGACATCCTGCACCGCTGGACCCGCGCGCTGCGCTGACCATCCTATGCCGTGCAGAACCGGCTCTCCCGCCCGTCACTGGAGCATGTTTCATGCTCCGCTCCCGTTGGGCGTGGCCCGGCGCTGCGCGCCGGGCCACGCCCAAGGCCGCCAAGGGCGGGCTGGCGTCAGCCAGGATGTCCTGCGGGTGCGGGAGGGCTCCCGATCAACTGGCCGCCGTTCAACGCCAGAGATGGGCGTAGGTGGCAAACAGCCCCTGCAGCTTGGACAGCAGCCGGTTGCTTAGCCCCGGATGCGGCAGATGGCCTTGGCGCAGGCGCATCACTGCAACCTCCACCGGACAGGGCTGGGCGGTCACCGGGTCGAAGTAGCGCGGGTAGTCGATCAGCGCCGCATGGGCGAGGCCCAGTAGCGTGACACGGGCTTGCCGCCACGGCGGCGCCGGAGCCAGATCGGCCGTCAGGCCCCAGCCTGCATAAAACGGTGTTCCCAGCGTTGTCACCGGCACCCCGCGCAGCAGCGCTTCGAACCCCAGAAGGGAGGTCATCGTCCAGACCTCCTGCACGTCAGCCAGCAGGGCCATGGGGTCCGCGTGGGACGCAACCGCATCCGCCAGCCCCTCTGCTGAAACCCGGCCTTTGCGCAGGCCCGTCTCCACGTCCGGATGCGGCTTGTAGACAATCACCGCGTCCGGGTTGGCCTGCCGCACCGCGCGCAGCAGATCCAGGTTAGTCTTCACGGCTCCCGCTCCGCACTGGATTGAGGCGTCATCCTCCACCTGGCCCGGCACCAGGATACGGCGGCCCTCGGGCAGGGCAGGGGCGATGCCGCCAAGATTGTATTTCGACACCCCGTGCTGGATCAGAGACCGCACCAGATGCTCGGCCCGCAACTCCTCGGCCTGGGTCATCTCAACCCTGCGGGCAATCAGCGTGTCCAGATCCGAGGGCTGGCGCGGGTCATAGTAGATCCCCTGGCGGTCAGCCACCAGCGACAGGGGCGGCACCAGTTCCGCCCCCAGCCCGCGGGACCGCAGAAAGCCGTCCTCTACCCGGACCGCACCGTCATGCGCCGCGTTCGCCTTGCCGGCCCAGACCAACCGCTTGCGTCCGCTGGCTTGTGCCTTGGCCGGATCTTCGGTGAACAGCACCCGCGTCTCGGCGCCAAAGAATTTCTGCAGCGGCTTGCGCTTCCACATCCGCATACCGGAAGCGGCCCAGCCGGGATGGTCGTCCCGCCAGGCCCGCACCCGTGCCTCCAGGTTATCCAGGACTGTCTCCAGCCCGCACAACTCGTCCCGGAAGGGATCGTACCACTTCGGATAAAGGATCATCGCTGCTGCGAACAGCTGTGCCCGCGTCAGCCGCCGCTGTCTGCGGGCGGGCGGGGCATCGTCAATGCTCAGCCCCCAGCCCGCGTAAAACGGCTGGCCGAAGACCCGTGGCTTGTGGCCTGCCAGGATCGCTTCGAACCCCAGTTGCGAAGAGACAGTATAGACGCCCACGGCCCCCTCAAGCAGCGCCCAGGGCGACACGCTGCCCGTGAACAGTTCCACCCGCGCGCTTGCATCTGCGGCCTCATAATACCCCGCCCGGTAGCCGCGCAGCGTCTCTGGATGCGTCTTGATCAGCACCCGCGCGCCGGGGTGCTCCTCCTGGGCAAAGGCGAGCATTTCCAGAAACCGCGCCCGGTCGCCGCGCGATGCAGTGACTGAGGCATCGTCGCGTGCCTGGTCCGCAACCAGCACATAGCCCGGATCCGGCGCCGCCGCCGCAGGATCAAAGGCGTTATATTTGCTGAGATGCGCGTTCTTGAGCCGGGCAATCGCATCACGTGCCCGGCGCATCAGATCGGCATCATCCAGCGGATGGCTGGCCAGCAGCTGTTCCAGTTCTGACGGCTGCGCCGCATCGAAATGCATGCCCGAGTGGTCCAGCAGCAGCCCCATGGGCGGCTCGCCGGCCCGGCCGGGGTGAAGCGAGCGCAGAAAGGCATCCTCGACCCGCAGCAGACCGCAGCCGCGCTGTTCGGCGACTGCAAGGCCCCGGTGCGCTGTGGGCGAGGCGCCCCAGATGCCAACCAGATCTTCGGCCTGCGGCAGTCCCAGCCGGATGTGGTAGCCGCAAAGCTGCAGGATCCGCCGCACCCGGCGCTGGGTCAGAAAACCGCCATTGTAAACAAAAAGCCGGGACGCAGTGCTCCCGGCTTTGTGCTGGCCAGCGCTTTGACGCACGGCGGTTTAACCGCCAACGGCGCTGGAAACGCTTGACAGCGACCCCACTGGTGTCACCAGCAGCGAAATGGTCTTGGTCCACTGGGTATACGGCGCCTCAGTCACATACAGGGTGTCATCGTCGCGGATCACGAAATCCCGGGCGACAAACAATCCGTTCGGCTGAGTCAGGTTCAACACATAGACCAAACGCTGCGCCCCGATCAGATCATCGCGGCCCAGCACCTGGTTGGCAATCTCGGCCGGCTCATTGCGCAGCACAAAGACGCCAGTCGGATCAGAGGCGGTGGAAATCAGCCCGCCAACCTGGGCAATCGCTTCCAGCGCTGACAGGTCCTGGCTTTCAAATGGCACCCGCGCCTGGGCCGAGGTCGCCCCCAAGGCGGTGAAGGAGCGGGTGTCTTCCTCAACCAGAATACGGTCGCCGCCGCGCAGGGCTACATCCAGCTCCGGATGGTCGAACAGGTCCTGGAACCAGATCTTGCCCTTTTCCTGGCCGCGAATCACGGTGACCTGGGCAATTTCCGGCTGGATCGTCACACCGCCGGCCTGGGCCAGCATCGACGACAGGGTGCGGGTCGGGCGTTCGATCGGATAGACGCCCTGGCCGCCCACGGCGCCTGTCAGGCTAACGGTGGCACCGTCACCGGCCAGACGGCGCACCTGCACCTGCGGGTCGGGGGTCTGGTCTTCAAGCTTTTTGGTGATGGTCTCGCGCAGCTGGTCCGGTGTGTTGCCGGAGGCGCGCAGGCGGCCCGCGTAGGGCACGAAGATATAGCCTGCGCTGTCGACCTGCACCTCTTCCAGCACGGTGGAATTGGTCGCCTCGGCGGCCAGCAGCCCGTCATCCACGTTTTCCCAGACCGTCAGGCCCAGCACATCGCCGGGACGGATGGTGTCCGAGGTCAGCCGGCCGGCAGACGTAAAGCCTGACGAAAAGCCAAGGGCCGGCACCACGGCGGTGGCACGGGCGACGCGGTCGTTGACGGAGACGATGAAGGCATCGCCTTCCCGCTGCACGGAACCGGCAAAGATCTGGCGCTTGTTGGGGCCGACCTTGGGCAGGCCGCATGAGGCCGCAAGGGTCAATGCTGCGAGCATCGCCACTGGACGCGCCCAGCGAAGGGGAACGGATTTCACTGCTCGGTCTCCTCGACCAATTATTGTTTGCCTCAAGTTTTAGGGGCAACCTAACCTGCCAGCAGGGAAAAATCCAGTCTTTGGGCGCAGCTGAGTCAGGTCACCAGACGCAACTGTTGCCGCGGTGCCGCTGTGCCCAGGCGCAGCGCGTCATAGGGGTCTTCGTCCGCCAGCATCATGTCCGCCACTTGGCGCAGCAGCTGGCGCCGCCCCTCGCGGGAGTAGTAGCCGCCGGGCACCTGCGAGGTTTCCAGCAGGAACCGCCGGTAATCCTTGTAAGCGCGGCTGTCCGGGCGGCAGGCAGCGGCAAAAAACTCCGGCAGGGGCTGCTCGGATACAAACTCCGGCTTGCCGTAAACCGCGCGCCCAAACACCCGCAACGGAATGCCGCGCCACAGCACCTGCTGGCCGGCAGTGGAATTGACGGTCACCGCGGTGCGTGCTTCGTTCAGCAGTTGCGCCAGCTTGCCGCCGCGCACATAATGCACCCGGTCTTCGATGCTGTGCTCGTGCGCCAGCCGGCGCAGCGTGCGGCGCACTTGGGCACGGCCGTCCTCAAGCGGATGCGCCTTGATCACCAGATGATGGTGGCGCGGGGCGCCTTCGGCAAAGCCGCGGATCACCTCCTCCAGAAACTCGCCCATGCTGGAGAATGGCGAATGCATCTGAAACGAGCTGTCATGCTCCAGCTGCAAGAGCGCCAGATGATAGGGAAACCCGCCATTGCGGATGCGCCGCTCCGCCAGCCGCCGCTCCAGTGCCTGAACGGGCATCAGCAGCAACCGTTTCAAATACAGCCGGAACTCCTTGGTCACCGTCAATGAACGGTGCGGCCGGAAATTGCGGTACTTGCGGTTCCGGAACATCACGAACCAATGGTACAACGCACCGTAAAACACATGCTGTCGCATGTCGCCCCAGTGTGCGGGGGGCAGCGGTGCTTCCATGTCGGACAGCGCCAGCGCCTCCTGCATGTCCGGAACGTCCATCTCCATCAGCCGCGAATGGCCATTGGCGCCGCCGCGCTCGTAAGTCACCCAATAGGGGCGAAGATAGCCTTCCTCGAAAACATGCACGGTGATACCGCGTTGCTGCGCGGCTTTGATCGCGCTGGCGTGAATAGGGCGGGTGTCGCCATACAGCACGATGTCGGTGATGCCGCGGCTTTCCAGCAGTCCGGCCAACACCTCCGGCCAATCTTCAGGGCTGCCGGTAAAGGGCAAATAACTGTCTTTGCCGCGCCAGAAGGCCTGATCGCCCGCATTGAACCCCACCCGGGCCACATCACAGCCCGCAGCCCGCAGCAATCGTCCAAGGGCGGCGAAAAACGGCCCATGCGGGCCTTGCAGGAACAGAAAGCTGCGGTGTTTCATCAGGTGGCGTGACATCCCGGTGTCAGAAATACGGTGGCAGTCTCAAGGATTGATTAACAATTGACTGGGGCGAAACTATGGCCGCGAAGGGCGGTAAGGCAAGCCGGGGCTTGTGGAGCGCGCGCGGCTTGGCTACCTCTGCGGCAGCATCGGCACATCATCTGCGGGGAGCGGACCCATGTTTACAGGCATTATCACGGACGTTGGCACCATCGCCGAACTGGAGCAGCAAGGCGACCTTCGCGCCCGCATCCGTACCAGCTATGACACTGCCAGCATCGATATCGGCGCCTCCATCGCTTCTGACGGGGTCTGCCTGACAGTGATTGCGCTGGGCGAGGACTGGTACGACGTGCAGATTTCGGCCGAGACTGTCTCCAAGACCAACCTGGACAGCTGGACCACGGGCAAGCGGATCAACCTCGAGCGCGCTTTGAAGGTGGGCGACGAGCTGGGCGGCCATATCGTGTCCGGCCATGTGGACGGCGTCGCTGAAGTTGTGGAGCTGAAAGACGAGGGCGACAGTACCCGCGTTACCCTGCGCGCACCGCAGGACCTGGCCCGCTTCATAGCCTCCAAAGGATCGGTTGCCCTGAACGGCACTTCCTTGACAGTGAATGATGTGGATGGCTGTGATTTCGGCATCAATTTCATTCCGCACACCAAGGAGGTCACCACCTGGGGCGATGTGAAGCTGGGCAGCCGCATCAACCTGGAAATCGACACCCTGGCCCGCTACGTCGCGCGTCTGCAGGAAGCCGGATAAAACGGCGCAGCCTCTTCATCTTTCCAAAAATACTCCGGGGTGAGGCCGCAAGGCCGAGGGGCAGCGCCCCTCATCCCGCCACACTCATAAGCTCCCGCCCCCTTGAGCAGCACTGAAGTGCTCCCCAAGGCGTTGGGCGTGGCGCGCCGCGGGGCGGCGCGCGTCACCACATGTCGCCGACGGTATAGCCCAATGGGAACGGGTCGCTGGGGTCCAGCGTGTAATGGCTCAGCCCGTAGATCCATCCTTGGCCGGACAGGGCGGGGATGATGGCCTTGTACGGTCCGACTTGCGTCTCCGCTGTGATGCGCCCGGTGAACGTGGTGCCCAGTGGTCCGGCATTCACATAACCCTGCCCAATCCCCAGCTTGCCGCGCGCATGCAGCACCGCCATCTTGGCGCAGGTGCCGGTGCCGCAAGGTGAGCGGTCCAAGATGCCGCTGGCGTCCTGCGGTTGCTCCGGGTCGAACGGACCAGTCGAGATGGTGACCGCCCCGCGGCCGTGGGTGCCATCTGCCACCGGAGCGCCCCACAGGTTGGTGATCGTAGGGCCGGTGATTTCCGGATTTTCAGGATGCGCTACGGGCAGCTGCTCGGCAGTGGCATGGCGGATCGCTTCCGACACCCGCACGATCTCTGCGCCGTTGTCTGCATCAAGGGTAATCCCCAGCCTCCCGGCCTCAGCCAGCACAAAGAACATCCCGCCCCAGGCCACATCCACGGTGACCGTGCCAAGACCTGCAACCTCCACCGGCGCGTCCAGATGCACCGCAAAGGCCGGCACATTCTCGAACTCCACCCGCGTCACCTTGCCATTCCGGCATTCGGCCCGCACCCGGATCAGCCCGGCGGGTGCCTCCAGCACCAGCTCGGTCACCGGTTCCACCATCGCCACCACGCCGGTCTCCAGCAGGACCGTCACCACGCAGATCGTGTTGGAGCCCGACATCGGCGGATACTCGGTCTGCTCGAAGATGATAAAACCGGCGTCCGCTTCCGGATGGCAGGGCGGCACAATCGCATTGCCGCAGAGCCCGGGATTGCCGCGCGGTTCGCGCAGCATTTGCAGGCGGATATCATCATGATTGGCCGCCATATCCTGCATCTTTTCAAACACCGAATTGCCGCGCAACAGCGGCATGCCGCCGGTGATCACCCGGCCCGGCTCGCCCTCGGCATGTGCCTCAACCGCCTGGATAATGCGGGATGCGCGCATCTGTCTTTCCCTTCCCGATGAAGCCCTGGCCCTATGGATTGGATCCAAAATCATTTGTGCACAGATGCACAAGCCGCGTCCAGACCCCTCTGTGCCGTTTGCGGGACTGGCATTTGCCCCGTCTGTGGGCTATCTGGCAGGGAAAGAACCCGCAGCGCCAGGCGTGCTGCCTTTGCGCATCGAAAGGCTGCTACATGAGCTTTGAAACACCGGGGCCGGTTGAGGCGCAATTGCGCGACGCCATCAGCCCGATTGAAGACATCATTGAGGAGGCCCGCCAGGGCCGCATGTTCATCCTTGTCGATCACGAGGACCGCGAGAACGAAGGCGATCTGGTGATTCCGGCGCAAGCTGCGGATGCGGCGGCGATCAATTTCATGGCCACCCATGGCCGCGGGCTGATCTGCCTGACCCTGCCTGCTGATCGAATCGAAGAGCTGGGCCTGCCGATGATGGCGCTGCACAATTCGTCGCGCCATGAGACTGCTTTCACAGTTTCGATCGAGGCGCGCGAAGGCGTTTCCACCGGCATCTCTGCCGCCGACCGGGCGCTGACCGTGGCCACCGCCATCGACCCCGACAATACTGCTGCCGATATTGCCACCCCCGGTCATGTCTTCCCGCTGCGCGCGCGCCGGGGCGGGGTGCTGGTGCGTGCAGGCCATACCGAGGCCGGCTGCGACGTGGCCCGGCTTGCCGGTCAGTACCCGTCGTCGGTGATCTGCGAGATCATGAAGGAAGACGGCACCATGGCACGGCTGCCCGATCTGGTGGAGTACGCCGCGACGCACGGGCTGAAGATCGGCACCATTTCCGACCTGATCACCTACCGCGCCCGCAACGACAATCTGGTGACGGAAACCTCGCGCGAGACCGTGACCTCGGAAATCGGCGGCGAGTGGGAAATGCGGCTGTTCACCGACCAGACCCATGGCATCGAGCATGTGGTGATGATCAAGGGCGACATCACCACGCCGGAGCCGGTGCTGGTGCGTACCCATGCGCTGCATGAGGCGACCGATATTCTGGGACTTGGCCCGAAATCGGCCCGCCAGCTGCCCCGCGCGATGGAGATCATTGCCGAAGAGGGCCGCGGTGTGGTGACCCTGTTCCGCCAGCCCCGCAATGCGCTTTATGCCAATGAGGAAGACGGCGCGCGGACAGTGACCATCAAACAGACCGGCATCGGCGCGCAGATCCTGTCAAGCCTGGGTTTGAACGAATTGGTTCTGCTGACCGACTCGCCCTCGACCAAATATGTCGGGCTGGATGCCTATGGGCTGTCCATCACCGGCAGCCGCCCCATTCTGAAGGACGATTGATATGGCTGGACATGAAACCCATTACACCCTGCCGCGTGCGGAATTCGACAAGCCGGTGAAGATGCTGATTGTTGTGGCGCCTTATTACAAGGATATCGCCGACAATCTGGTCACCGGCGCCGCAGCCGAGATCGAAGCCGCAGGCGGAACTTTCGAGATCGTCGAAGTGCCCGGCGCATTGGAAGTGCCGACAGCGATTGCAATTGCCGACCGGACCTCGAATTTCGACGGCTACGTGGCGCTGGGCTGCGTGATCCGCGGTGAAACCACCCATTATGACACCGTCTGCAACGACAGCAGCCGCGCGATCCAGCTGATGGGCCTGCAGGGGCTGTGCATCGGCAACGGCATCCTGACAGTGGAGAACCGCAAACAAGCCGAAGTGCGGGCAGATACAGCCGATCAGAACAAAGGTGGCGGCGCGGCAGCTGCGGCCTTGCATCTGATCGCACTCACGCGTAAGTGGGGCGCCCAGACCAAAGGCATCGGTTTCAAGGCGCCCACCGGGGCGTACCAGGTCGCCGGTACAGACAACGGATCCACCAGCGTATGAGCACCCAGGACAGCCGCCCCAAGGGCAATGGCAAGAATCAGATGAGATCGGCAGCGCGGCTTTATGCTGTGCAGGCGCTGTTCCAAATGGAACACAGCGGCCTCACCTTTGACAAGGTGATCGTCGAGTTTGAGGACCACCGCTTTGGCGCTGTCTATGAGGGTGACGAGATGGCGGAGGGGGATAACAAGATCTTCCGCAAGCTGATACGCGAAGCCGTGAACCATCAGGCGCAGATCGACCAGATGACCGACCGCGCCCTGGTGGCGAAATGGCCGATTGCCCGGATCGATCCCACCTTGCGCGCGCTGTTCCGCGCGGCCGGGGCCGAGTTGAGCCAGTCCGACACCCCGCCCAAAGTGGTGATAAACGAGTTTGTCGATATCGCACGTGCCTTTTTTCCCGAAGGCAAGGAGGCGAAATTCGTCAACGCCGTGCTGGACCACATGGCACGCGAAGCCAAACCGGAAGCCTTCTGAGGCGGTAGTTCCGACTTCGATGGAGAAAGGGCGCGCTGTAGAGTGCGCCTTTTTCTTTGGGAAACGGCCAATCGCAAAGGGTGCGGCAAATTCCGCTTATTTCTCCGGAAGCGCTGGACGGCGCTGTAAAGACTGATAACCTCCTATTGCATATCTGGAGGACTCAGATGCCTGAACTGGTGAAGATGTATATCCGCAACGTCGTGACCGGCTTTGGGATTGCTGCCGTATTTGTGGCGATGCTGCTTTGGTTCAATGTGATGAACCTTTGGGGGCTGGTTTCCACATCCGACGCGGGCCTCTTGGCGGTGTTCCTATTATGGTTCATGCATGGCATCGTCTTTGCCGGTGTGCAGTTTGCCTGGGCGGTGATGGCCATGGCTGAAAAGGACGGCGGGCCCCGCCGCGGCACTCCTGTGGTTAATGAACTCCAGCCGGTGCGTGTTCCGGCTGACGAGCTTTCCCAGCGTGAGCGCCAGCTGCGCAGCCGCCGCTGAAACATTGCAAAACGCAATCCGCCCGCGCTTTCCATCCGGAAGGCGCGTTTTTTCTTTGGCGGTAAGGGAAAATGCGGCGGGACCACCAATCAACCGTGCGGCTTTGATTCCCGGGGACCTGTTTGTACAGGTGGGCGCCAGGTAAACGGACCAGGGTCCGAACAGAGCCAGCTCCCGTGGAATTGCTTAAGGCCACTGGAATGCTGCCTGTCACAAGAAGGGCAGAACCCGCCAAGGCCGTAAATAGTCTGCCCGGCGCGCTGTTACAAGGGGAACGGAGTGCTGGCGGGTTGTTTCCGGTTAAAACCGCGGGATTGCAACTTGTTCCCTAATTGTTCACATTTGCCCGTATGATGAATGATCTGCAGCCTGGACAGAAACTCGCCCGCGGGGTGTCGCGCTATCTGCGCTCGCTGGGCTATGCACCGCTGGAGGAGTTTGCGCCGGCCCGCGGCCTGCGCGTCGATGTGATGGCGCTGGGTCCCAAGGGGGAGCTGTGGGTGATCGAGTGCAAGTCCAGCCGCGCTGATTTCCAGTCCGACAGCAAGTGGGAGGGCTATTTGGAGTGGTGCGACCGCTATTTCTGGGCGGTGGATCTGGCGTTTCCAACCGAGCTGCTGCCGGACGGCACCGGGCTGATTATTGCTGACCCGTATGATGCCGAAATCATCCGCATGGCGCCGGAGGACAAACTGCCGCCGGCGCGCCGCAGAAAGCTGATCCAGAAATTCGCGATGGATTCCGCCCGCCGCCTGCAGGCCCTGCGTGACCCGCGCCCGGGCCGGGACAGGCAGCTGCTGGGCGGGGCCGGAGATCAAGAGCCTGAGGATTGAGCGCTGGCGGCAACTCCCGCGCCCGCAGGTGCCCCGGCTGCGCCGGAACCCCTTGCCGGCGCTTGTTGCGCCGCTTTGCCCGGCCATCGGGTTCAGCGCGGAAGGGCGGGTGCGGAGTGCCGGAAAGGCTGCGCTACTTGACGCTGCGCGCGGCTTGTGCAGCGGCGCGGATCTCTTCGGCGATCTCCTCGGCTTCTTCCGGGTCAAAGTCCATCGGGATTTCAACGCTGCCGGTATCAATGAAAATCCGCACCATACCCTGATCGGTCGGACCGATTTGCATGTTTGCCTCAATGTCGCGTTCGGTGTTGATACTCATTGCACACTCCAATGCCGGTCAGCGGATTGCAGCTGGTGCTAGCCCGGGGCAGGCTGAAAGGCAAGCCGGCTTTACGCTATGCTGTTCGCATGATGGATGTGACCCTGCGCCGATTCGCTCCTACCGACATGCACTGGCTGGCCGCCCGCCACCAGGATCTGTACGCCCGCGAGGCCGGGTTTGATGAAACTTTCGGACCGCTGGTCGCCGATATTCTGCACAGTTTCTGCGCAGGCCACGATCCGGCCTGCGAACGCGGCTGGTTGGCGGAAAGCGGCGGCGAGCGGCTGGGCTCGGTATTTTGCATGAAAAAGGATGCCGCCACAGCGCAGCTGCGTCTGTTCCTGCTGACGCCTGCGGCGCGCGGCAAGGGGCTGGGCAAGCGGTTGCTGCGGGAATGCATGGAGTTTGCCCGTGCAGCCGGGTACCGGGGCATGATGCTGAAAACCCATGAAAGCCACCAGACCGCTTGCGCGCTTTACCGGGCTTTCGGCTGGCAGTTGACGGACAGCCATCCGGTGCACAGCTATGGCCAGGACCTGGTAGAGCAGACCTGGCGGTTGTCTTTCCCGGAACCAAAGGGCGGACCGCTCTGAGTGAAGCGGGAAATTGCGCATGATTGCAAGCGGTTGTGGATAACTTTCAGCCGGCGTTATGGCCGGATCCGGGCCATTGAACCGGGCAATCGGAAGTGGCGGATTTCTGCAGCGGAAAGGCAAAAAAACTTCTTGCGCGCCTCCGGGACGTGCTATAAATGACCCCACAGTGCCGCCTTAGCTCAGTTGGTTAGAGCGCCTGATTGTGGATCAGGAGGTCCCCCGTTCGAGCCGGGGAGGTGGTACCACTCAATCAAACACCTTGGGTCATCCCAGCTGCGGCAGCAGTCCGGCGTTTCTGCCGGGTACGGTTTTTGCAGTCTCAATTCTATTGCGGGTTCCCGCCGCTAGCCCAGGTTTTCCTGGCCGCTGAACGGCCGGCCTGTTCATGCCTCCCGTCGGGCGCCAGCAGCCGGGACCGCGGTTGTGGTGCTGTATTCAGGGATTTGCCTTTGGGCCGCGCAATTCCGCGCGGTCCTTAGATCTTCTGCAAGCGGGGCAGGCAAAAGCAGTGGCGCTGTGCCGGCCGCTGCATGCCATACTGCTGGAGTACGCAATGGATGTGCTCCAGCAGAACGGGCAAAAGGGACCTGGCCTCAATCGGTTGTGCTTGTGGTTGTGGTCGTTGTTGTGGTCGATGTGCCATTATCGTCATCGGCGATCAGAACCAGGAACAGCACCCCTGCAACCGCTCCGGCGGCGGCTCCGGCGGACAGTCCGGTTTCGGGCAAGCCGCTTGCGGCGGCCTGGGCCACGGCCTCGGCGCCCTGTGCCTGGCAGGTCACCTGCAGCGTGCCGTTTGCCAGATAGGTGGCGGAGACCGGAACACCGGCACCGCAGGCCACGCGCCGCTTGGCTTCGTTCAATGCGGCGTCCGCGGTCTGGGCAAATACGGGCTGTGCGGCAAGAGACAGGGGGATAATCAATGCCGCTGCCCGCAAGATACTGGTGTACATGATAAAACAACCTTATGCTTTGGAACATCTTAAGGTTAATGAAGGCCCGGGCGCCAGGCAACACGGCGGCGCTGCAGCGGCGATGTTCCGGCGAGATGCCGCGCAGCTGCCGCACCGCTATGCGTGGTTCTTCGGGGATATGCGAGGGTAACGATATGTTTAAGACAGCCGCCAAGAGCTTGACCGCAGGGGTTTCCTGTCTGGGTCTGGCCGCAGCACCTGCACTGGCACAGGGCGCCGGACCCCTGACTTATACAGTCGTGGTTCCGGCCGGAGAATTCGGTTCGGCTGCCTTTCTGACCGAGCTGCTGGGCACCCTGTCCGCTGCCAAGGCCTTCTGCCGCGCCACCGGTGATTCGGCGCTTCAGGTCGATTGCCTCTCGGAACGGCTGGAAGCAGCTGCAGATGGCATCCCTGCGGGCACCGATTACGACGAGGTGCGCGACGTGCTGCAGGACACCTCGGCCCGGCTCAAGCGGCTGGCCCGCCAGAACAGCGACCCGGGCCGGAGCCGGGTCAGCGTCACCAGTTCCGCAAACCCGGCTGAACGCACCACCCGGCCGCTGACGCCTGTCAGACCGTC
This sequence comes from Leisingera sp. NJS204, assembly GCF_004123675.1. Lineage (NCBI taxonomy): Bacteria > Pseudomonadati > Pseudomonadota > Alphaproteobacteria > Rhodobacterales > Roseobacteraceae > Leisingera > Leisingera sp. NJS204. Next base: position 2,772,819 of record NZ_CP035417.1, on the reverse strand, counting down.
CGCGCAGGCTGCAGTGAACCGGGAAGCTGTCCGCATATTTGAAGACGCAGGCACAGTTTTGCTGCGCAGCGCGGAATCCGCGCAGGAACGGCAAGCGCAGTATGCCCAGATCGCCGCGGCGATTGATTCCAACAAGGTTCTGCTCAGGTCCTGACCCGCGGGGCTAGTCCTTGATCCGCACTTCCTGGCGCAGCGCGCCGGACTCGCGGTCGAAAATCAGGATGCGGTTGTCCTGGCTGACCACAGCTATCCAGCCGCGTCCCAGTGTGACCGCCTCGGCCTTTACCCCGTCGGGCAGGGCGATTTCTGCGGGCAGCGGCGTATCACCTGCCTGCAAGCGGATGACAAGCAGCGAGATTATCACTACAAGCCCGCCAATCATCACCACGGTCAGCGTGGTCACCAGCCGCCGCAGGAACCGGATCTGCGGCGGCTCCGTTTGGATTTCGGTCTCGGAAGGATCAGTCATGGGCAGCCGCCGGATTGAATTTGTCATCGCGGAAAACCCGCCTAAGCGGCTTGATAAAGCGGTTTCGCGCGATGTGCCAGAGGAGGCGTCTTTGTCGCGCACCCGTCTGGCCCGGCTGATCGAAGAGGGCGCGCTTACGGTGGACGGCGCCGTGGTGCAGGACGCCAAGGCCAAGGTCGAGGCCGGCGCGCAGATCGCGATCACCGTGGAGGAAGCCGAGGACAGCCATATCGGCCCCGAGGACATCCCGCTGGAGATTGTCTTTGAAGACGATGACCTGATTGTCATCAATAAACCCTCCGGCATGGTGGTGCATCCGGCGCCGGGCTCCCCCTCCGGCACTTTGGTCAATGCGCTGCTGCATCATTTCGGCGGCAACCTTTCGGGAGTAGGCGGCGTCAAGCGCCCTGGCATCGTGCACCGGATCGACAAGGAGACCAGCGGCCTGCTGGTGGTGGCCAAATCCGACGCCGCCCACCAGGGGCTGGCGGTGCAATTCGAAAAACACACGGTAGAGCGCTATTATCAGGCGGTCTGCTACGGCGTGCCGGACGGCAACGACCCGCGGCTGCGCGGCGTCAAGGGGGCTAGCTTCGAGCCGGGCAATATCCTCAAGCTCACCACCCAGCTGGCCCGCCATAAGACCGACCGCCAGCGCCAGGCGGTGCTGTTTCAGGGCGGCCGCCATGCGGTGACCCGGGCCCGCATCTGCGAGGGTTTCGGCAACCCGGCCTGCGCGGCGCTGGTTGAATGCTGGCTGGAAACCGGCCGTACCCACCAGATCCGGGTGCATATGGCCCACGCCGGTCACGGGCTGGTGGGGGATCCCACCTATGGCGGGCGCCGCAAACTGGCGGCCAAGGCCTTGAGCGAAGCCGCGCATGCGGCCGTCCAGCACTTTCCGCGCCAGGCGCTTCACGCCGCTGTTTTGGGATTCAACCACCCGGTGACGGGCGCGCCGCTCAGGTTTGAGGCGCCGTTGCCGCAGGATATGACGGAATTGCTGGCGGCGTTGCGCCAGTAAATTGCCGGCAAATAAGCGTGTTCACGCTTGTGATGCAATTCACAGACGCATTCCGCCGGGGTAACATACAACAATTCCTTAAGCGGTCCTTGAAAAGGATTTGGCGCTAACACATATGCGCTAATGTTAAGTCCTTATACATTTTGGGAGGGACACTTTATATGGCGAATTATGCAAACCTGCCTGCCCCGACGCCCGAAGGCGGTCTGAACCGGTATCTCCAGGAAATCCGCAAGTTTCCACTGCTGGAGCCGGAAGAGGAATACATGCTGGCCAAGCGCTGGGTCGAAGAACAGGATGCGGCCTCGGCGCACAGGATGGTGACGTCCCATCTGCGGCTCGCGGCCAAGATCGCCATGGGGTACCGCGGCTATGGCCTGCCGCAGGCCGAAGTGATCTCCGAGGCGAACGTCGGCCTGATGCAGGCGGTTAAGAAATTCGATCCGGAAAAAGGTTTCCGGCTGGCGACTTATGCGATGTGGTGGATCCGCGCGTCGATCCAGGAATATGTCCTGCGGTCCTGGTCGATGGTCAAACTGGGCACAACGTCGGCGCAGAAAAAACTGTTCTTCAATCTGCGCAAGGCCAAGGCCCGCATCGGCGCTCTGGAAGATGGCGATCTGCGCCCCGAGAACGTCAAACGGATCGCAACCGACCTTGGCGTGACCGAGGACGAGGTGATCTCGATGAACCGCCGCATGTCGGGCGGTGATGCGTCGCTTAATGCCACCGTCGGCTCCGAGGGCGAGGGCACGATGCAATGGCAGGACTGGCTGGAAGACGAAGATGCCGACCAGGCCGGCGATTACGAGGCCCGCGACGAATTGGAAGCCCGTCGGGAGTTGCTGGCTGCGGCACTGGACGTGCTGAACGACCGCGAAAAGGACATCCTGACCCAGCGCCGCCTGATGGACCAGGTGGTGACCCTGGAGGAGCTGAGCGCGCAATACAATGTCAGCCGCGAGCGGATCCGCCAGATCGAGGTGCGGGCGTTTGAAAAGCTGCAGAAGAAGATGCGCGAATTGGCGATGGAGAAGGGAATGCTGACCGGCGCCTGATCCCCGCGCCCGGCAGCAGACTGTAAAGGCGGTGCTTGGCGCCGCCTTTTTTTGTCAGCTGACAATGATGCTGGCTTTACGGCAGCAGTCCTGCCGGACTGTTTCGCGCGCGAAACATCGGGTCAAAAAACTGACCTGAAAAGCTGGCGGAAGCTGGCTGTGAAACCTGTCTGGCATGGGCCTGGCAAAATGCTGGGTACGCGGCTGAATGGGAGGCTGGCAAAAATGCTGGCTGGCAGACATGCGCGTGGCTGGCTGAAATCACTCTGGTTGCTGGCGTTGCTTGCGGTCTGGCTGTCCCGGGGGATGGCTGGAGTGCTGGCTGCTTGCGGCCTGGTGATTCTGGCTTGCGTGCAATTTCTGTATTCTGTTTAGCCGTGCCTACGCCGCAGGTCAACAGAAAATGTAATGAAATCAAATAGTTGATAGATTTGCTCGGGAATTGCTTTCAGGCAGCCCTAGGCAGAGCGCCTGTACGGCCTTACATTCACCCCCTCTGGCACAGGAGGACGGTCCATGGCAGGCGGCTGGGCGCAGGACGGCGCGGTGAATGAACAGATAGAAGCGTCGATCAATGATGAATTGGCGCGGCTGAAGGCGGTGCGGCGCCCGGTGGGCGAAAGCCTGACCCATTGCGCGGAATGCGAGGAACCGATCCCTGAGAAACGCCGTGTGGCCATTCCTGGCGTGAAGCTGTGTATCGACTGCCAGCAGGAGCGCGACGGTGCCCACCAGGCACGCGGGGGCTTCAACCGGCGCGGCTCCAAGGACAGCCAGTTGAAGTAGGGCACGCTGCCAGTTACAGATATTCCGGCCCAGTGCGCTTGGGAAGCCCGTCATCACTGTTCAGCCAGCAGAGTTTCTCCTCATGCGCGACATGCAAGGTAGGGGCAAATGCTTCCGGATCTTCCAGCGCCGCCACATAAAAATGCATGGTGCCAGACATTGTTTGCGAACGGAATGACATGGGTGAGCCGCAGTTTCCACAGAATGTGCGCTCGACGTCGACCGAGGAACAGAACAATTTTGGATGCTCCCCGGTCCAGCGCCATTGACCGTCTTCAACCCCGAAGTAGGTAGTCATCGGCGCCGAACACTGGCGGCGGCAGCTTTCACAATGGCAGTTCACGGTGGAAAGGACCGGCAGGTCGACGTCGAATGTGACCGATCCGCAAAGGCAGCGTCCGCGCATGGCTTTCTCCTTGGGCTGATGAGCCAAGTGTCACCCTGTCCAGAAGCAACATCTGGACCAATTGCGAAGCGGGTAAGGCATGCCGCGGCATTTTCGCAAGCAGATAACTTATTTTGCCGTGCCGAACCCCATCCGCAGAATGTGCTGCGGGCCGGCGATGCCGTGGGGATGGATGCCGCCGGTGTCTGCAAAACCGCCCTTGCAGTAACAGCGGATGGCGCCGAAATTCTGCATATTGACGGTCAGCACCACCGCGCGCCGCGCCGGATACTGTGCAGCCAGATAGGGTGTCAGCGCGGCAACGGCAGCCGTTGCGTAGCCTTTGCCTTGCTCTTCGCGGTCGATCATGAAGGCGCGCAAACCCAGCTCATCCGGACCGGCAAAACTGTAGGTTTCGTGATACAGCCGGTCGATCTTGAAGAAGCCCACCGCGCGACTGCCGTCAAGGATGGCGTGAAAATCCACGCCGTCCTCATTCTCTTCAAACGCCTGCGCAACGGTGCCGGAATAGCGGATCTGATCCGGCTCCACCTGAATATGGGAGACCAGATCAAATTCGTTTCGCGGCACCGGTCGCAGGCTGATGGGCATCACCCCTCCATCGCTTCCAGTTCATCGATAAAGCCGGAGATCATCGACAGGCCCTTGTCCCAGAATTCGGGGTCAGTGGCATCAAGGCCGAAGGGTGCCAGCAGTTCCTTATGGTGTTTGGAGCCGCCTGCCTTGAGCATCTCGAAATACTTGTCCTCGAACCCTTCGGCGCCGGAGGCGTAGACCGAGTAAAGCGCATTCACCAGCCCGTCACCAAAGGCATAAGCGTAGACGTAGAAGGGTGAATGCACGAAATGCGGGATATAGGCCCAGAAGGTCTCGTAGCCGTCCATGTACTCGAACGCCTCGCCCAGGCTTTCGGCCTGCACCGACATCCAGATGGCGTTGATGTCATCGGGTGTCAGCTCGCCCTCGGCGCGGGCTGCGTGCAGTTTGCATTCAAAGTCATAGAACGCGATCTGGCGCACAACCGTGTTGATCATGTCCTCGACCTTGCCCGCCAGCAGCACCTTGCGCTGTTCCTGGGTCTCGGCCCCGTCCAGCATCTTGCGGAAGGTCAGCATTTCGCCGAACACAGACGCGGTTTCCGCCAGGGTCAGCGGGGTGGAGGACAGCATCTCACCCTGTTCCGCCGCCAGCACCTGATGCACGCCGTGGCCCAGCTCATGCGCCAGGGTCATAACGTCGCGCGGTTTGCCCAGGTAGTTGAGCATCACGTATGGGTGCACATTGGTGACGGTGGGGTGGGCAAAGGCGCCCGGTGCCTTGCCGGGTTTGACACCTGCGTCGATCCAGCCGTCCGAGAAGAACGGCGCGGCGATTTCACCCATACGGGGATCAAAGGCGTTATAGGCGTCCATCACGGTCTTTTCCGCCTGCTCCCAGCTGATGGTGCGGGGGTCTTCCAGCGGCAGCGGCGCGTTGCGGTCCCAGACCTGCATCACGTCGAGACCCAGCCATTTGCGCTTCAGCTCATAATAGCGGTGGGAAAGTTTGGGGTAGGCGGCAACCACGGCTTCGCGCAGGGCCTCGACCACCTCGGGCTCCACGTCGTTGGACAGGTGGCGGCCGGTCTGGGCGCTGGGCATGCCGCGCCAACGGTCAATGATTTCCTTTTCCTTGGCCTGGGTGTTGTGGACGCGGGCAAAGGTTTTGACGTTTTCGGCAAAGACTGCGGCCAGCTCCCGCGCCGCCGCTTCGCGTTTGGCGCGGTCCGGGTCGGTCAGCAGGTTCAGGGTGCCCTCTATGGTCAGCTCTTCACCATCGACGGTGAATTGCAAACCGGCGATGGTTTCATCAAACAGTTTCTCCCAGGCATCGCCGACAATGCCGAGGTCATGCATGAACCGTTCCAATTCATCCGACAGCTGATAGGGCTTCATCGCGCGGATACGGCGGAACACACTGGCATAGCGGGCAAGGTCTGCATTGGCGGCCAGATGCGCCTGCATCGCGCCGTCGTCAATGCGGTTCAGCTCCAGCGTGAAGAATACCAGCGGCGTGGTGGCCACCGTCACCTTTTCCTGGCAGTCCGACAAAAAGGCGGCGCGGTCGGCATCGGTGGTCAGCTGGTAATAGCGCAGGCCCGCAAAAGACATGATGCGGCCGGCGATATTGTTGATCTTCTCGTTGCGCTCAACACAGTCCAGCAGACCGGCGGCGTCCAGACCGGCCAGCTTGCCCTCGTAATCGGCAGCAAAAGCGGCGCATTCCTGCTCCAGCCAGTCCAGATCGCGGGCCAGTTCGGGGGCGTCCTCAGACGCGTAAAGATCGCTGAGGTCCCATTCCGGCAAGTTGCCAAGACCGCCGGAACCGGCTGAGGCGTTTGCGTCGCGAACGGGGAAGGGAAGCTGGAACATGGGGGCTCCTGTCATGAGAAATTCGTTGACCCAACATCTAAGCGGCGGCTTGCTGGATCACAAGCAGGCGGGCGTTGATCATCTGCAGATCATCGGGAGTTTAACGAAAGCTGGTAAGGGGCAGGTAAAGGCACGGCGCTTAGTCGGCGCAACGCCGGGCGATCAGCCGCGGTACTGTTCAAACAGGCGGCACATGCTGGAAAACACATGTGCGCGGATTTCCGGGGTTTCCATCAGCACCTCGTGCCGGGCTCCCTTGATCAGGTCCAGCTCGCCGCCCGGCCAGCGCGCCATCCGGTCGTGGATGGCCTCGGTGTTGACGATCTGCTCGTCCGAGCCAACAAAGGTGATGCAGGGCAGGGCGGGCGAGGGCTGCCCGGCCAGCCAGGCGCAGTCCTGCAGGCTGACGCGCAGCCATTGGACGGTGGGGCCGCCAAGCGCCAGATCGGGCTGTGCCGCCAGCTGGGCATGCATCATCCGGTACATGTCCGGATCGGTGGTCAGCGTGTTGCCGTCAAAGGGCGTGATCTGCACATATTGCTCCAGCGCCGTGGTCGGCAGCAGCAATTTGTCCAGACGCAAAAACGGCGCAACGCCGCTTAGAAAGCTGGCCAAAGGGCGCAGCAGCGGCGGGATCTGGATGCCCCACATCGGGCCGGTAAAACAGCAGGCATTGACCTTCAGCCCCTGCATCAGCGCGCGCAACCCGATGGCGCCGCCCATGGAGTGGCCGACCAGAAACCAGGGTTCCGGCAGATCCAGCTGTTCGGCCAGCCCGGTCAGCGCCTGCACGTCCTTCTGGAAGTCGCTGAAGTCTTCGACATGGCCCAGGCGGCGTTCTGCCAGGGTCCGGTCCGCCAGCCCCTGGCCGCGCCAGTCCACGGTGAGGGTCGCAAAACCGCGATCGGCAAATTCCGCCGCGGCCAGCCCGTATTTTTCGATATATTCCGTGCGACCGGGAAACAGCAGGACGGTGCCCTTTGCCGCTCCTTCGGGTCGCCAGTGGCCTGCGCGGATACGCAGGCCGTCCGAGGTGTGCACCCAATGGGCCTGACCGCCCGCAGGCCCCTGCGCGATATCCGCAAACAAGGGGGCAGGCTGCAGCTCCACCGGGGCGCCGTCCATCAGGACAGGGCCGAGGCCAGCTTCATCGCGGTGCCCATGTCACCATCGATGGTCAGCTTGCCGGACATGAAGGCGGCGGTGGGGTTCAAATCGCCCTCAAGGATCGACTGGAACGTGTCGGCGTCGGCTTTCATGGTGACATCGGTGTCTTCGTCGCCGACGCGGGCGCCTGCGCCGTCAAGCACGATGGAGCCCAGCCCCTCGATCTCGAATTTTGCGGAGGCGTCGAATTCGCCTGCGTCCAGTTTGCTGTTCAGGGTCTCTGCCGCCTGTGCCAGGGTATCGCTCATGTCAGTCCTCAATCTGTTTTGCGCGCTTCATAGCACAAATCTGTGAAGCATTTGCATCCAATACTGGAAATTGCCGCGCGCTGGATTACACTGGGGGCATCATGCTGGCAAATCTCCCAAAGCTCAAAGCTATCGTGGCGGCAACGGCAGTCACAGTCACGTATTCCTTGCCTGGGGCCGGCGCGGCACAGCAGCATTCCGCCGATGCGCTGCTGCAGGACCTGGCCGTGTCGGAACTCTCCGAGGCGGCGGCCATCGACCGCGAGCTGCAGGCGCTTTGGGCCAAAAGCGGCTCGCCTGCGATGGATCTGCTGCTGCGGCGCGGCACCGACGCGCTGGAGCGGGGCGATTTGCAGCGGGCAGCGGAGCATTTGACCGCGCTGACCGATCATGCGCCGGAATTTGCCCGCGGCTGGTACGAACGGGCCCGCGTCTATTTCGCGCTGGGGCTTTACGGGCCTTCGGTGGCGGATCTGGAACGCGCGCTGGCGCTGAACCCGATGGATTACAACGCGATCTACGCGCTGGGCGCGTTGTTCGAACAATTCCGTAAACCCGAACGCGCCTATCAGGCCTACCAGCGGGCCAAGGCTATACATCCGCACCACGAGGAAGTAAGCAGCGCCCTTGAACGATTGGCGCCCTTGGCCGAGGGCCGGGAACTGTAAGCCCCATCGGGGCGGGGGCTGAAGCAATGGCAAGCGCATCGCGGATCGTGGCCGTTCTGGGCCCGACCAATACCGGCAAAACACATTACGCCATCGAACGGATGCTGGGCTACCGCACCGGCGTCATGGGGTTTCCGCTGCGGCTTTTGGCGCGCGAGGTCTATGACAAGGTGGTGGCGGCGCGCGGGCCGTCGGTGGTGGCGCTGGTCACCGGCGAGGAACGCATCGTGCCGCCGCGCGCGAAATACTGGATCTGCACGGTGGAGGCGATGCCCGAGGGCATGGGCTGCGACTTCCTGGCGATCGACGAAATCCAGCTCTGCGCCGATCCTGAGCGCGGACATGTCTTCACCAACCGCCTGCTGCGCGCCCGCGGCACGCTTGAGACACTGTTCCTGGGCGCCGATACCATGCGCGGGCCGATTTCGGCGCTGGTGCCCGGGGTAGAGTTCCATCGCCGCGAGCGGATGTCGGATCTGGTCTATGCAGGTTCGAAAAAGATAAGCAGGATGCCGCCTCGCACTGCAATTGTCGGGTTTTCGGTTGATAATGTCTATGCGATTGCCGAACTGATCCGCCGTCAGAAGGGCGGCGCGGCGGTGGTGATGGGGGCGCTCAGCCCCCGCACACGCAATGCGCAGGTGGAACTGTACCAGAATGGCGAGGTGGATTACCTGGTCGCCACCGATGCCATCGGCATGGGGCTGAACCTGGATATCGACCATGTGGCGTTTTCCTCGACCGCCAAATTCGACGGCCGCCGGATGCGCGAGCTGGCCCCGAATGAGCTGGCCCAGATCGCAGGCCGGGCGGGCCGCGGGATGAGCCACGGCACGTTTGGCGTGACCGGCGATGCGCGGCCCCTGGACGAGGGCACGGCGTCTGCCATCATGAACCACCAGTTCACGCCGCTGAAAAAGCTGAACTGGCGGTCTGCGGATCTGCAGTTCGGCACGGTTGAAACGTTGATCCACTCGCTCGAATCAAGCCCTTCGGATGAAAACCTGATCAAAGCGCGCGAGGCGGACGACCTGGGCGCGCTGAAAATGCTGTCGCGCGAATCCGCCGTGATCTCGCGCACCACCAACGCGCAATCGGTGCGGCTGTTGTGGGATATCTGCCGGATTCCCGATTTCCGCGGCATTTCCCACGCCGAACATGCCTCGCTTCTGGGGGTGATTTTTGAACATCTGCATGGCGGCGGCGTGGTGCCGGACGACTGGATGGCTCGCCAGATAAAGCGAATTGACCGCACCGACGGCAACATCGACACATTGTCCAAGCGGCTGGCATTTATCCGCACGTGGACTTATGTCGCGCAAAGGAATGGCTGGCTGCGTGACGAAAGCCATTGGCGCGGAGAGACGCGCGCTGTAGAAGACAGGTTGTCGGATGCTCTGCACGAGCGTTTGACTCAGCGATTTGTGGACCGGCGCACTTCAGTGCTGCTGCGCCGGCTCAAACAGAAGGAGGCCCTTTTGGCCGAAGTGAATGACAAGGGTGAAGTGACGGTTGAAGGCGAATTCGTCGGCCGTCTCGAGGGGTTCCGGTTCAGCCCGGATAAAAGCGCGCAGGGTGCCGAGGCCAAGGCCTTGAAGGCGGCCTCGCTGCAGGCGCTGGCGCCGCAATTCCATCTGCGTGCGGACCGGTTCTATAACGCGCCCGATACCGAGATCGATTACACCGAACAGGGCGGCCTGATGTGGGGCGAACATGCGGTGGGCAAGCTGGTTGCCGGTGCCGATGCGCTGACCCCGCAGATCGAGGTCTTTGTGGACGAGTCCGCCGGGCCGGATGTCGCCCAGAAGGTGGAACGCCGCCTGCTGCATTTCATCACCCGCAAGATCAACGCGCTGTTCGAGCCGCTGCTGGCCTTGCAAAAGGACGAAGAGCTGACCGGCCTGGCCCGTGGTTTTGCCTTCCGCATGGTCGAAAACCTTGGCGTGCTGCCGCGCGCAAGCATCGCGCAAGAGGTGAAAGACCTGGACCAGGACGCCCGGGGCGCGCTGCGCAAGCATGGCATCCGTTTCGGCCAGTTCACCATTTTCATGCCGCTCTTGCTGAAGCCCGCGCCGACCCGTCTGCGGCTGGTGCTGTGGTCGCTGGCCAACGGTCTTCAGGATTTCCCCGAATCTCCGCCTCCCGGTCTGGTCACGGTGCCGTCCGCCAAGGGCGCGCCCGACGGCTATGACACCATGTCCGGCTATCGCGCGGCGGGTGAGCGGATGATCCGCATCGACATGCTGGAACGCCTGGCCGACATGCTGCGCGGCGAAGACAGCCGCGGCGGCTTTGAAGCCAAGGCTGACATGCTGTCGATCACCGGCATGACGCTGGAGCAGTTCGCCGACCTGATGCAGGGGCTGGGCTACAAGGCCGAAAAGGGCGAGCGCCAGAAGGTGAAGCCGGTTGCGGCGGAAGCGGAAGCCAAACCTGCTGAGGCAGCTGCTGAAGCGGCACCTGCGACGGAAGAGCCGGCTGCTGAAGCTGCGGATACAGCACCTGCTGAAGACGCCGCTGCCGAAACTCCCGCCGCCGCTGAGGCCGAGGCCGCATCTGCACAAGACACGGCACCTGCGGAAGATAATGCAGAAGCCAAGCCCGAAGCGGCTGCTGAGGCGGAGGCTGCTGCTGCTGAACCGGAAATGGAAGTGTTCTTCACTTTCACCTGGGGCGGCAACCGGGGCGGACGCCAGGGCGGCCAGCGCCAGCAGAACCGCCGCCCGCAGGGCGACGGCAAACCTGCCGGCAAGGGCAAACCGCGCGGCGCCAAAGGCGGCGACCGTGACGGCGGCCCGCGCGGCAAACCGGGCCGCAAGGGCGGTCCGCGTCAGGACCAGGGCGCCAAGACCTATTCCGCGCGCCCTGCCAGGAAGGAAAAGCAGATCGACCCCGACAACCCCTTTGCCGCCGCGCTGATGGGGCTGAAACAGGGCGACTGATCCTGCCATGACTGGGGGCGCGCCCAAGATCCGCATCGACAAGTGGCTATGGCATGCGCGGTTTTTCAAAACCCGCAGCCTGGCCGCCAAACAGGTCAGTGCGGGCCATGTGCGCCTCAACGGTACCAAGACCTTAAAACCGGCTCAGAACGTCGCCCCGGGTGACGTTCTGACCTTTGCCCAGGCCAAAGTGATCCGCGTGGTCCGGGTAGAGGCCATTGGCGAACGCCGCGGCCCGGCACCTGAGGCGCAGGCACTGTACTTCGACATGACGGAAAAGCAGGAAAAAATTCCGGCCAATCCCAGGTTCGAAGGAAAAGGCCGGCCGGACAAAAAAGCCCGCAGAGCGCTTGATCTTACTCGCAAGCAGGATACCCTTTGACGGCTTGAAGCCGTCGCCGGTCTGGATTAGCTAGGCGCAAACGGAAAACGGGACTCGGTACTATGACCTATGTCGTGACGGAAAACTGCATCGCCTGCAAATACACCGACTGTGTCGAGGTATGCCCGGTGGATTGCTTTTACGAGGGCGAGAACACCCTGGTGATCCACCCCGACGAATGCATCGATTGCGGCGTCTGCGAACCGGAATGCCCAGCAGATGCAATCCGCCCGGATACCGAACCGGACATGGACAAATGGGTCGAGTTCAACCGCAAATACTCTGAACTGTGGCCGGTCATCGTCTCCAAAAAAGACCCGATGCCGGGCTACGAGGAACGCGACGGCGAAGAGGGCAAGATGGAGAAGTATTTCTCTGAGGCGCCCGGCGAAGGCGGCTGATTCTCTGTCCACTGCGTCCGGTGCCGCAAATTTGCGGGAAACTGCCGCATTGCATGGGGTTTTAACGAAGCCTGTTCAGCTGGCCGCCTTTCGGGCGGCCCTTTTTTGTGGTATGCTAAAAGCACAAAAGACATAAACAATCGGAGTCCGCCCCTGGCGCACGCCAGCAGTGGTGCGCAGATTGGGCGGTATTTCTGCGGAAAAAATGTCCTGGGGGCTGGTCAAATCAAACTGACCGGGGCCGGGCATTTTGTTCGCTAAAATGCCGGAGCCGCCCGGCTATGAGTAAGGAATAACCTGTATGACCAAATCGAAGAAGCTCGAATTCCGCCCCAATGAGTATGTAGTCTACCCGGCGCATGGCGTGGGCCAGATCATCTCGATCGAGGAGCAGGAAGTGGCCGGCTTTGCGCTGGAGCTTTTCGTGATCACCTTTGAAAAAGACAAGATGACCCTGCGGGTGCCGACCAACAAGGCAACCGAAGTTGGCATGCGCTCGCTCAGCTCGCCGGACGTGATTGCCCAGGCGATGAAAACGCTGAAGGGCAAGGCCAAGGTCAAACGCGCCATGTGGTCGCGCCGCGCTCAGGAATATGAGCAAAAGATCAACTCCGGTGATCTGATCTCGATCGCCGAAGTGGTGCGCGACCTGCACCGCACCGATGATCAGCGCGAACAAAGCTACTCCGAGCGTCAGTTGTACGAAGCCGCACTTGAGCGTCTGACCCGCGAAGTTGCGGCTGTGTCCGGCAACGACGAAATTGCGGCAGCCAAGCAGGTGGATGAGGTTCTGACCTCCCGCGTTGCAGCATAAGCATCTGCATTAGTCAGTCATTGAAAGGCCGTGCCCCCTAGGGCGCGGCCTTTTTTTATGCCGCGGCCCGGCTTAGCTGCAGAGAGCGAGAAGCGTGAGCAAGCCGGCAATCTCGGCGATTTGCTGCGACGCTCCCAGAATGTCCCCCGTCTGGCCGCCGATTTTGACCTTGGCCAACGCGCCCAAACCCAGGACCGCCACGCCCATGGCCAAGGCAGCCGCAAAGGCCGTTGAGCCAATCAGCGGCAGCGACAGGACGACGGCCAGCGAAGCCGCCAGAAAACAGGGCAGGGCGCGGGGACGGCCCACGGTTTGCGACAGCCCTGCCGTCCGTGCGTTCGGCAGTGCAGACATCAGTGCAGGCATCACAGCGCGGCTCATCATAGCCAGCGCCAGAAGGGGCCAGACGCCAGCTGCCGCGAACACCGCAGCCAGCGCGCTCCAGCGCAGGCCGAACCCAAGGATCAGGGCAATCACGCCGTAAGCACCGATGCGGCTGTCCTTCATAATCTCCAGCCGCCGGTCCCGGGTGAACCCGCCCCATAGTCCGTCGGCAGTATCGGCCAGCCCGTCCTCATGCATGGCGCCTGACAGCATCACCTGAACCGCCAGCGCCAGGCCCGCGGCGACCGCGGCGGGCAGGCTCATGTGCAACGCAAAAGATGCAACCAGCGCCGCCGGCAGGCTGACGGCAAGCCCGGCCAGCGGAAATGCCCAGACCGCCTTGGCCTGCCGCTGAAAAGCCTCCGCAGGCAGATGCGGCAAGGGCAGACGGGTCAGCAGCACCAGCGCCAGCAGGATGTCTTTTGCCTGGATGTCGTTTTTTCGCATTTACGGGCCTATTGCGGGGCTTGCGGCACTGCCGCCAGCCGTTAAACAGATTGCCATCCGCTTTATCCGCGTCCCCCGACCTGATGCAACGAGGCTTTCTCATGCTGCCACAGCTTTCCTCTCTTGATGACTTCCGCGCCGCACTGGCCAGCGCGCCCGCGCAGGACCAGGCCGCGCTGGACGGTGCGGCTGCGCGCAACACCCAGCTGACCAAACCGCCCGGTGCCTTGGGCCGGTTGGAGGAGCTGGCCATCTGGTACGGCGGCTGGCGCGGCAGCGATAGGCCGGAAATCACCGCACCGCAGGTGATCGTCTTTGCCGGCAACCACGGCGTGACGGCACAGGGGGTTTCCGCCTTTCCGCCGGAAGTCACCGCCCAGATGGTAATCAACTTCGAACACGGCGGCGCGGCCATCAACCAGCTGGCCAGGCTGGCCGGCGCCCGCATGGATGTGCATGCGCTGGAGCTGGAGCGCCCGGCCGCTGATTTCACCCAAGGGCCGGCGATGAACCAGATTGACCTGCTGGCTTCGCTGAAAACCGGCTGGGACGCGGTGGACCCAAGCGCTGACCTGCTGGTGGTCGGCGAAATGGGCATCGGCAATACCACCCCTGCCGCCGCCCTGGCCTGTGCGCTGTTCGGCGGCGAGGCGGCGGATTGGACCGGGCGCGGCACCGGTGTGGATGAAGCCGGGCTTGCGAATAAAATCCGCGTGGTGGCCGAAGGCGTTGCACTGCATCGGGACAGGATCAACGATGGGCTGGATGCGCTGGCCTGCCTGGGCGGACGCGAAATTGCTGCCATGGCGGGCGCCATTGCTGCCGCGCGCGTGCTGCATATCCCGGTGATCCTTGACGGATTTATCTGCTGCGCTGCTGCGGCCTGTCTGATGCAAACCGCAGACGGCGCGCTGGACCACGCAGTGGCCGGCCATCAAAGCGCCGAGGGGGCGCATCCGGCGCTGCTGGCGAAACTGGGCAAGCAGCCGCTGTTGTCGCTGGGCCTGCGTCTGGGCGAGGCCTCCGGCGCGGCGCTGGCGATCCAAGTGCTGAAAGGCGCGATCGCCTGCCACAGCGGTATGGCAACCTTTGCCGAGGCGGGGGTGACGGACGGCTGAACAGCCCCGTCCAGATTTTTTCCGCAAGGCCCGGATCCACCCCGGGCCTTTGGTCATTCCGCGGCTTTTGCGGACTTCTTGCGCTTGCGTTCGGCCATCTCGAAAATCGCGCTTTCGATGGCTTTCTCCAGCTCCCGCGCGCGGTCTATATAGGCCGGGTTCTGGCTGGCGGGCACACCGGGGATCCAGTGCTGGGCAAGGTCGCGCAGGTTGGCGCGGTCATGCGCATAAAAGGTCTGCGCCGCCTGCGCCGCTTCATATTCGCTGAGGCCGACGTTCTCCAGCACATAGCGGCCTGCACGCACCGAGCTGTCGAACATCTCGCGCACGATGTCATCAGCGCCGGCCTTGTACAGCTCATAGACGTGGTTGCGGTCTTTGGCGCGGGCGATGATGTGCAAATCCGGATAGGCCCGGCGCACATAGGTGACCATCTTGACCACGCCTTCCGGGTCATCCAGCGCCACCACAAAAACCTTGGCTTTGGCAATGCCGGCGGCTTTCAGAAGTTCCGGCCGGGTGGGGTCGCCCAGGAAGCTTTTGACCCCGAAGCGGCGCATCAGCTGCACCGCCTCCATATCATGGTCCAGCACCACGGTTTTGAAACCGCTGGCCTGCACCAGCCGGTTGACGATCTGGCCGAAACGGCCGATGCCCGCGATGATCACCGGTCCTTCCTCGTCAATCTCGTCGGGTTCATGCTCCTGCCGGGCGTCGCCCATGCGTTTGGACAACAGGTCATAGGCGATGAACAACAGCGGGGTGATCAGCATCGACAAGGCAATCACCAGCAACAGCTTTTCTGAAAGCGCCGCTGGAATCACGTTCAACTGGGTGGAAAAAGCCAGCAGCACAAAGCCGAACTCGCCGGCCTGGGCCAGGCTGAGGGTAAACAGCCACAAGCGGCGGCGGCGCAGGCCAAAGGCGCGGCCGACGGCAAACAGCACCGCCCCCTTGGCAAAGATCACCAGCAGCGCCAGGCCGATCAGATCGCCAGGGTCGGCCAGAAACTGGCGGTAGTTGATGCCCGCGCCGACGGTGATGAAGAACAGCCCCAAGAGCAGCCCCTTGAAGGGGTTAAGGTCGCTTTCCATCTCGTGCCGGAATTCGGAGTTGGCCAGAACCACCCCGGCCAGAAAGGCGCCAAGCGCCGGGGAAAGGCCGACCAGCGTCATCAGGAAGGAGATGCTGACCACAATCATCAGCGCCAGTGCTGTGTACATTTCACGCAGGTTGGAGGCGTGGATGAACCGGAACAGCGGCCGCGTCAGGTAAATGCCCGCCAGGATGATAAAGGCGATGGCGGCCAGAGTGACCAGCGCCACCGCCCAGCCGGGCAGCCCGTCCACCAGCGACAGCGACCCGTGGCCGCCGCCATGGCCGTCTGCGCTATCCCGGCTGATGGAGCCATCAGAAGCAAACTGGGGGATCGCATAGCTGCCCAGCAGCGGCAGGAAAGCGAGGATCGGGATCACTGCGATATCCTGGGTCAGCAGCACCGAAAAGGCAGAACGGCCGCCGCCGGTGCGCATCAGCCCCTTTTCCGACAGTGTCTGCAGAACAATCGCCGTGGAAGACAGCGACAGCGCCAGCCCGACCGCCAGGCTGACATGCCAGGGTTCGCCCGCGGCCATGGCTGCGCCCATCAGGACAGCCGTTGAGGCCGTGACCTGCATGCCGCCCAAGCCGATCAGCTTATCCCGCATTGCCCAGAGGGCGCGCGGTTCCAGCTCCAGCCCGATCAGAAACAGCATCATCACCACGCCGAACTCGGCGAAGTGGCGCAAATCCTCGGTTTCGGTGCCGGTCAGGCCGAAGATCGGGCCAATGGCAATGCCTGCCGCAAGGTACCCCAGAACTGATCCTAGCCCAAGGCGCGCAGCCAGAGGCACCGCAATGACTGCGGCGCCCAGATAAATGGTTGCTTGGTAAAAAAACTCTTCCATCTTTCAGGTATCGCAAGCCTGCCGGTGCCTTGGCAATGGCTTTGCCGGCCGCGGCGGTCTGTTACGGCAATCCGGTGCCTGCCAGCAGCAGTCATTGACGGCTTTTTGAGCGGGCTTGCTATTCTCCGGGACTGCTATTGCTCGAGCAGGCGGATCTCTTCGCTCAGCTTGCCGATCCGGTCAAGCCGCCGCGAAATCCGTTCCTGGAAACCGCCCAGCTGATCAATGATATCAGCCAGTGTTTCGCCGGAATCGGTCAGCCTTGCGCTTTCGATCTTAAGCAGCACCCGGGTGGAGCTGAGACCAAGAAAATGCCGGTGCATGATCTGGCAGGCGCTGGTGATGCGCGCGGCTTCTTCGTCGACTTCCTTCATGCCGTCCTGCGAACGCTTGACCTGGTCTTTTACCAGATCGCCCAGGATCTGGCGCTCGGTTTCCATTTCAGCCTCGCCCAGATCGCGGCGTTCCTTCTGCAGCTGATTGTCGCATTCGACCAGAATACGCGCCATGCCTTCGACAAACAGGCTGCTGTTCACCGAAGCCTTGATTTTGGCGAAATTGCTGTTTTCGCCCATCACATGGGCGCCGAACCAATCCGACATCTCGCGTGACATGGAGCCGTAGTTCTGTGACAGCACCGTGACCGGGCCGCCCGAAGGTTCAATCCGCGACGCCAGCACCCGCAGGTTATGCGGAATCGTGTGCATTGCGTCGAAATCGGTGATCAGCCCTTCGGTCTCTTCCACCAGGGTTTCAGCGTTGCGCAGCATGCCCGTCAGCTCTTGGATCCGGGCGTGGGGCGGCTGGTTCAGACCCTTATCGCGCGAGATCAGCTCTTGGCTCAGCGCGTGAGCGGCAAACTGGTGGTAGCTCTCGTAGCCCTGGCTGTTCAGCCAATCGAGCAGATACTGGGCGCTGTCCTGCGGGGTGACGGCCTCTTCGGTCTCCCGCTTGAGCATCGTCGCATAAAGATTGCGCACCTCGGTGAACAATGCGCTGCTTGGCTTGATGCGGGCGGAAAGATAGCCGTCCTGGCAGGGCACCACCACGGCAAATACCCAGTAGTACAGCCCGTCCTTGGACTTGTTCTTGACGTAGGCACCCATGAAATCGCCGCGCTGGATGGTGTCCCAGAACAGTGAGAACACCCCCTTGGGCATGTCCGGATGGCGGATCACCTTGTGCGGAGCGCCGAGCAGCTCTTCCCAAGGGTAGGCGCCGACCCGGCGGAACACATAGTTGCCGGCTTGGATTATGCCGCGGTCGTTGGTCCTGGAAAAGAACACCTCATTTAGGCCAAACGGGGCCTCGCCGCTGGTCGGGCGCGTTTCAACTCGGCGGTCAACAAAAGACACGGCACGTTCCACTTTCGGTTACAAAATTCGTTAGTGCATCTTTACCGCCAATTCCTTCCCGGATGGTTAAGTCGGCAGTGGCGCATCGCGTTTTAATTGTGCCATTACGATCTGGCTCTGGACCCTGGAAACCGCGGGATGGGGCAGCAGGATGCCGTGGATGAGCGTATTCAGCGCCTCCAGATCGGCGCAATAGACGCGCAGCAGGTAATCGGCCTCTCCGGTCATCGTCCAGGCCGAGGTGATTTCCGGCTGGCTGGCCACCAGCCGGGCGAACCCCTTGGATTGTTCGGGGCCGTGACTGCCCAGATGAACCTGCACAAACCCCTGCACCGACAGCCCCAGCCTGGCGGGGTCAAGCCGGGCCGAATACCCTTGGATATACCCTTCTGCCTCCAGCCGCTGCCGCCGCCGTCCGGCCTGGCTGGGGGAAAGGTTGAGCATCTCGCCCAATTCCTGCGCGGTGAGATGGGCATTTTTCTGAAGCGCTGCAAGCAGCTTGGTATCTGTTGGGTCCAGCATGCGTGTTTTTTCCACTTTTGACCACCATGGCGCGAATGATACGCACATTTCAAGTTTCCGGTGCGAAACAACGCGGAAAACCTGCGCCGGATATGCGGTATTCTTGATGCAAGAATTCACTTGGCTTTCCGCATGATCCGAAGGAGACACGCAATGGGTCCGTTCCCGCATAACGCCCCGAAATCCGAAATTACCCCGGAAAACCCGGCTGGCACCGATGGCTTTGAGTTTGTTGAATTTGCCAGCCCCGACCCGGACGAGCTGCGGGCGCTGTTCACCCGTATGGGCTATGAGTTGACTGGCCACCGCAAGGATCAGCCGCTGGTGGAACTGTGGCAGCAGGGCGATGTCACCTATATCCTGAACGCCGACCCCGAGAGCTTTGCCGCCGGATTTGTGGAACAGCACGGCCCCTGCGCCCCGGCGATGGGCTGGCGGGTTGCGGATGCTCAGAAGGCATTCGAACACGCGGTGTCCAAAGGCGCCGAGGCCTATGACGGGCCGGGCAAGGTGATGGACGTGCCCGCGATCAAGGGGATCGGCGGCTCGCTGATCTACTTCATCGACCAGTATTACGACACCTCGCCCTACAACGCGGAATTCACCTGGCTGAAACAGTCCAAGCCGCGCGGCGACGGGTTCTTCTATCTCGATCACCTGACCCACAACGTTTACAAAGGCAACATGGACAAGTGGTTCAAGTTCTACGAGGAGCTGTTCAACTTCAAGGAGATCCGATTCTTTGACATCCAGGGCAAGTTCACCGGCCTTCTCAGCCGCGCGCTGACCTCGCCCTGCGGCCGGATCCGGATCCCGATCAACGAGGACCGGGGCGAAACAGGCCAGATCGTTTCATATCTGAAAAAATACAACGGCGAAGGTATCCAGCATATCGCGGTCGGCTCGGACGACATTTATGCCAGCACCGATGCAATTGCGGAAAAGGGCCTGAAGTTCATGCCCGGCCCGAATGACGCCTACTATGAGATGTCCAAGGAGCGGGTGCAGGGCCATGACGAACCGCTGGAGCGGATGAAGAAACACGGCATCCTGATCGACGGCGAGGGGGTTGTGGACGGTGGCGAAACCCGGATCCTGCTGCAGATCTTCTCAAAAACCGTGATCGGGCCGATCTTCTTTGAATTCATCCAGCGCAAGGGCGATGACGGCTTTGGCGAGGGCAACTTCAAGGCGCTGTTTGAATCGATCGAACGCGAGCAGATCGAAAACGGCGAGATCCAGGCTGCGGAATAAATAACCTGAGAAACGCAAAAAGGCCGGGCCTGCCACGCGGGTCCGGCCTTTTTGCGTGCGGCGGCAAGACGGTCTGCACCAGGCCCATTCGCCGGAGCTGCAGTTTTAGGAGTTAAGCGCGGGAAGGGAAGGGCTTGATCCTATCCCTTGGGCATTTCCAGGGTGCGGTTGCGGCCGCCTTTCTGGTACTGCAGCCGGCTTTCACCAATGGCAATCACCCGGCCGCCGTCGATACGGTCGCCGACCTGCACCTTCTTGTAACGTCCCGAGGGCAGCCGGACCAATGCGCGGCGGTCCGAGGCGGTGCCATAAACTCCGATCAGGTTCAGCTTGCGCAGGTTGATGGCGTTGCTGACGGTGGCGCGGCGGGCAACCGATGCGGCTGTCGGGATGCGGGGGGCCGCCGCGGCTGCAGCGGTGGGCACGGCAGCGGCGGTTTGCACCTGGTTCTGCGGATTGCGCCGGGCGCGGTCGACCAGATTGGCGAAATTGGCGGGCCGGGCGCGCGGAACAGCCGAGGCGGCGATGGCTTGGGCTGTGACCGGCAGCTGCTCTTCCCCGGCGGGCTTCAGGCTGGCGGGGCGTTGGCGCGGGCGCATGCCGGCCAGTTCTGTCCGGCTGAGACCGCCAAGCTGTGCGCGTTCCACCTGTTCCTCCAGATCTGCAGGCCGCGCCTTGGGGCGTTTGCGCGACAAGACCTGATTGCGGGCCACTTCTTCAGCCAGCGCTTCGGCGGCGGGGTCGCTGCGATCCGGCGCGGGCGGCGGCAGCTTTTTCGGGCGGCCAAGGTAGACAGTGATGCCATCGGGGTTCAGCGTGCCTCCGGGGGTGGCCTTGACCAGTCCGCGCGCGTCCAGATCAAACGCAGACCCTGCCGCAGCAGGAGAGGCAACGGCGCCGGGTTCGTCATCCCCGGCAAAAGTTTCCGGCTGCGGCAGGGCCACCGCGTCGGCGGCGATTTCAGTGCGGTCGACGGATGCCGTGTAAAGCTCGTCCAGGCGGGGCGCGGCGGGGATGCCACCCAGGCCGGGGGCAACCGGCCAGACCCCGGTTGCGGCATAGCGCGCGGCCTGGGCCAAGTCATCCAGCGGCTCTGCTGTCAGAGCCTCAGCCGGCGCCGGGGCCGGTTGGGTGGCCTCAGCACCGCCAGGCTGCAGGGCGGAAGGGTCCAAAAAGGCGGTGTCCGTGCCCTCTTCGGGCAGTTTCACACCATCGGCGGCGGCTTCATCCTCGACCGAAGGGAGCACGCCTTTGCCGCCGGTCTCAGCCAGGGCGGTGTTTTCCTGCGGCTCCCCCTCTGCAGGCGCTGCGCCGGTCTCCTGCAGCCCGGGATCGGGCTGGTCTGCCAGGACGCTCACCTGCGGTGCGATGGCGGCAGGGGCGGTTTCTGAACCGGGGCTTCCAGCCGCAGGGGCACGCGCCGGCCGGGGGGCACCTTCCTCCGGCTGCCCGTCTTCGGAGCTGACCGCAGGGGCGGGTGCCAGGCCGGGACCCTGATCCGGGGCCGCGGAAAAAAATCCGCCTTTGCCAAACACTGCCCAGACCGCAACTGTTGCCATGAACAGCAGCAGCACCGCTGTCAGGATCACCCCAAGGTAGCGCGGCTTGCCCTTGGCGGCCTTTTCGGGGGCCGGGGACTGTGACGCCGCGGGCGCGGCGGCTGCCGGGGTACTGTCGCGCAATGCTGCCGGCGCTGGCGGAATTGCCAATGGAGAAGCCGCATCAGTTGGCAACGAAGCTGGCGGTACTGGCAAATGGGCCGCCGGAGTGTCCGCGGTGTCAGGTTTCCGGACCGGAATTGCTGCGCCTACGGGCTTTACGGCGGCTGGAGCTTTTGGCACTTGGCGCCCGGCGGCCAGCGGCGCGGAGGCTTGCGCGGACGGCGCGGATGCGCTTTCAGCAGGGGCTGCCTTGTCCCCTTGGCTGAGAAGGCCTGAAACATCCGGTAGCGGCGCATCAGAAGCGCCAGATGCGTCAGAAGACGGCGAAACAAGCGGTGGCAGGCTTGCAGGCTCCTCGGCCCCGGCTGCCTTGGCAGACGGCGGTACCGGAGTGTCCTTGGGGGCAGCCAGCGGCGTGCCGTCCTGCTTAGGTGCTTGTTTGGCGGCGGCAGCCATATCTTCTGCCTCAGCAAGAACCGCCGGTTCTGCTGGCTCTGCCAGGGGTTCCGTAATAGCGGCAATCGCTGCCGGTATTGGGCTGTCTTCCGCCAGTGCTAAGGCGGCTGGGTCATCCGCGGTGTCTTCGGTCAAGAGGGCTGGCAGCGCTGCAGGCCCGATCGCCTTAACCACAGTATCGTCCGGCTCAACCTCGGTGCCGCGGATTGCCCGGGTGGTGCCAAAGAACGGCTCTCCCTGAAAGCCGCTGTCTTCCGGCGCCGCAACAAAACTGACCGGCCCGAACCCGTGTTCGACGGCAAAGGTCTCGGCCTCGTCCAGGGTTTCCAGCGCCACCGCCGCAACATGGGTCCGGCTGCCCTCGATGGAGATATCAAAGGCCAGCTCATCCACCGGATAAGGCGTGGCCCCTTCCAGCGCCTGCCGGGCCGCTTCAATCCGCGCCTCGACAGGCAGATCACCGGTCACCGCAGTCAAATAGCGGATCTGATCGTCGGGCAGGATCAGCTTGCAGAAGATGCCCCCGGGGGCCAGCCGCAGCGCATCCGCGCGCATCGCGGCCAGTGCCGCAGGCAGGTCTTCAGTGTCAAACGGCGTGCTGGCCACACTCCGCCAGCCGTCTTCAGCGCGAAATAGCAGCGCAATGCCGTCAGCGGAAAGTGAAAGAGCAAAAGCCGGTTTCATGCCTTGGGTCAAACCATCAAAATCCATACTGCCCGGGGCCGCCTGACGCGCCCGGTGTTTTGACGCGGACCTTAAAGCAGGAACCTGCCGAGTTAAAGGAAAAGACGTCTGCCAGGACTTGCAGGCGGCAGTTTGCCATCCCCATCTAGAAGGCATTGCAAAAGGAGCTTTTCCGTATGAAGGCAAAGAAAATTCTGGCAGCCGCGCTGATGCTGTCGATGGGCGCCGGGACCCTGGCGGCAAGCGAGACCGCGGCGTTGCGCCAAATCACCGTGAACGGCGAAAGCACGCTGCAGGTGGCGCCGGAACTTGCGACAATCACGCTGGGTGTCACCGAGGAGGCCGAAGAAGCCGCCGTCGCAATGGCCGCCGTATCTGACGCAATGGGCGCGGTGATTGGACGGCTGAAGGACGGCGGTATTGCCGCCGAGGACATGCAGACCCGGCAGATCTCAATGCATCCGGTCTGGTCGCAGGACCGGTCTTACGACAGCGGTGGCCGGCGTGAGATCACCGGCTTTCAGGCGTCGAACACCCTGATGGTGCGGGTGCGCGACCTGGACCGGCTTGGCCCGGTTCTGGATGCGGTGCTGACGGCTGGCGCCAATCAGTTCCAAGGGCTGAGTTTCGGGGTGGCAGATCCGTCTGCGGTCACCGATCAAATCCGCGGTGAAGCCGTCAAGGATGCCATCCGCAAGGCGCAGCAGCTGGCAGACGCGGCGGGCATGGAGCTGGGACCGGTACGCTCGATCAATGAGCACGGCGGCGGTGGCGGACGCCCGATGATGGCGATGGAAATGGCCCGCAGCGACGCGATGCCGATTGAGGCAGGCGAGCTGACGTTCAGCCACAATGTCTCGGTTGTCTTCGACATGTCCGTGCCGGACAGCGAGTAATCTGCGGCAACAAAAAAGGCCGGGCAGGGCGCCCGGCCTTTCTGTATGACGGTTGTTGGTCCTCAGCCGCAGGCTTTGGCCAGTGCCTGGTCCAGATCGCGGATCAGGTCGTCTGCATCCTCGATGCCGATGGAGATGCGCACCACATTCGGACCGGCACCTGCGGCTTCCTGCTGCTCCGGTGACAGCTGCCGGTGGGTGGTGGAGGCCGAATGGATGATCAGCGACCGGGTGTCGCCGAGGTTGGCTACATGGCTGAAGATCTCCAGCGCATCCACCAGTTTGGTGCAGGCCTCATAGCCGCCCTTGACCGCAAAGGTGAACAAGCCGCCGGTGCCCTTGGGATAGCAGGCCTGAGCGCGCTCGTAATAGGGAGAGGAGGGCAGGCCTGCATAGGTCACGTAGTCAACGCGGCTGTCGTTTTCGAGCCAGGCGGCGATTTTCTCGGCGTTCTCGCAGTGTTTCTGCATCCGCAAGGACAGCGTCTCAACCCCCATCAGCGTGTAATGCGCCCCTTGCGGGTTCATCGTCATGCCAAGGTCGCGCAGGCCGATTGCAATGCTGTGGAAGGTGAATGCCAGCGGGCCGAAGGTTTCGTGGAATTTGAGACCGTGATAGGCGTCCTCGGGTGCTGACAGGGACGGGAACTTGTCATTCGCCGACCAGTCGAAATTGCCGCTGTCAACGACGCAGCCGCCGGTCACGGTGCCGTTGCCAGTCAGGTATTTGGTGGTGGAGTGCACCACCAGAGACGCGCCGTGGTCAACCGGTTTGCACAGGTAAGGCGTGGCTGAGGTGTTGTCGACGATCAGCGGGATACCTGCGCCGTCGGTGATAT
The DNA here is from genome assembly GCF_004123675.1 of Leisingera sp. NJS204. Classification (NCBI taxonomy): domain Bacteria; kingdom Pseudomonadati; phylum Pseudomonadota; class Alphaproteobacteria; order Rhodobacterales; family Roseobacteraceae; genus Leisingera; species Leisingera sp. NJS204. Next base: position 2,748,482 of record NZ_CP035417.1, on the reverse strand, counting down.
CCGCCAGGGCGCGGATGTCGGTCACATAGCCGCCGGGGTTGGCGATGGATTCGCAGAACACGGCGCGGGTGTTTTCGTCGATGGCAGCACTCACGGCGTCCAGATCGTCGGTGTCGACGAATTTGGCGGACCAGCCGAAACGTTTGATTGTCTGGCTGAACTGGGTGATGGTACCGCCGTAAAGCCGGGTCGAGGCGACCACATTGCAGCCCGGTGCCATCAGCGGAAACAACGCCATGATCTGGGCCGCGTGGCCCGACGAACAGCAGACCGCGCCAACGCCGCCTTCGAGTGTTGCCAGACGTTCCTGCAGCACTGCGACAGTGGGGTTGGTCAGGCGCGAATAGATGAAACCGACTTCCTGCAGATTGAACAGCGCGGCGGCGTGCTCGGCATCGCGGAACACATAGGCGGTGCTTTGGTAGATCGGCGTCTGCCGCGCACCGGTTGCCGGGTCCGGCTTGGCGCCGGCATGGATCTGCAAGGTGTCAAAACCGTATGTCGGAGCGTCGGTCATGAATGGGTCTCCCTGAAAGCTCTGTTATTCCGGGCGCACAACAGCATGGCTGCGCCGGGAAGGCAATTGCGGGAATGCCGCAGCAAAAGGCTCCCGCCCGCCGCCGGCCCCTGGCGGTGCCTGCGCCCGTTGGGCGTGGCGCCATGCTGGGCATGGCGCGCGCCGCGCGCAGCGCGGCGCCGGGCCCAACTGCGAAGGGCCTCCGCCAGAGGCCCGTGAGCGGGCGGGAGCCCTGCGTTCTTAACGACCCGAAGGGCGCGGTCAGCGCATCCAGAAGCCTTCGGATTTGATCCGGTTGCGGATCGCCTGTTCGCGGCGGGGCAGGTTTTCGCGGTCAAACAGCGCCCGCACCTTTTCGCCGCGGCCCTGATAGACCATCCGCTTGATCGGCTCGTAGCCTTTCAGCACCTTCTTGATCCGGTTCGGTGCTGCAATCTGATGCAGCAACTCCACCACCCGGTCGCTTTCGCGCGCATAGAGCAGCGGAAACAGCCGGTAATGGCAGCTGGTCTGCCCGTCCAGAAACCCGCCGGGCAGCGCATCGCGGCCGCCGCCGAACGAGTGGATCACCAGCGGCAGCACGATCTGGTCCAGCCAGGGCTCCAGCACCTGGCCAACCAGCTCAAGCGGCGGGTCGTTGCGAACCGATTGCGCGTAGACCAGAAACCGCTTGCCAAAGGCGCGCGGGCAGGCGCCGTAAAAGAAGCCTGCGTTGAAATAGAGATAGCGTTTCCAGTACTCATCCGGCTGGCCGAGGTCGAGACTGGACAGGAAGTCGAGGCCGAACCGGCTGTAGAGCGATTGCCAGATGCCGCTGTAGCCCGGTCCGTACAATGTCGGCTTGGGCCAGGTGCCCTCAACCCGCAGCGACGCCGAAGGACGGCTGAAATCAAACGGCACATCGGCCAGCTCGCCAGTGATCAGCGTGTCGGTGTCGAAAAACACAAACGGCTCGCCCTTTGGCATCGCCTGCAGCGCTTCGATCTTGTTGCCATAAGGGTAGGCGGCGCCAAAGGCCTTGCTCTCGAACGGCAGAATTTCGACTCCGAGGTCCGCCAGCGCCTGCAGCACCTCCTGATTGCGGATCCCGGGGTCCTTCTCCCACAGCGGCCCTTGCTGCGGCACTGCCACAAACAGCCGTCCGGAAAAACCGGGCGAGCAATGGCGCAGCGAAGCGGCAAACAGAAGCGCCTCATACTGCAGCCGGCCGGCCTGGCCGACGATCATCACATTGAAGGGGGCATTTGCCATGGTTTTCCCCGTGTTCCGTCTCTTCCGGGCGGATAGGACTGCCTGATAGATTAGCTACAAGCCTGCAAGGCGCCGCGCAACCGGCCTGCAGACAATTTCAGACGGTCTGTGCCGCCAGAGGCGCAAACCGGGGAGAGACAAAGATGAATAGCGTGATCCTGGCCCTTCTTGCGGCAACAGTGCTGCCAGCGGCGCAGCCCGGTGTTCCGGAAGCTGCAGCTGCTTTGGAGGCGGTGCAAACAGCATCAGCCCAAACGGCACTGGCCGCTGAGCCGCAGCAGGCCACCGGGCGTTTTACGACTGCGTTGGAAGTGAAGCCGATTCTGGCAGCGACCCGGGCCAACTGGATCCATGTGCGCGAATTCAATGGCCAGGATCTGCTCTATGTGACCCACCTGTGGTCCTGGCGCTGCGGGCTGGTGCAGGTCAAGCTGGGGATCAACGGCAATCCGCCGGAAATCTGGCCGCTGCCGGACTGCCACCTGGAGGAAGGCTTTCCGAATATGATCAAGGACGAAGACGGGATGCCCTACCGCAGCTATCCTCTGGGTTCCATCCAGCAGATCGCGGTCGAGGTTACCTATGATGACCTGAGCACTGAAGATTTGGTTTTCGGACGCAACGGCCAACCCCAGCAGTGAGCCTGGCGCGGGGTCCTGCTCCTCAGGGCCCCCGGCGGCGGTAACGCAATCCAATTCTGCTATGCGCGTTCCGCCTCGCAGAGGCAGGCCAGGCAGGCCAGCCCGCCTGGCAGCAATCAGGGCGCAATCAGGGTGACGCCGGGCATCCGCTGGATGAGATAGAGATCTTCTTCGTACCGCTCGCTCATCTCTTCCACCAGCACGGTGGTCCAGCCGGGAAGGTCCAGCTCCTCCTCCAGCGCGTCTTCCATCGCAAACTTGTCCAGAAAGGCGGCATAGACACGGCGTTTGTGGATTTCCGTAAGATCCGGATTTTCTGCAAGATAGGCGCGCAACCGCTCCATGCCGGCAGGCTGCATCAGGGTGGCCAGCAGGTCCATCCCGCCTTTGACCGGCGCATTGATCTCCATCCCGCCGAGGTCCCGCAGCACCTGGCCCCAGATCAGCGGCAGATCCTCATAGCACCAGACGGTGACCGGCATGCCGGGCACCATATCCCGCATCTGCGCCAGCAGTCCGGACCAGCGAAGCTGCACCGGGTCGCTGCCCTGCAATGCGTTCTGCACGATGGACCGGCTGGACTTTGCAAACATCGCGGGCAGGAATGTCGCCGGGTTGCGCAGCGCCATGAAGATTTCCGGCTGATCATAGGGAAACAGCGCCTGCAGCGCCTGCAGCCGGTCCCCGGCCTCAGGATACAGGCGTCCGTCCTGCAGCGCATGCCGCGGCGAGCCGAAGAAATGCGGATTGGAGAGAATCACCCGGTCCGCCTGGCGGTCATCCAGGATCGCGTCCCACAGCATCTCCGGCGCGTCCTTGGCGGCGCTGCCGTTTTTCATCGCCGCCAGGCAGTCTTTCAGCAAGGACCGGTAGCGGCCGGGCCCTGGCACCGCCGTGCCCTGTTCCGACAAGGCACCGGCATTTTTCAGCAGCGCCTTCAGCAGCAGATCTTCTTCAGTGGCGTGCGCCCCGCAGTGAATGATGACCTGCATGATCCGACCTGTTTATCCGGGTTTATTGCCTTCAGAAGTAATGCGCCGCAGCAGGGAGGTCAAACCTGCGGTTTGCGCTGGGATTGCGCCGGTTTTGCGTTACGGGGGCTGCCGCGCTGCCGTGGCGGCCAGTCCCGGCTGACGGCGTTCCCCCCGGAGGACTGCTGGGTTTGGTTCTGCGCAGCCTGGCGGGAGGTTTTCGCAGTTTCGCGATTTGGGTTTCAAACCGGCTTGACGGTCATTCTGTACTTTAGTACCAGTCGCCCAGCAGGCCCGGCGGGGAGATCTTTTCCACCGGACACGCTAGCTTCATGGTCGCGCGCCGGCCCCGGATCTGGACGCCTGTGAATGTGAGTGCCCCTATAGCTCAGCTGGTAGAGCAACTGATTTGTAATCAGTAGGTCCGCGGTTCGAGTCCGTGTGGGGGCACCATCTTTTCAAAGACTTAGGTGTGACGTTGTAGATTGCTCTTACGGCAATTGAATTTGACCTACGCCGGCTTCGACCAAAGACCGACAAAATTCGTCTTAGGCACTCGGAGCAGCACCTACAGTTAGAAGGCTGGTGATTACCTGAACCATGGCTGACAGAGCCGCTGAGCCATCCGAGACAAGGTTGCGGCGGCGCATGCCGATGTGTTGCGGCGTCAGGCCTGTTTGCAGGCTGCGCTGTTCAATTTCGGGCTTCTTACGGAAGGGCTGGATCATGACTTGCGTACCTCGCTTGCCAGCAAGGCCCCAGCACTGGAAACGACCGTAAGATCACCGGTGATATCGCCCTGGCACTTGGGTGCGGTTTGGGGGGTGAATCCGGCTTGACCCTCCGACAGGAAGTCACCGGTGAGCACGATGGCCAGGAGGTTGTTTTAGACTTCGGTTACCGCCCATTTCTCTTTCACTGCGGCCTGTGTGAACGGCCGCTGTTCCCTCAGACAAGGCAGCGTGAAATTTGCCGTGATTGCAATGAAACGGCTTGCCCTCCTGCATTTGTTGCCAGTGGCTCAGGTCCGGCCCGCACGCTCAATACTGCGGGCGAATTGCAGCAGCCGCGCATCCGAGCCCTTGGGGCCGGTGATATGCAGCCCGGCAGGCATTCCGTCCGACGAGGTGCCAAAGGGGATCGAAATGGAAGGCAGCTCCAGCGGCGGGGTAAGCGTCACGGTGCGCCAGTCTTCGGTCAATTCGCCGTCACGCAGGCGGGCAGAGAAGGGCATCCCAGTGGCCGTGGGCCAGAGGGCAAAGTCGTAGCGCTCGAAAAAGCTGGTGACATCCGCCCAAACCGCGGCGCGGGTCTTCTGGTAGGCGATCAGCTCCGCCAGGCTGCGTCCTTCGGCCTGGGCGCAGGCGGTGCGGAAACTCTCGCCTGCCAGTGCCATGTCCGGCTGCAGCTGCGTTTGGATCTGCAGCGCGCATTGGCCGCGGATAATACCGCCATGCGCCAAAAGCGGCGCCAGACCGGGGGCGTCCGCCGCGACCTGCCAGCCGAGGCCCCGGCACAGAGCCTCCGCCGGGGCAATTGCTGCCTGCACCGACGCGTCAACGCAGGCGCCAAAAGGGGACAGCGACAGGGCAACCCTGCCTGCGCTGCGGGGCGGCGCCTCTTCCAGGCCGGCAAGCCGCGGCAGGTCCTGCCAGAAGCCCAGCGGCTGGCGGGGTGTATTGCCCTGCATGGTTTCCAGCATCAGCACCAGATCGCGCACGCTCCGCGCCATCGGACCGGGCACCGACAGCCCGTCAAACGGCGCCGGGTTCGGGTCATAGGGGATAAGGCCCGGGGTCGGCCGGTAGCCCACGACACCGCACCAGGCGGCGGGGGTGCGGGTGCTGCCGCCCAGATCCGAGCCATCGGCCAGCGCCACCATTTTTGCCGCCAGCGCCGCCGCCGCGCCACCGGAGCTGCCGGCCACTGTCTTTTCCGGATCCAGCGGGTTGCGGGTGGTGCCGGCCAGCAGATTGCTGGTCTGGCCGGAAAAGGTGAACTCAGGCGTGTTGCTTTTGCCGGTGATCACTGCGCCTGCCGCGCGCAGGCGGGCCACGTGCAGGGCATCATAACCCGGCACATGGGTTTCAAAGCTCCTGGACCCCCAGGTGGTGCGCAAGCCCTTGGTCTCAAAGCAATCCTTGATGGCAACCGGCAAGCCGTGCAGCGGTCCGGCAAATGCGCCCGATGCCGCCATCGCGTCCAGTTCTGCGGCGCGCGCCTCTGCCGCGTCCCAGTCCAGGGTGACAAAGGCGTTGACAGTGCTGTTGCGCGCCTCGGTCTGCACCTTATGCGCGGCCAGAACCTCGCGGGCACTCAGGCTGCGGCTGCGCAGCCTGGCGGCCATGTCCTCGGCGGTAAGGGCGGTGATGTCGGTCATTCGGCTGGTTTCCGGTGCTGGCAGTTAAGGCACGCTTGCCAGACTAAAAAACTGTGTCCGGCGGCTCCGTTCCGAACCAGCCGCAAAACCGTCTGTCAGCGACCTGCCAGGCTTCAGCGGCCAAGCCAGCGGCGGACGGCGGCTTTGCCCAGGCGGCAGGCCTCCGGCAGGGTCTCTCCCCTGGCCAGGCAGCAGGCGATTGCGGTGGCCAGGCTGCATCCCGTGCCGCGTTTGGAACCCGGCAACCGCGCCGCGGCAAAAGGTGTTGCCGCGCCACCGGCGGTAAACAGCACATCAGTGCTTTCAGCACCGGTGCCATGGCCGCCCTTGACCAGCACCGCCCGCACTCCCCGTGCCAGCAGCTGCGCCGCCTGCGCCTCAATGCTGCCGGCTGAGCCGGAAAGCACTTCCAGCTCTGCCAGGTTCGGGGTGACTAAGGCCGCCCGCTGCAGCAATGCGCCAAAGCCGTCTGCCGCCATCAGCCTGCCGCCGGAACTTGCTTTCAGAACCGGATCCAGCACGATAGGCATCTCCCGGGGCAGGGCCGCGTCAACCGCGCTGGCCGCTGCGGCAGACCCCAGCATTCCGATCTTGGCTGCCGCGGGTGCAGGCAATGCGGCCAAGGCTGCCTGCGCCTGGTCTGCAACGGCTTGCGGCGTGCTGGGGTGAATGGCCAGGACTGCTGCATCGGTCTGCACCGTCACAGCCGTCACCACCGGGCGCAGCGTCACCCCGAACTCTGCAGCCATGGCTGTATCGCGGGTGAGGCCGGCGCCGCCGCTGCTGTCGGTTCCGCCAATCGCCAGGATCGCGGTCATGCGCTGCCGCCAGCCGCCAGCAGGGCGAGGTCGCCATAGCCCGCAGCCTTCAGATCCGAGGCCGCGCCCCAGGCGCGCAGGCCGGTGCGGCAGCACAGCACGATACGACCCTTGCGCGGCAGCTCTGCCGCCAGCAGATCGGCGCGGGCAATCCGGCGGGCCTGGGATGCGGGCAATCCGGGCGCCTCAGCGGCATCGCGCAGTTCGATCACCGTATCCGCGGCAGTGATATGCGAGGCCGCGACAAAGGGCAGGGCGTCCGCCGGTTCTTCCGCCTCATCAAAGCGGAAGCTGCTGACCTGCAGGTCCTGGAGCCGGAAAACAAACAACTGTCCCCGCGGGGACGGCTGGTGATCCAGCAGGGACTTCAGTGCCAGCTGTGCCTGAAGCGCACCGATCATGCCAACGGCCGGCCCCATCACGCCTGCAGTTGCACAGGTCGCCGCCTGCGCGGGCAGGTCCGGGAATACAGCACGCAAGGATGGCCCGCCGCCGCAAAATCCCCCGGCATAGCCTGACTGCCCCAGCGCCGAGGCCGAGATCAGCATCTTGCCCTGCGCCCGGCATGCATCCGACAGGATATAGGACACCGCAAAACTATCCGCCGCATCCACCACCAGATCCGCCGCATCCACCATCGCGGCGGCATTGGCCGCATCCAGGCAGTCAACCCGCGCTGTCACGTGCAAGGACGGATTGGCCTCCAGCAGGTGCCGCCGGGCGGCCTCTGCCTTGGGCTGGCCAAGGTCGCCCATAGTATAAAGAACCTGCCGGTGCAGGTTGCTTTCTTCCACCTTATCGCCGTCGATCACGGTGATGCACCCCACGCCTGCGCCGCCGAGATACTGCAGCACCGGACAGCCGAGACCCCCGGCGCCCACAACCAGAACATGCGATCGGGCCAGCCGTTCCTGCCCCTCAGCACCGACCTCCGGCAGGACCGTCTGGCGGGCGTAGCGGCTCATGCTGCCGCCTTGCGCCGGCAGGCCGCCACCCATTCGCGGGTGCGCGCTTCGGGGTCATCAGCCAGTTGGATGTCTGTCACCACCGCAGCGCTGTCCGCACCGGCAGCAAAGACGCCGGGCAACCGCTCGGGCGTCAGGCCGCCAATCGCCACCAGCGGCGTATCCCCGGCCATCTGTTTCCAGCGCGTCACCCGCTCCAGCCCCTGCGGGTCCCATTTCATCTTTTTCAGCAGCGTCGGATAAACCGGCCCCAGCGCCACATATTCCGGCCCCAACGACAGCGCGCGTTCCAGCTCGCTTTCGTCATGGGTGGACAGGCCAAAGCGGACGCCCTTGCGGCGCAGCGCAGCGAAATCCGCCGTGTCCATGTCTTCCTGCCCCAGGTGCACAAAGTTGCAGTTCAGATCCAGCGCCGCCTGCCAATAGTCATTCACCACCAGCTGCGCGTCATGCACTGCGCAGAAATCCCGCGCCCGGGCAATCTGGCGCCGCACCTCAGTCTCAGGTTCGTCCTTGATGCGCAGTTGCACCAGCTTGGCCCCTTGGGGCACCAGCAGTTCCAGCCGGCCGACGTGGCCTGTGATCAGGTAGAAACGTTCCATCAGGCAAACTCCGCCAAGCCAAGTACAGGGGTTGAGGGCACCGCCATGTCACGCCGCTCCATCGGGTCGGCCTCATAGCCCGCGCGCCCGGCCTCAATTGCCAGCGCCATGGCTGCGGCCATCGCTGCCGGGCGGCCGGCCTTGGCCACGGCTGTATTCAGCAGCACCGCATCCATACCCAGTTCCATCGCCTGTGCGGCGTCCGAGGGCCGCCCGATGCCGGCATCCACAATCAGCGGCACGCCGGGAAAATGCGCCCGCATCGCCCGCAAGGCATCCGGATTGCGCAACCCCTGGCCCGAGCCGATCGGCGCCCCCCAGGGCATCAGAACCTCGCAACCCGCCGCCAGCAACCGCTCGCCCACCACCAGATCATCGGTGGTGTAGGGAAAGACCTGAAAGCCCTCATTGCTCAGGATCCGCGCCGCCTCAACCAGCCCGAATACGTCCGGCTGCAGGGTGTCGGAATGGCCGATCACCTCCAGCTTTATCCATGGGGTATCAAACAGCTCCCGCGCCATATGCGCCGTGGTCACCGCCTCCTGCACCGAATGACAGCCGGCAGTGTTGGGCAGGATCCGGCAGCCGGTTTCGCGCAAGGTCTCCCAAAAGCCGGCGCCCGTGCCATCAGCGGTTTCGCGGCGCAAGCTGACGGTGATGATCCCGGTGCCGCTGGATTTCACTGCCTCCGCCAGCACGGCAGGCGAGGGGTATTGCGCAGTGCCCAGCAGCAGGCGTGAACCAATCTCTGTTCCGTAGAATTGCATCTCAGCCTCCTTGCATCGGTGCCAGGACTTCCAGTTGGTCGCCCTCAGTCAGCTGTACGCTGTCCCGGTTGCTGCGGGCCACAAAACGGCCGTTCAGCGCGGTCGCAACCGAGGAGCAGGCAAAGCCCAGCTCATGCAGCGCAGACTGGAGGTCGGTTGCGGATACGTCATGCGGTCTGGCGTTCACGATGATTTTCATCTGTGGTCTCCTGTAACAGTTGGTCCGCGGCTTGCTGCGCCATTGCGGGCGCCAGCAGAAAGCCGTGGCGGTAAAGCCCGTTGAGGTAGAGCGTGCCGTCCTGTTCGATCAGCCGCGGCAGGTTGTCGGGATAGGCCGGGCGCAGGCCTGCGCCGGTCTCCGCCACGCTGGCCTCGGCGAATGCGGGGTGCAGGGTAAAGGCGGCATTCAGCAGTTCGCTGAGTGAGCGCAGGGTGATGGCCCGGTCCGAGCTGCTTTCGATCATGGTGCCACCGATCATGAAATGCCCGTCCCCGCGGGGCACCAGATACAGTGGCATCCGCGGGTGCAGCAGCCGCAGGGTGCGGTGGATTTCCACCTCGGGGCAATGCAGAATGGCCATCTCGCCGCGCACCGGGCGCAGGCCAGGCAGGGGTGCGGCGATGCCGGTGCAATCCAGCGTGACGCCGGCCGGGGCGGGGGTGCCATAGCGGATATCCACCCCCATCGCCTGTACCTTGGCGTTGAGGTCTCGCAAGGCGCGGCGCGGATCCAGATGGGCCTCGCCATCAAAGAACAATCCTTGCGAAAACCGCCCCTCCAGCGCGGGCTCCAGCCCGGTGATCTCTGCCCCGTCAACCCCCCGGTGGCCTGTGGTGCGGCGGGCAAAACGGGTAAGTTCTGCCCGGTCCCGGGCCGGCGCCACCACCAGCGTGCCGCGCCTGTGCACCGGTGTGACCCTGGCCCACCAGCCGAAGGCGCGGCTGCCGAGAGTTATCACTTGCTCCTCGGCGCTTTCGCGTTCGCACCAGGGCGCCAGCATGCCGCCGGCAAAGCGCGCGACGCTGCTGTCCCCGGGCGTATTCCCCCGTTCATAGACCGTGACCTTGGCCCCGCGCTGCGCCAGTTCAAAGGCGCAGGCGAGGCCAGCAAGGCCTGCGCCTGCGATGGTGATCATTCCGCCGGTTCCGCCGCTTTCCCAGCTTCGTCGGGCGCAGGCACATACAGCTCGCCGCCCTCGCGGAACTTGGCGGCCATCGCCTCCATGCCTTCCTTCTGCGCCTCGGCGCGGATGTCATGGCTGATCCGCATCGAGCAGAACTTGGGCCCGCACATGGAGCAGAAATGCGCCACCTTATGCGCCTCTTTCGGCAGGGTCTGGTCGTGGAACTCGCGCGCGGTGTCCGGGTCCAGAGACAGGTTGAACTGGTCCTCCCAGCGGAATTCGAACCGCGCGCGGCTGAGCGCATCATCGCGGCGCTGCGCACCCGGCAGACCCTTGGCGAGGTCGGCCGCATGGGCGGCGATCTTATAGGTGATCACACCCACCTTGACGTCGTCGCGGTCGGGCAGGCCGAGGTGTTCTTTGGGCGTCACGTAGCACAGCATCGCACAACCGAACCAGCCGATCATCGCCGCGCCGATGCCGCTGGTGATGTGGTCATAGCCCGGCGCAATGTCGGTGGTCAGCGGTCCAAGCGTGTAGAACGGCGCCTCGTGGCAGCATTCCAGCTGCTTGTCCATGTTCTCCTTGATCTTGTGCATGGCGACATGGCCCGGCCCTTCGATCATCACCTGGCAATCCTTGGCCCAGGCGATTTTGGTCAGCTCGCCCAGGGTTTCCAGCTCGGCAAACTGCGCTTCGTCATTGGCATCAGCGATGGAGCCGGGGCGCAAGCCATCGCCCAGCGAGAAGGACACATCATACTGGCGGCAGATGTCGCAGATCTCCTCGAAATGCTCGTACAGGAACGACTCTTTGTGGTGATGCAGGCACCACTTGGCCATGATCGAGCCGCCGCGCGACACAATCCCGGTCACCCGCTCAACAGTCATCGGCACCATGTGCAGGCGCACGCCGGCATGGATGGTAAAGTAATCGACGCCTTGCTCTGCCTGCTCAATCAGGGTGTCGCGGAACACTTCCCAGGTCAGGTCTTCGGCGATGCCGTTCACCTTCTCCAGCGCCTGATACATCGGCACGGTGCCAATCGGCACGGGGCTGTTGCGGATGATCCATTCGCGGGTGTTGTGGATGTTGCGGCCCGTCGACAGATCCATCACCGTGTCAGCGCCCCAGCGGATCGACCAGACCAGTTTGTCCACTTCTTCCTCCATCGAGGAGGTGACGGCAGAGGTGCCCATGTTGGCGTTGATCTTGACCAGGAAATTGCGCCCGATGATCATCGGCTCGATTTCCGGGTGGTTGATGTTGGCGGGGATGATGGCGCGGCCGGCGGCGATTTCATCGCGGACAAACTCCGGCGTCACGTAATCGGGGATATTGGCACCAAAGTCGTTGCCATCGCGGTGGCAAGGGGACAATTCGCGCAGCTGGTTTTCGCGGATGGCGATGAATTCCATCTCGGGCGTGATGATCCCGGCGCGGGCATAGGCCAGCTGGGTCACCGCCTTGCCGTCCTTGGCGCGCAGCGGCGCGGGTTTCACCGGGAATTCGGGCGTCAGCCGGTCGCCCGCGACAAAGCCGTTGTCCGCAGGTGTCACATCGCGGCCCTGGTATTCCTCAACGTCGCCGCGCGCCTCGATCCAGTCGCGGCGCAACTGCGGCAGGCCCTGGCGGATGTCGGTCAGAACATCCGGGTCGGTATAGGGGCCGGAGCTGTCATAGACCGGCAGCGGTGCCTCGCCCGCCGTGGGGTGGGTGGCGATTTCCCGCATCGGCACGCGGATATCCTTATGGACTTCGCCTGCGACATAGATCTTGCGCGACGCGGGCAGGGCGCCCGTGGTGATCTTGGGGTTGGGGACGTTCATTTTGGTGCTCCTCAAAGCCGAAAACTCAGAAAAGACACCAGATGAGTTTTGGCTGGGAAACCGGCAGGCAAAGAGGCCTGCTTTACCGGAATGCGCCTGTTTCAAACGGCTGTCCCCGCGGGGACACGGGGACAAAAGGCGCGTCCTTGCTTCCTACGCCAGTATCAACTGGGTCAGGTTCAAAGGGTCGCGCCGCCGGCCCGGGTTGCCCCGCACCTTGACGCCTCTCAGTCCCTTGGGCGGGACTCCCCTGCGTGGCTTTAGGGGTAGGGGAGGCATAGGGTTCGCGTCAACCGGAATCTTTGTAGATTATTTTTTGGCATTAAAATCAGATTGGTACTGGTACTATGGACGCAAAAGCGGGTCAAATCGCTGCAGCGCAGCTTTGATGCTTGATCGAGGGTGGTGAAATTATCTATAAAAATCCGCAACGCCATCCGCGTATGGCCAACTGGTATACGAGAACAGGAGACAGCATGCTGGACGCTGCACCCATCCGCACCGACTGGACCCGCGAAGAAGCGGAAGCGATTTACAACAAGCCTTTCATGGACTTGCTGTTTCAGGCGCACTCTGTGCACCGGCAGTATTTCGACCCCAATCAGGTGCAGAAATCCAAGCTTCTCAGCATTAAGACCGGCGGCTGCGCCGAGGATTGCGCCTATTGCTCGCAGTCGGCCCGCAACGGCGCGCAGCTGTCGGCCTCCAAGCTGATCGAAGTGCAGCGGGTGATTGCCGAAGCCAGGAAAGCCAAGGAAGGCGGCGCCACGCGCTATTGCATGGGGGCGGCCTGGCGCTCGCCCAAGGACCGCGACATGGCCGCACTTGAGGCGATGGTGCAGGGGGTCAAGGATCTTGGGATGGAGACCTGCATGACCTTGGGCATGCTGGAGGAAGACCAGGTGTTCCGTCTGCGCGATGCCGGGCTGGATTATTACAACCACAACATCGACACGTCGGAGCGGTATTACTCCGAGATCATCACCACCCGCACCTTTGCCGACCGGATCGACACCCTGAACCGGGTGCGCGAAGCGGGCATCAAAGTCTGCTCCGGCGGCATCGTCGGCATGGGCGAGCAGCAGCTGGACCGCATCGACATGATGCTGGCGCTGGCGACGCTGGAGGTGCATCCCGACTCGGTGCCCGTGAACATGCTGATCCCGATTGCCGACACGCCGCTGGCGGATGTGGAAAAGCTGGACCCGATCGAATTCGTCCGTTCGGTGGCGCTGGCCCGCATTCTGATGCCGAAATCGCATGTGCGCCTGTCCGCAGGCCGCACCGACATGTCGGACGAGATGCAGGCGATGTGCTTCTTTGCCGGGGCCAACTCGATCTTTGTGGGTGACACGCTGCTGACCGCCGACAACCCGGAAGAGGACAAGGACCAGCAGCTGTTCGACCGTCTGGGCATCACCGCAATGGCGGTGGGATGTGACGGCAGCCGCTGATGGCGGGGGCCTTCCCGAGGCATGAGACATCGTTGGAAGCGCTGCGCAATCGCGGGCGTTACCGGCAGCTGATGCCGCGGGACGGGCATGATTTTGCCTCCAACGACTATCTTGGGCTGGCGGGCAGCGATGTGCTGCGCGCCGCCGCCGCAGACGCGCTGGCGCGCGGTGTGCCAGTGGGCGCAGGCGGTTCGCGCCTGCTGCGCGGCAATGACGATGAACATCAGTTGCTGGAGGCTGAAGCGGCGGCGTTCTTTGGAACCGAGGCGGCGCTGTTCATGGGTGGCGGCTTCACTGCCAATCAGGCGATTTTCTCGACCCTGCCGCAGCAGGGCGATCTGGTGCTTTATGATGCGCTGATCCATGCCAGCACCCATGACGGTATGCGGCTGGGCCGGGCCGAGAACCGCAGCTTTGCTCATGGCGACGTGGAAGACGCTTCGCGGGTGCTGACGGACTGGCGCGCTGCTGGTGGCACCGGCCAGGTCTGGATCGCGGTTGAGGCGGTCTATTCCATGGATGGCGACCTGGCGCCGCTGGATGCGCTGATGGCGCTGTGTGATGCGGACGGCGCGGTGCTGGTGGTGGATGAGGCGCATTCCACAGGTGTGTTCGGCGATCTGGGCCGCGGGCTGGCACACGGCATTGCCCACCGGCCAAACGTCCTGAGCCTGCACACTTGCGGTAAGGCGCTGGGTGCCTCTGGTGCGCTGATCTGCGGCCAGCGGGTGCTGATCGAGACGCTGATCAACAAGGCGCGCGGGTTTATCTTTGCGACCGCTCCGTCGCCCTTGAATGCGGCTTTGGTGCGAGCGGCTTTGCAGGAACTGCAGCAGAACACGGGCCGCCGCGAACAAGCGTGGCAGGGGATCACCCATGCCCAAGGCGAGGCCAAACGCCTCTGCGGGCTGGACGGTTTCCAAAGCCAGATCCTGCCGGTGGTGATCGGTGAAGACAAGCGCACCATGGCGCTGGCCGCCGCGATGCAAACCCGCGGCTATGACATTCGCGGTATCCGCCCGCCGACGGTGCCGCGCGGCACCTCGCGGCTGCGGTTGTCAATCACGCTGAACACAGGGGCAGAGGTCGTCACCCGGATGTTCCAAGACCTCGCCCGGGAAATGGAGAGTGCTGCATGAACGCGCTGATCGTCACCGGAACCGACACCGGCATCGGCAAGACCATCTTCTCGGCCGGCTTGGTGCAGGCGCTGGGTGCGACCTATTGGAAGCCGGTGCAATCGGGGCTGGAGGAGGAGACCGACAGCCAGATTGTTGCGCGCTTGTCAGGCCGCCCGGCGCTGCCTGAAGGGTATCTTCTGCAACTGCCAGCCTCGCCGCATCTGTCGGCAGAGGCCGAAGGCGTGGAGATCGACCCGGACGCGTTGCCCCTGCCTGAGGCCGATGGCGTGCTGGTCGCCGAAGGCGCCGGCGGTCTGATGGTGCCGCTGAACCGTGAGGTTCTGTATCTCGACCTGTTTGCCCGCTGGCGCGCGCCGGTGATCCTCTGTGCGCGGACCCAGCTGGGCACGATCAACCACACGCTGTTGTCGCTGAAGGCGCTGCGCGATGCGGGCTGCTCGGTGGTGGGCGTGGCCTTTATCGGCGATGCGGAGCCTGCGGTGGAAGAAACCATCTGCCAGTTCGGTCAGGTGGCGCATCTGGGCCGTCTGCCGGTACTGGGCGAGCTGACCTCTGACGCTTTGGCCGTGGCCTTTCAGGCCAGTATCCGGGTAGACCTGATCACGGAGGCTTTGGCATGAGCGCATCCGGCCTCACCCAGCTGGAATTCGACCAGCAGCACCTCTGGCACCCCTACACCAATGTGGCCAAACCCGGCCCGACCTTTGTGGTTAAGGAAAGCGAGGGCGTCCACATCACGCTCGACGATGGCACCCGGCTGATCGACGCGATGTCGTCCTGGTGGTGCATGATGCATGGCCACAGGCACCCGGCGATCACATCGGCTATCCACGCCCAGCTCGACACCCTGCCGCATGTGATGTTCGGCGGGCTGACGCACGACCCGGCCATCGACCTGGGCCGCAAGCTGCTGGAGATCACCCCCGACAGCCTGACGCGGATCTTCTACTGCGACAGCGGTTCGGTATCGGTTGAGGTGGCGATGAAAATGGCGGTGCAATACCAGCACGCCATCGGCCAGCCGGCGCGTAAGGAGTTTGCCACCATCCGCTCCGGCTATCACGGCGACACCTGGAAGGCGATGAGCGTCTGCGACCCGGACACCGGCATGCACCACCTGTTCCAGGGCGCGCTAAGCGTGCAGCATTTCGTCTCCCGTCCGCCCATCCGCATCCATGAGGACTGGATCGACGACCCGGCGCAGAACGGCCTGGGCGAGCTGCGCAGCGTGCTGGAGGCCGGGCAGGACAAGATCGCCGCCTTCATCCTGGAACCCGTGGTGCAGGGCACTGGCGGTATGTATTTCTATCACCCGGAATACCTGAACCAGGCCCGTGCCTTGTGTGATGAACTGGGCATCCTGCTGATTTTCGACGAGATTGCCACCGGCTTTGGCCGTACCGGCGAACTGTTTGCGACCGATTTCTGCACCGCTCAGCCGGATATCATCTGTCTCGGCAAGGGGCTGACCGGCGGCCATATCTCCTTTGCCTGCACCATGACGAACGACCGCGTCGCCGAGGGTGTGGGCGGCGGCAACCCAGGTATTTTCATGCATGGGCCGACCTATATGGCCAATCCGCTGGCCTGTGCGGCGGCCAAGGCCTCGCTGGATCTGCTGACCGGGCAGGACTGGCGTGGCGCGGTCTCGGGGATTGCAGAGCAGATGCAGTCTGAACTGGCACCGGCGCGCGATCTGCCCAATGTGGCGGATGTGCGGGTTCTGGGCGCCATTGGCGTCATCGAGATGAAACACGCGGTGTCCGCGGATGAGGCCCACGCCCGTGCGCATGATATGGGCGTGTTCCTGCGTCCCTTTGGCAAAAACATCTATACCATGCCGCCGTTCATCACGTCTCCGGATCAGCTGAGCCGGATCACCGCAGGCATGCTGCGGCTGGCGCGGGAGCTGTAAGCAATGGAGTTCCGCTGGATCAAACAGAACAATGCAGCCGAGGCCATCGTGGTCTTCGGCGGCTGGGCTGTGGGGCCGGAGGTGTTCTGGCATCTGGACGGTCCGCAGGACATTCTGTTTGCCGGCGATTATACCGATCTGAACGCAGAGCTGCCGGATCTGTCCGGTTACAGCCGGGTCAGCGTCTTGGCCTGGTCCTTTGGTGTGGCTTCTTATGCCCACTGGCAGCAGGGACGGGCGGATGTGGTGTTCCAGCGCAAGGCGGCGGTGAACGGCAGCCTGCAGCCGGTGAACCGCGGCGCCGGTATTCCGCCTGCGGTCTTCCGCAGAACAATGGAAACGCTGAGCCTGGAAAGCTACCAGGACTTTCTGACCCGTGTATTCGGTGCCCCGCAAGAGGCAGAACCGCTGGATGTGCCTGCGCGGCGGGCTGAGCTGCTGGCTGTAGAGCAGCGCGGCGACGCGCCGCAGATTCGCTTTGACAAGGTCTGGATCAGCTCCGGCGACAAGATCTTTCCGCCCGCCAATCTGGCACGCGCCTGGGCGGGGCAGAACGTGACACAGATCGACGCGCCGCACGCCCCCTTTGGCCGCTTCTCGCAGTGGGAGGAGCTGTTCCAGTGAAAGACACGCTGCCGCCTCAGCTGGATCAGACCCGCGTGCGCCAAAGCTTCCGCCGCGGGCTGAACAGCTATCACGGCACCGCCTCTGTGCAGGCGGATATTGCGGCGCAGCTTGCAGGTCTGCTGCAAGCACAGGGCGCACCCCGCCGGTTCGGGGCGGTATTGGAGTTCGGCTGCGGCACCGGTCATCTGACCCGGCACCTGCTGCAGCGGTTCACGGCTGGCAGCCTGTTGCTGAATGACCTGGTGCCGGAGGCGGCGCAGGTGCTGCAGGCACTGGGCAGCGCAGCCCCGGCGCAGTCCCGGTTTGAGGGCGGCCCGGTTGAGACCCTGCCGCTGCCGCAGCAGCTGGACCTGATTGCCTCAGCCTCGACCGTGCAGTGGATCCCGGATCTGCCGGCCTTGACCGCCCGGCTGGCGGCGCGGCTGAAGCCCGGCGGCTGGCTGGCGCTGTCCGGCTTTGGCCGGGGCCAGTTCCGCGAACTGGCGGCGCTGGGGTCATCCGCCGCGGCGCCCAGCTACCTGGATGCCGGGGAGTGGCCGTCCGTGCTGCCGCAAGACCTGGAGATTCTGGCCATTGAGCAACGCCCTGCCGTGCTGGAATTCGATACCGCGCTGGAACTGCTGAAACACCTGCGCCGGACCGGTGTCAACGGCCACGCCCAGCAAAGCTGGAGCCGCAGGCGGCTGCAGGACTTTGAAAGTGCTTACCGGCAGCGTTTCGGCGTTGGCGGCAAACTGCCGCTGACCTATGATCCGGTCCTGCTAGTGGCGCGCAAGACCGGCTGACCGGTCATAGCGGCTGGCGTGCGCAGTCCGCACTTGAGGCAAGTTTTAGATTTTTTCCCAGCCAAAGTACTGCCGCATCCGGCCGCGTATTAATCTTTGTCAACTCCCGCCTGTTATCCCGGGAAAAGGGCTGCGTCAGAGCGCAGCATGTGGGACGACTGGCAGTACGGGAGTTACGCCGATGAAAATCAAAGCCTTTGCCGCTGCACTGGCGGCGCTGGCGGTATCGGGAACCGCTGAAGCAGCCGATATGGGAGATACCGGAACGCCGATCCGGCTGGCACTCAACAATTGGACCGGCCAGCATCTTTCTACTTACATCGCCGGCGGCATGCTGGAGGAGGCGGGGTATACGGTTGAATATGTCGAGGCCAGCCTCGGCGGGGTTTTCCCGCAGATTGAATCCGGTGAGCTGCACGCCATCATGGAGGTTTGGACATCCAGTTCGCCTGAAGGCTATGTTGAGGCGCTGGAAGGCGGGGATATGGTCGATCTGGGAGACCTTGGGCTTGATGCGCGTAACGGCGTCGTTGTGCCGCCTTATGTCGCTCAGATGTGCCCCGGGCTGCCGGATTGGGAAGCGCTTCGGGACTGCGCGGCGATCTTTTCTGCCGACGGCAAGGGCAAGAAAGGCCGTTACTTGGCCTACCCTGAATCCTGGGGGTCTCCCGGTGGTGACCGGATCCGGGCGCTTGGGCTGCCGTTCGATGTGGTCGCAGCCGAATCCGAGGCCGCGATGATCGAAGAATTCCAGAATGCCTATAGGGAAAAACGTCCGGTTATCGCCACTTTCTGGCAACCGCATTGGGCCATGTCGACCTATGCGCTGCAATTCGTGCGCCTGCCGAAGTACGACCCGGTATGCCATACGGACCCGGCCTGGGGGCCAAACCCGAAAGAGACCGGAGATTGCGATTTTCAGCGCGGGGGGGTTGCCAAGGCGGCCTGGAAGGGCCTGAAAGACCGCTGGCCGGCCGCCCATGAGATCCTGAAGAACTATCAGCTGAGCATCTGGGACCAGCAGCCGCTGATCGGCCTGGTGGATGTCCGCGGCGAAACCGTGCAGGGGGCCGCCCGCGGCTGGCTTGCGGTGAACCGGGCCAAATGGATGCCCGTTATCGAGGAAGCCACTGGCAAAGGCCGGTCCTGACCCGCAAGGTCCGGGTTTCGATTTCGGCGCTCCCGCCCCAGGCGGGGGCGCTGTCTTTGCGTGAGGGGCAGGTCTTGAAGCCGGGGTCCCGGCCGCGCTATGCCGGGTGCGGGCGTTTGCCGCGCGGGGCAGGGTGATTCCGGAACTTGTCCGATTGGACAGAAACTTGAACCATCAATCAAAATTTTTCACAGTTTATGCCGCAATCGCTCGACAAACAGTCGTAATATGTTCCAATACTTGCATTATCCCCGGCCACACTTGGACCATGGGTGCTTGCTGACAAGAACAAGACCAGCCGCAAGGCCAGGCAGACGCCATGAACCGCCGGGTTCCAAAAAGGACGCGCCAAGCCGGACAATCGGCGGCGCAAGTACACTGACAGGGAGTAGAATAATGAACTTCAAAGGATATGCGCTGGCGCTGAGCGCCGCATCAATGACGGTTGCCGCGGGCTTTGCTTCGGCGGCGGAACTTGGTGATACCAGCAAACCGATCAAGCTGGCTGTGAACGAATGGACCGGCCAGCATGTGACCACCCATATTGCCGCCGGGATGCTGAAGGCCGCGGGCTATGAGGTGGAATTTGTCTCGGCCGGGATGATGAACCAGTTCCAGGCGATTGCTGACGGCGACATCCACGCGACGCTGGAAATCTGGTCCTCGAACGTCTCGGATGAATACGCCAAGAAGATCGACGAGGGCACTGTTGTTGAACTCGGCGATCTGGAGCTGAACGCGCGCGAAGGCATCGCCTATCCGGCCCATGTGGCCGAGCTGTGTCCCGGCCTGCCGGCCTGGGAGGCGCTGAAGGACTGCGCGATGCAGTTCGCCACCGCGGAAACACTGCCCAATGGCCGCCTGGTGGATTACCCCGCCGACTGGGGCACGCCGGGCGCCGACCGTATGACCGGGCTGGACCTGCCGTTCAAGGCGGTGCCTGCGGGTTCCGAGGCCGCATTGATTGTCGAACTGCGCGCCGCGACCGAGCGCAAGACACCGCTGCTGGTCACCTTTTGGCAGCCGCATTGGGCGATGTCGGCTTATGATGTGCAATTCGTCGATCTCCCGGCGGGTGAGGAGGCCTGTTTCTCGGATCCGGCCTGGGGTCCGAACCCGAATGCGGTGAATGACTGCGACTTCTCGCCCTCGCGCATCTTCAAGGCAGCCTGGTCCGGCACTGAGGAAACCTGGCCCGCTGCCTATGAGATCCTGTCGAACTACACTCTGGCAGTGGAAGACCAGCAGCCAATGATGGGCGCGGTCGATGTGGACGGCGGCAAGGTCGAGGAAGTTGTCGCCGAATGGATGGCCGAAAACGAGGGCAAATGGCGCCCGGTTGTCGACGCCGCCATCAAGTGAGCCGCGCCCAGTGAGTGGCTCTGAAACTGGCACGAACACGCCGGCCATTACCTGCCAGAATGTCTGGCAGGTGTTTGGCAACGACGCAGGCAGCGCCTTGAAAGAGGTGCTGGCAAACCATCACTCGCCGCATGACGCCGCCGGAGAGCTGCGCCGCAAGGGGTTGATCCCGGCGGTTCAGAATGTGTCCTTCCAAGTCCAGGAGGGCGAGCTGTTTGTGATCATGGGGCTGTCGGGGTCCGGCAAATCAACCCTGATCCGCTGCATTTCGCATCTGCTGCACGCAACCGGCGGCGAAATCCGCATCGACGGCGAAAATATCGTTGAGGCCAGCCCCAAACGGCTGATCGAACTGCGCCGCAAGAAGCTGGGCATGGTGTTCCAGCATTTCGGCCTGTTCCCGCATATGACGGTGGCCGAAAACGTCGCCTATCCCTTGCGGGTGCAGGGGGTGAAGAAAAAGCAACGTCAGGCCAAGGCGGAAGAGGTGATCAATCTGGTCGGCCTGCGCGGACGTGAAAACCATTATCCGCGCGAACTGTCCGGCGGCCAGCGCCAGCGTGTCGGCATTGCCCGCTCATTGGTGGCGGATTGCTCGGTCTGGTTCCTGGATGAGCCGTTCTCGGCACTGGACCCGCTGATCCGGCGTCAGCTGCAGGATGAATTCCTTGAGATCCAGGGCAAGCTGAAAACCACCATCGTCTTTATCACCCATGACATCAACGAGGCGCTGAAACTGGCCGACCGTATCGCCATTATGCGGGACGGCAGGATTGTGCAGATCGGCACCCCCGCCGATATCGTGCTGCGCCCGGCGGATGATTACGTGCGCGAGTTCTCCAAGGATGTGGCCAAGGGCCGGCACGCCCGTGTGGCCTCGGTGATGGAGACCGGCGCGGGGCTGGCCTATGGCGCCGATGATCCCGGCCTGCGCCAGGACATGACGCTGGACGCGGCCCTGGCGCGCTGCATGGAACTGTACGAGCCGGTGCCGGTGCGCTCTCCCGAAGGCAACGTGGTTGGGGTAGTGAACCCGGCAAATCTGGCGGCGGCGCTGCAGGTGGAGCAGGGGTAATGGCGGTTCTGACAAAAGGATCCGTGGCGGCGCTGATCGCGGCGGCGGCGGGCGCCCTGTGCCTTCTGCTGGAAAGCAGCCTGCCGTGGCTGGTCAAATTCCCTGCCGCCTGGATGCTGCCCGCAACCGATTGGGCCGGCGCGGTGATGGAGTGGCTGCTGGCGCTGATCAAACCCACTGCGCGTGGATTTTCGGCGCTGATGTTCTACCCGATGGAAGCGGCGAATTATGTGCTGAGCAACACGCCCTGGCCGCTGGTCATCTGCGCTACCACGGCGCTGGCCTGGATCCTGGGCGGGGTGCGGATGGCGCTGATGGCCCTTGTGGGGCTCGGGTTTGTGCTGGCGTCGGGGTACTGGCCCGAAAGCATGAACACGCTGGCGCTGGTTGCTGTTTCAGTACCGCTGGCGCTGATCATCGGCGGCGGCATCGGCATCCTGGCCAATGAATACCCGCGCGTCCGCAAACCGGTGCAGGCGCTGCTGGACATCATGCAGACGGTGCCGACCTTTGCCTATCTTACGCCCTTGCTGGTGCTGTTCGGCTTTGGCCCGGTTGTGGGCCTCATCGCCTCGGCCATCTATGCCGCGCCGCCAATGGCGCGCAATGTGCTTTTGGGACTGGAGCGGGTCGAGCCGGAGATCAAGGAAGCCGCTATCATGGCCGGCGGCACCCGGCTGCAGCAGCTGTTTCAATGCGAGATCCCCTCGGCCGGGCAGCAGATCATGGTGGGCGTCAATCAATGCCTGATGGCGGCGCTGTCGATGGTGATCATCGCAGCAGTAATCGGCGGCTTTGACGACATCGGCTGGGAGGTCCTTTTGACCATGCGCAAGGCGCAGTTCGGTCAAAGCCTGCTGGCCGGCTCGGTGATTGTGGTCTTTGCTATCCTAATCGACCGGATGAGCGGCACCCTGACCGAAGAGCGGCGGGAGAAGCATGATCCGCGCATTGCCTGGGGCATTCTGGCCGTGGGCGCCGCAGCCAGCGCCGTGTTTTGGGGCTACATTCAGCAACCCGGCGCCTATGCGCTGTTCAACCCGGTCGCGGACAGCGTCGACAGGGGGCTGTCGGCCTTTACCACTGCCAATGCCGATGCGCTGACAGCGTTCAAAAACAACGTGCTGTTTTATGTGCTGCTGCCGTTGCGGATCGGGCTGGACCAGGCGGTGCTGCCCTTCACCTGGGGTTTCTCCTGGACCCCGGCGATGAGCCTGGGGGTGTTTGCGGCGGGTGCAGCTGCCGGTCTGGTCTTTGCATTGCGCGGCCAGCTGGCGCTGGGCGTGATGCTGCTGATTGCCGCCGGCATGCTGGAGACGGGTATTTCGCAGCTGCCCTGGCCCTTTGTGCTGATCGGTGCAGGCGCGCTGGCCTGGGTTGCCGGCGGGCGCGGTCTGGCCATCATGACGGTTTTACTGCTGGGCACCATTCTGGTCTCCGGCCTGTGGGAACGGGCGTTGCTGTCGCTGTATTTGTCGGGTGCGGCTGTCTTTGCCTGCGCGGTAATGGGCGGCGCGATCGGGCTTGCCTCAGCGGTGTCGCCCGGTCTCTGGCGGCTGGTGCGGCCCATCTGCGACATGCTGCAGACGATTCCGTTGTTTGTCTTCCTGATCCCGGTGCTGATGGTGTTTCAGATCGGCGAGTTCTCGGCCTTCCTGGCGATTATTGCCTATGCCATCGTGCCGATGATCCGCTACACCCGGCACGGGCTGGTCTCGACACCAGAGGAGATGATAGAAGCCGCAACAGCCTCAGGTGCCACCACATGGCAGATGCTCAAGGATATCCGGGCGCCTTATGCGGCGCCGTCGATCCTGCTGGGTCTGAACCAGACCATCCTCTATGCCTTTGCAATGCTGGTGATTGCGGCGCTGATCGGCACCACCGGCCTGGGCCAGTCGATCTATCTGGCGCTTGGGCAGGCGGATGTGGGGCTTGGCATCTCGGCCGGGGCGGCGATGGCGATCCTCGCCTTGATCGCCGACCGCATGGTGCAGGGCTTTGCCGAGGAGAGGCGCAAGGCGCTGGGGCTGTAGGTCTGGCTGCCGCAAAGTGAGAAGGGCGCCCCAGCGGCGCCTTTTTTGATCTGGGGCAACGTTCTGCACTGCCCGCCCGCCTATAGCTGCATGACAGACTGATCTAAGGCAGGAGAGACCCCGATGGGCTGGCTAGAATTCACCGCCGCGCTGATGCTGTTTCTGGCCAGCCACGCCATCCCGGTGCGTCCGCCGGTGCGGCCCTGGCTGGTGGGCCGCCTGGGCCAGCGCGGCTACATCATCGCCTACAGCCTGCTGTCATTGGTAATTCTGGCCTGGCTGGTCGTGGCGGCGGCACGGGCGCCTTATGTCGGCGTGCTGCCCTATTGGGACATCTTCCGCTGGGCGCCGCTTCTGCTGATGCCGCTGGCCTGCCTGCTGGCGGTGGCGGGCATGATGCGGCAGAACCCGTTCAGCTTTGGCGGCCTGGGGCTGCGGGCCTTTGATCCGGCTGATCCCGGCATCCTGGGTGTCAGCCGCCACCCTTTGCTTGCGGCCATGGCGCTCTGGGCCGGGGCGCATCTGCTGGCCAATGGCGATTTGGCACATGTGATCCTGTTTGGCCTGTTTGGCGGCTTTGCCTGGACCGGCATGGCATTGATCGACCGGCGCACACAGCGGCGGATGGGGCAGGGCGAATGGACCCGCCTCAACCGCAATACCGCGCGGCTGAGCTTGGCCCGCCTGCGCCCCTCTGCGGCTGAGGCCGGGCTGGCGGGCGCGGTGTTTCTGGCCCTGCTGATCCTGCACACCCCGGTCATCGGCTACAGCCCGTTGCCGTGGTAGGGGTTGACCCAGCCCGCTGCATGACCACCTATTAACTGAGACGAGACTGGAGAGAATGACCGATGCACCTGGCCTATGTGATGACTCAAGAACGCGGTGCCACTGACCGTTTGCTGAGCGAGCTTGCCGAACGGCTGCAGGCCAAGGGCATCCGCCTGGCCGGCATCGTGCAGACCAATGTCGAATGCTACGACAAGGAACTGTGCGACATGGATGTGCGGGTGCTGCCTTCAGGCGAAACCATCCGGATTTCGCAATCCCTGGGCGCGGGCGCCCGCGGCTGCCGCCTGAACCCGGAAGCGCTGGAACAAGCGGTCGGGCAGGTCTCTGCCACGCTGCAAACGGACCCGGCACCGCAGCTGATGATCGTCAATAAATTCGGCAAGCACGAGGCCGACGGGCGCGGCATGCGGCCCATAATCGGCGAGGCGCTGGCATTGGGCATTCCGGTGATTTCCGGCGTAAACCAGATGAATGTGGAGCCGTTCCAGACCTTTGCCGACGGTATGGCCGTGGAGGCGGGACCGGATCTGGACGCGCTGGTTGCCTGGGCGGAACAGGCCGTTTCTGAAACCGCCTGACTGGCGCATTCCCATTTCAAATCAAACGGAAAGCCCGCGAACTTCACGCGGGTTTTTTGCTGCGCCGGACAGCACAGGGGCGGCGCGCAGCCCATCCGGTCTGCAGCTGGGCCACCATCGTCCGGTCTGAATAGAAGAGAAGATGGTGGGCGACCCTGGAATCGAACCAGGCGTGCGTCTCCGCGAGGGAGTTACAGTCCCCTGCCACACCTTGCGGCCTGTCGCCCACTGTCAGTTGCATGTTGCACCTGATGTGGAGGCGTGATTACAAGCAGGCCAAAGGGGCGTCAACCGGAAAAACGCAAGTTTTCAGCACGCCTTGAAAATTCTTTCTGCCGGAGAGTAAAATGACCAAGAAGCCCAAATGGGTCGTCGCAAAAGAACAGTCCAAAAAGGCCGCCTCGGCAGAAACCGTTTGGCTGTTCGGGCTGCATGCGGTGCGCGATGCGCTGATGAATCCCCAGCGCGAGAAACTGCGCCTGATGGTGACCATGAACGCCGAAGTGAAACTGGCGGACGCCATCGCAGCCTCGGGCGTCGAGGCCGAGGTGATCGACCCGCGCAAGTTCAACCCTCCGATTGACGCACAGTCGGTGCATCAGGGCGCGGCACTGGAAGTGAAGCCCTTGAACTGGGGCGGGCTGGCCGACAATTGCATCGGCCGCGAGGCGCCGCGGGTGCTGCTGCTGGACCGGGTGACGGATCCGCACAACGTCGGCGCCATCCTGCGCTCGGCCGAGGTGCTGGGCGCCAGCGCCGTCATTGGCACACGCCACCATTCGGCACCTGAAACCGGGGCGCTGGCCAAGACCGCCAGCGGCGCGCTGGAACGCCAGCCCTATCTGCGGATGCGCAACCTTGCTGATACCATCGCTGAACTGCAGAACATGGGCTTTGTCGTACTGGGCCTGGACGGCGAGGCGGAGGACACCATTGAGACCGCACTGGACGGCAAAAAGCACCTGCCGGTAGCACTGGTTCTGGGCGCCGAAGGCCCGGGCCTGCGCCAGAAGACCAAGGAAACTGTTGACGGGCTGGTTAAGATTGACGCCGCGGGCGGTTTTGGCTCGCTCAATGTCTCCAATGCAGCGGCCATCGCGCTTTACGCCTCCATCGCCCGGTAGGGCCGCGGCGCCGGCCGTCACGGGCTGATCACATCTGCGTATGCCGTCTTTGCAAGAGCACGGCGGTGCGGCAGAGTCGGAAGTCTGTTGCAAGAAGTGAATGGAGTGCAATGTGGCCTTGCGTCTGGTCCTGATGGCCGTTGCGGTGATGTTTGTGTCCCTGCCGGATATGGCGCGGGCTGATGCTGCTGTTTTCTCTTCCCGTGCGGGCGTTGCTATCGGCGGGTATGATGCGGTTGCGTTTTTCGAACATGGCACGGCAGAACCCGGACGGCGCGGCCATGCGGTGATGTGGAAAGGCGTTGTCTGGCGGTTTGCATCAGCCCGCAATCAGGCGCAGTTCGAGGCCAACCCGCGGGCCTATGCGCCGGCCTTTGGCGGCTACTGCGCCTATGCGATGTCGCAGGGGCGGCTTCATGATGGAAACCCGCGAATCTGGGCCATCGTGGACGGAGAGCTGTTTCTTCTGAACAACCGCGGTGTCCACCATCTGTGGCAGGCGGACACCGTGCAGATGATTGCGGACGGCCGCGCGCATTGGCCTGCGGTTCTAAGGAAATAGCCTGTCACCTCACGATTGCGAGAGGTGCTCTTTTATTTTCCAGACTGTGGCCCATATTCAATAGGGACTGCGGAGTGGAACCACCGCAGATCTTTTTCACTGTCCCTCGTTCCATACCTAGCGCCCGGTTCGTCCGGGCGCTTTTTTGTTTGCCCTGCAGCGAATCCACCTTTGCCAAAGCGGGCGCCGCAGCTAGGGTGCGGGCCATGACAGAATACAGCGATGAGCATCTGAAAACGATCCTGCAACGGACCAAAGTGGTGGCGGTGGCCGGCGTGTCGATGAACCCGGTGCGCCCCAGCTATTACGTGGCGCGCTATCTGGGGCTCAAGGGTTACCGGGTGATTCCGGTGAACCCCGGCCATGCAGGCAAGATGCTGTTTGGCGAAACGGTGCGGGCCAGTCTTTCTGAAATAGACGTCCCGGTGGACATGGTCGATATCTTCCGCCGCTCAGAGGCGGTGCCGCCCATTGCGGACGAGGCGCTGGAGGCATTTCCTGAGCTGCCGACAATTTGGATGCAGATTGGTGTGGAACATGCCGAAGCCGCCGCAAAGGCTGAAGCACGCGGTGTCACGGTGATCCAGAACCGCTGTCCCAAGATCGAATACCAGCGCCTGTTCGGAGAGTTGCGTTTTGGCGGTTTCGCCACCGGGATCATATCCTCGAAGCTTTGAGGCGGCGGCGGGGCGGAGGTGCTCCCGCCCGTTCCGGCCGTCCTTTGGACAGCCTCCACGGTTGGGCGTAGCGCCGCTGCGCGGCGCAAGAAGAAGATTTTGCTGAGAGGCCCGGAAGGGCAAGTTTGCCCGTCAGGGCCTTGCTGAGGGTGTATAAGAGTGCGCGTCAAGGGCAAGCCGCGCTGGCGCGCGGAGGCTGCGCCTCCCTTGACCCGCCGCTGCAGAAGCGGCCCTGGGATCAGCCTTTGGGGCGTGCGGCCTTCTCGGCAATGCCGCTGAGGCCCTGGCGTTCGGCCAGCACCTGCAGCACATCGTCCAGTGCCACGTCGCGGGCCGCCAGCATCACCAGGAAATGATAGAGCACATCGGCGCCTTCCGAGGCCAGCTTGCCGCTGTCGCCCTTCACCGCTTCGATGATCGCCTCGATGGCTTCCTCGCCGAATTTCTCGGCGCATTTCTCCGGCCCCTTTGCCAGCAGCCTGGCGGTCCAGCTGCTGTCAGGGTCAGATCCCTTGCGGGACAGGATGGTGGCTTCAAGATCGTGCAGCAGGCTCATCACGTGCCCCTTCAGTTCAGCCGCATCGGGATGCCGGCGGCGGCCATGTGGTTCTTGGCTTCCTGGATGCTGTATTCCCCGAAGTGAAAAATCGAGGCCGCCAGCACCGCGCTTGCGCCGCCCTTGGTCACACCTTCCACCAGGTGATCCAGGTTGCCGACGCCGCCCGATGCGATCACCGGCACGTCCACCGCATCGGAAATCGCCCGCGTCAGCGGCAGGTTAAAACCGGATTTGGTGCCATCGCGGTCCATCGAAGTCAGCAGGATTTCCCCGGCGCCCTTTGCCACCACCGTGCGCGCGAATTCCACCGCGTCGATGCCGGTTTCCTTGCGCCCGCCATGGGTGAAAATCTCCCAGCGGCCCGATTCCACCGTCTTGGCGTCGATGGCGCAGACGATGCACTGGCTGCCGAACTGATCTGCGGCCTCGGCAATCACATCCGGGTTGGCCACGGCAGCCGAGTTGAACGAGACCTTGTCAGCCCCGGCCAGCAGCAGCGCACGCACATCGTCCTTGGTCCGCACCCCGCCGCCCACGGTCAGCGGCACAAAGCACTGCTCGGCGGTGCGGCGCACCACATCGAACATGGTGCCGCGGTTTTCATGGGTGGCGTGAATGTCGAGAAAGCAGATCTCATCCGCGCCGGCCGCATCATAGGCCTTGGCCGATTCCACCGGGTCGCCCGCATCGCGCAGGCCGACAAAGTTGACACCCTTGACCACGCGCCCGTCGGCGACGTCGAGACAGGGAATGATACGGGTCTTCAGCATGGATCGGGCCTTTCGGACTGCTTGGCTCGTGGGTACGCAATGGACGCTGGAATCGCAACAGATATGGCGGTGGATGCGCGTTTTGGTCCGGGAGGGCGTATGTTTCAGCTGGTGGGTGCGTTCTTAAGGCGTATCCGGTAGGCCGCTTCTGTTACCCCAAAGAGCACCAACGCGGGTAGAAGAATGGTGGCGATGTAAACAAAACCCCAGATCATCAGGGAATAGGCATAGTTGCCTAAAACTTGCGGAACGTAAGCGCAGGTGCAGCAGCTTTTGAATTAGTGCTTCAAATTGACTGGTGCTGCAATCACACGTTGCGGCTTGTGCGGCCGCAGGCTGGCAGCAAAGAACTGCCGATGCCGAAGACGTGAATTGCCAGCCGGGGTCTGTTGCCTTGTTTTCATCCTATCACAGTACATTTTCGGAGCAGTTGTTATGACAAAACCCCCTATTCTTGCCGGAGCCATCGCCCTTATGTCCGCATTGCCCGCCGCCGCCGAACTGATGAAGTTACCCAGCCAGAAACTCGTGGCTGAGACCATGGATGCGCTGCAGGCAGCGGTTGAGGGCGCAGGCGCCACCGTCTTTGCCCGCGTCGACCATGCTGCAGGTGCGCAGAAGGCAGAGCTGGAGCTGGGGGCCTCGCAGCTGTTGATTTTCGGCAACCCCAAGCTGGGCACCCCGGCAATGCAGGCGGACCCGCGCGCGGGGCTCTATCTGCCGCTGAAGGTGCTGGCCTATGAAGATGCGGAAGGTCAGGTCTGGCTGACCTATGAGGATCCGGCAGAGATGCTCTCTACCCTCGATATCCCTGCAGATGCCGACTTTATCGCCAAGATGCAGGGCGCCCTGGGCAAGCTGACGGCTGCCGCCGCGCAGTAAGCCAAGGAGCCGGACCGGCCCTCCCGTGCCTTATTGGCGCGGGCGGGACCGGTGGCGGTCAATCGCAACGGCAATCGCCCAAAGAAGCCCGGCCCCCATTGAGACCGGGCCGAAGATAAGCGGCCCCCAGGCGGCAAGGATGCCCATGGAATAGGCAGTCTCGCTCAGGTCCCGGCCCAGCACAACGCAAGGGTTGGCAAAACCTTCGTTGATTTCGCAGCCAAAGCCGAACCCCAGCAGTATTACCAAGGCAATGCACAGCAGCCACAGGGCAATGGGCCCCAGGGCCAGAATGGCAAGAATTCGGCGGATCAGGCGCATTTGGCCTCCCGGTTCTGTAGACGCCTCAGGCTTTCAGAACCGCCAGCGCCTCTTTCAGATCAATCGCCCCATCATACAGTGCGCGGCCCGAAATGGCACCGTTCAGCGGCGCACCGCAGGATTTCAGCGCCCTGAGATCGTCCAGCGAGGACACGCCGCCCGAGGCAATCACCGGGATGCTGACCGCATTGGCCAGATCCGCAGTCGCCTCCACATTCGGTCCCTTCATTGCGCCGTCGCGCAGGATGTCGGTGTAGATGATCGCGGCTACGCCCGCGTCCTCAAACGATTTGGCGAGGTCGGTGACCATCACGTCGGTTTCTTCGGCCCAGCCTTTGGTTGCAACGCGGCCATTGCGGGCGTCGATGCCGACGGCGACTTTACCGGGGAATTCCCGCGCCGCCTCGCGCACCAGGTCCGGGTTTTCTACCGCCACGGTGCCCAGAATGACCCGTGCCAGGCCCTTGTCGATCCAGCGCGCGATGGTTGCCATGTCGCGGATGCCGCCGCCCAGCTGTGCCGGCACTTTGGTCTGCTTCAGGATCTCCTCGACCGGCGCGGCATTCACCGGCTCACCGGCAAAGGCGCCATTGAGGTCCACCAGATGCAGCCACTCGCAGCCCGCCTCGACAAACTCCAGCGCCTGGGCGGCGGGGTTGTCGTTGAACACGGTGGTCTTGTCCATCTCGCCATGCAGCAGGCGCACGGCCTGGCCGTCTTTGAGGTCAATCGCGGGGTAGAGGATCATCGGGGCGGTCCTTCGTGAAATCAAGCTGGCGGTCTTTTGCACAAGGCGGGGCCGAATTGCAACGCGACCCGAAGTCAACCTTGCCTCAGCGGGCGCATCAGGGACAGGCTGCCTGAAAAACAGGGAGGACATGGAATGAAACATCTACTGGCAGGTCTGGCCGTTGCAATAGGGCTTACGGGCGCGGCAGCGGCGGACCCGGTACTGGGCGTCTGGAAGACGCAAGCGGATGACGGCTCTTATGCGCATATCCAGATGGAAAAATGCGGCGCTGCCGTCTGCGGCAAGATTGCCCGCACCTTCAACAGTGAGGGCGAATACAAGTCCCCGAATATCGGCAAGACGCTGGTGATCGGCATGGTGCCGAACGGCGATGGCTCTTACGAGGGCAAGGTCTGGCGGCCCTCCAATGATAAAATCTACATCGGCAAGATGGATGTTACGGGTCGCTCTCTTGCCCTGCGCGGATGTGTGGCGGGCGGGCTGATCTGTTCAAAACAGACCTGGACCCGGATCAAATAAGCCTGAGAGGGCGTGACCCTACAGCAGCCCCAGCTGCACCGGGATCGGCGCATAGCCGCGTTTCATCTGCCGGTCCCGGAAGCGTTCAAAAATCGCCAGCGCCTCTGCTTGGGCGGCGAAATACGTCCGCTTCTGAACGCCGCCCGGCGCATTCAGCGGTCCCGACACACGCTCAACACACCAGTCGCCGAACAGGGTTGGCGTCAGGCTCAGCTGGCAATAGCGGTGCTTGCCTTCAGTATGGTCGTATTTCTCGAAACGGATGTGCAATGGGGGACCTGAAACGCGAAAAAGGTCCGCCCCGTATGCATGGAAGCGGACCCCTTGTCCATTACCGGACGCAGCCGATTTTAAGGGCTGGCGCCGGTGCTACACATCACCGGTGTATTCGCCGCGCGCCGGGTAGTTGTTGGGAATGGCAAAATCCAGCGCCGCCACCAGTTCCGCGAAATGGGGGCGCACAAACGGCATGGTCTGCACCGCGCCGTAATACAGCGTCTGCTCAGGCGTCACCAGGAACAGGCCGGGTTCCGAGAACAGCGCGGGTTCTTCGATTCCGATCGATGTCTTGCCGCGCGAGGTCGAGATATAGAGCCCCCAGTCCTTGGCCGCCGGGAGAGGCAGGCCGTACCCAAATCGCAGGTCTTTGGCTTCGATCTTGTCGGCCATCGCGCGGGTGCGTTCTTCGCCGTCCGAGCTGATGGCGATGCAATCAACACCGCGCTCGGCAAAGGCTGCGGCCTTTTTGTCGAACTCCTTCAAATAAGTGGCGCAGATCGGGCAATGCAGGCCGCGGTAAAAGCAGATCACAGTGCCGCGTTCGGAGGTCTCCGCAGACAGGTCGAACAGGCCGTGGTCCAGCGTCGGCAGGGTCAGCTCCGGGGTCTTCTGGCGGGGGATCAGCATGGCATTGGTCCTTCGTGAGT
Source organism: Leisingera sp. NJS204 (assembly GCF_004123675.1). Lineage (NCBI taxonomy): Bacteria > Pseudomonadati > Pseudomonadota > Alphaproteobacteria > Rhodobacterales > Roseobacteraceae > Leisingera > Leisingera sp. NJS204. The sequence continues at coordinate 2,716,613 of NZ_CP035417.1, read as the reverse complement.
AGTGGTGCGAGTGGTGGTTGATCAAACGTATCGCGCAGGCTACTGTCTCATAAATCCGAAAAACCTGACTGGAACACCGGAGTTTGGACCGCCTTACCACCTTGATGGACCGCTTTCAGCTCGCCGTGCTGGCCGCCGGGCCTGGCGAGGCCAATCTGATTGCGCTGGCAGATGCGGCGGGGCAGCCGGTGCGGATCCTCTATCGCCCGTGCGGCCCGCTGGCGGATCCGGACCCCGGTGCGATCATGTGGGCAGCGCGGGTGGATTGGTCGGGCAACAGCAATCCGTTCCTGGCGGCCCTGCCATCGGTGGTGGACTACGGCATCAGCAGCAATGCCGAAGCACAGGGGCTGGTGCGTCTGATGCGGGACGAGGCAGAGGGCCGGCATTGCGGCGCGCAATCGGTGATCAACCGGCTGGGGGAGGTGCTGATGGTGCGCCTCCTGCGCAACCAGATCCAGAAAGGCGCCACTGAACCGGGGCTGCTGGCAGGCCTCTCGGACCCGCGCCTCAGCAGGGCCATTGTCGCAATGCACGACCATCCGGGCCGGCTTTGGGCCAACGCCGATCTGGCGCAGGAAGCAGGCCTGTCACTGTCGCGTTTTGCGGAACTGTTTGCGTCGGAGGTGGGGGAAACCCCGATGGGGTACCTGCGCCGCTGGCGGCTGATCCTGGCGCATCAGGACCTCATCCGCGGCGACCGGGTCGAGGCGGTGGCGCGCCGCTACGCCTACAGCAGCCCCGAAGGCTTCACCCGCGCCTTCCGCAAGGCGTACGGCGTTGCGCCGGTCTCCCTGCGCACCGCGGCTGCTTGAACGCCGCAGCTTTCATCTTTCCTAAAGTACTCCCGCCGGAGGCAACGGCGCGCAGCGCCGTCCCCTTACGGTTTCCAGGCCAGGAAGTTGCCGATCATCCGCAACCCTGTCGCCTGGCTTTTTTCAGGGTGGAACTGCATGCCCAGCATCGTGTCCCGGCCAATAACCGCGGTCACGTCGCCTGCATAATCCACATGCGCCAGCCGCTCCGCCGGATCGGCGGCGCGGAAGTGGTAGGAATGCACAAAATACACGTGATCGCCGCTTTCGATGCCGTCAAACACCGGGTGGTCCGTCTCGATCACCAGATCGTTCCAGCCCATATGCGGCACCTTCAAAGATGTATCCGCAGGCGTGATCTTCACCACATCGCCGCCGACCCAGCCAAGGCCCGGTGTTTCCTGGTATTCATGCCCGGTGGTGGCCATCAGCTGCATGCCGACACAGATGCCCAGGAACGGGCGGCCCTTCTGCTCCACCGCCTCGACCATGGCGTCATAAATACCCTTGTGGCCGCGCAGTTCAGCCGCGCAGGCCGGAAAGGCGCCGTCGCCGGGCAGCACCAGCCGGTCCGCCCGCGCCACCGCATCGGCGTCGGAGGTCACCACAACCTCGCCCGCGTCCATCTCCCGCGCCATGCGCTGAAAGGCCTTTTCAGCCGAGTGCAGGTTGCCGGATTCGTAATCAATAATCGCGGTCAGCATGTCACAGCGCGCCCTTGGTCGAGGGAATCGCATCCGCCTTGCGCGGATCGGTCTCCACCGCCAGCCGCAGCGCGCGGGCGACAGCCTTGAACGCCGCCTCGGCAATGTGGTGGCTGTTGAACCCGTGCAGCTGGTCGATGTGCAGGGTGATGCCGCCGTGAGTGCTGAGCGCTTGGAAAAATTCGCGTACCAGTTCGGTGTCAAAAGCGCCGATTTTCTGGGTCGGCAGCTCGACGTTCCAGATCAGGAACGGGCGCGCCGACAGGTCCAGTGCGCAGCGCACCTGCGCGTCATCCATCGGCAAGTGGCATTCGCCATAGCGCCGGATGCCCTTTTTATCCCCCAGCGCCTGCACCAGCGCCTGACCCAGCGCGATGCCGGTGTCCTCCACTGTGTGGTGGTCGTCGATGTGGTAATCGCCCTTGGCGCGGATGGTCATGTCGATCAGCGAATGACGCGCCAGCTGGTCCAGCATGTGGTCGAAAAATCCGACCCCGGTCCGGTTGTCATAGATCCCGGTGCCGTCGAGATTGATTTCGACCGAGATATCGGTTTCCGCGGTCTGGCGGGTCACTGTGGCGGTACGCATCTGCGGGCTGTCCTTCGTCAAGCTGCAGGGGCGCTTATAGGGCGGGCAGGGGGCGTGGCTCAAGTGCGGCATTGTGCATGGGGGCCAATCTGTTGCAGCAATCCCGGTCTCTTGCGCCGCCTCCGCCGCCGTGCGAGCTTGGGCGCAAATTCCTGACCATCCAAAAGGGGCACCCATGTCCACCTGCGTCTTTGTCCAGATCCGCTGCAAACCCGGCACCACCTACAAGGTGGCCGAGGAAATCGCCCTGCGGGAAATCCACTCCGAACTTTACTCCACCAGCGGCAATTTCGACCTTTTGATGAAGCTCTACATCCCCACCGGCGAGGACGTTGGCAAATACATCAATGACCAGCTGCTGCAGATCGACGGGATTGAACGCTCGCTGACAACGATGACCTACAAGGTGTTCTGAAACAGAAAACGCCCCGCAAACCGGGGCGTTTTTTTGATTAGCTCAGGCGGCGATCAGCCCGTTGTCCTTGAGCTGTTCATAGGCCGTGCCGATGGCAGTTTTCAACCGCGCCAGCATGTCGTCAACCTCATCCTTGGTGATGATGATAGGCGGGCAGAGCGCCACAGCATTGCCTGCCACCGCCCGCAGGATCAGCCCGTTTGCTTCGCAGGCCTTCTGCGCCGCAGCCCCCGCGGCGCCTTTGTCAAAGCCCGCACCAGTGGTCTTGTTCGACACCAGCTCCAGCGCCGCAATCAGCCCCTTGCCGCGCACCTCGCCGACCAGCGGATGATCGGTGAAGATTTCGCGCAGCTGCGCCTGCATATAGGCACCCACATCCGCTGCGTGCTGAAACAGGTTGTCGCGCTCATAGATCTCCAGCGTTTTCAGTGCGGCCGCACAGGCCGCCGGGTGGCCGGAATAGGTGTAGCCGTGGCCGAACACGCCCACCTCGTTGGTCTGATCAATCATCGCCTCATACATCCAGCCGGGGATGACCGAAGCCGAAATCGGGAAATAGGCTGAGCTCAGCTGTTTGGCGAATGTCATCAGGTCCGGCTTGATGCCCATCGTAGTACAGCCGAAATCCGCCCCGGTGCGCCCGAACCCGCAGATCACCTCATCCGCCCAGACCAGAATGCCGTGTTTGCGCAGCAGCGCCTGCAGCTTCTCGTAATACCCCTCCGGCGGCACGATTACGCCCGACGCGCCGGTGATCGGCTCCACAATCATCGCGGCGATGGTTTCGGGGCCTTCGGCCAGGATCTGTTCTTCAAGGTTATTGATGATCCGGTCAACAAACTGCGCCTCCGTCTCATTGCCCTGGCGCCCGGTGTAGTAATGCGGCGAATCCGAGCGCAGGATCGACAGCGCCTCCAGCGGTGCATCGAAGTGTGCCAAGTTCGCGGGCAGCGAGGTCAGCGACCCCGCCGCCACCGTTACCCCGTGATAGCCGCGCTCGCGGGTGATGATCTTGCGCTTTTCCGGCTTGCCGATGGCGTTGAAGTAATAGCGCAGCATCTTCACGTGGGTATCATTGGCGTCCGAGCCTGAGTTGCCAAAGAAGATATAGGCATCCTCCACCGGCACCATCGCGCGCAGTTTCTCGGCCAGCTGCATGATCGGCGCATGGGTCTTGCCGCCGAAAGTGTGCGAAAACGGCAGCTTGTGCAGCTGTTCGGTGATCGCATCCACCACTTCGGTGTTGCTGTAGCCCAGCGAGGTGCACCACAGGCCCGCCAGCCCTTCGATGTATTTGTTGCCGTCCGTGTCGTAGACATAAATACCTTCGCCGCGCTCCAGGCACAGCTGCTCGGTCGCGGTGAAATTGGTGGTGGGATAGATGACAGGGGCCATGGCCAAACTCCTTGCGCGAAACACCCATGAACGTCCCATGGGGCCTATTGCCGATAGAATTGTCGCGTTTCACGAGTCGCGTCAAAGGAATTTGATCAAATTAAAGCGGCAAATGGCAGAAAAGCGAAAGGCCGCCCCGAGGGACGGCCTGTTCGGTTCCAAATGGAGCGGGCGAGGCGATTCGAACGCCCGACCCTAACCTTGGCAAGGTTATGCTCTACCCCTGAGCTACGCCCGCGCTGCCATTCGGTGAGGCGGTGAATAGGAAATCCGCGAGGTTGCTGCAAGCGGAAAATGACGGAACGGTAAAGAAAGTGCTGCAGGCCGAGGGGCTGCAAAACGCGAAAGACCGCCCCGAAGGGCGGCCTTTTCGGCTGTCGAATGGAGCGGGCGAGGCGATTCGAACGCCCGACCCTAACCTTGGCAAGGTTATGCTCTACCCCTGAGCTACGCCCGCGCTGCCATTCGATGAGCCGGTGTTTAGGGCGTTCCCAAACAGGCCGCAAGAGGAAATTTGAAGGTTTGCGCAGGTATCTGTGGATAAGCGTTATTCTTCATTTTCCAGAAATGACCTGAGCCGGATTCGCAAGGCATCCCGATCCTTGGTTTCGCATTCCCAGACGGTCAGCACCTGCCAGCCCGCGGCCTGCAGGGCGGCCAGCTGCTCCGCGTCGCGCTGGGTGTTGCGCAGCAATTTGGGTTCCCAATAGTCGCGGCGCGATGCTGGAATGCGCCCGTCGCGGCACTCATGCAGATGCCAGAAACAGCCATGCACAAAGATCACTTTGCGACGCGGGCCGAACACCAGATCAGGCTTGCCGGGCAGGTCTTTGCGGTGCAGCCGGTAGCGAAAGCCAAGCCCGTGCACCATCCGCCGCACCAGCATCTCCGGCTTGGTGTGCTTGCCGCGGATCTTTGCCATATTGGCACTGCGCCGCTCGGGTGTCAGGCTGTCGGCCATTCCACGTGATGCCTGGATTGTTCCACCATGCGGGCATGGTAGCTGCTTTCAATCCGGCAGGAAACAAAAGCACTGGCCGGGCAGGGCGGCAGCTCCAGCGCCTTGATCAGCTGGGCGTCCTTCTGACCCTCCAGCAGCACGATCTGCTCGCGGGCCAGAACATCGCGGGTGCCATGGCCGCCATCGGCCCGGATCCGGCGCATGAAGTCCTTCTGCTGCGCCACCGCCTCCACCACGTCGCGCGGAATCGGGCGCCCTCGGATCAGCCGGAACAGCTGCGCCATCCGTTCATTGCCCGTGGCGCCCGCAAAGATCTGCTCCACCGCCGCCTCGTCCGCGATACGCCAGAAATTGGCGGGGTAAGGCTGATCCTTCAGCAGCCACAGGATATGGCGGAACCCTTCCGCCGAAATGCTGCGCTTGGCGTCCTTGTTCTGACCAGCTGTCAGGTATTCACGCCGGGCAATGACCAGCCCCAGATAGCAGCGCGCCCGCACCTCATCCGCCGCCACCAGCAGGCAGGCGCAATCCAGCGCCTCGGTCGGGATCATCCAATTGCTGCCCATCGTGTGCTTGATGTCCACGTCCCGGCCCAGGATCTCGGTATCCAGCCGCCCCTTGCGCAAGCGCAGCAGCGCCCGCAGCTCAATCTCGACCCTGGTGCCGATATAGGTCTTTTCGGTCTTCTCAAGTTCTTCATAGGCGCGCCGCCCGGTCTTGGGCGTCATGATCACATCGTCAATGCACTGGCGCAGCATCTGCGGCACGTCGTGTTCCAGCGCCAAGGCACCGCCTGCACGCGTCGTGATCTCCTCCGCCAGTTCGCAAAGGACTGTGAAATCCGGGTGGCCGGGACGGACAAGACTGTCGGGAAGTTTCTGTTTCATACAGCGTTCCGCCCGGACAATAGGCCGGGCAGCGCCCGACCCTGCCCACGGGAAGACGCTTCGCTCCCGCCCAAGGCCGGGCGCTGCCCTTGGCTCTGGACTGACGGGGAGGCTTTAGGCCCGCACAGCATGCAGCTTCGGCTTGGCAATTGCCGCCCTCAGCTCGCGTGCAACAGCTTCGGCCACCGGCGGTGGAAAGGCGTTGCCGACCTGGCGGTAGGCATTGGTTTTCGCGCCGGTGAAATGCCACGCATCCGGGAAGCCCTGAATACGCGCTACCATCCGCACCGTGAGGCGCGGCATGTCGTTGTGGAACGGGTCCGGCGCCTCATAGGCGATTGTGCGCCCTTCAACCCCCAAGGCCGCCCAGGCCCGCCGCGCCCGGGTCGGACCCAGATCAGGCCCGCCGTGTTTCTTGGAACCGCCGACGATGGTGGGAGCAATTTCATCCGCCTTGGCGGCCCAGTCCTCCGCCCCGCGCCAGCCGCGTTCCTTCATCAGGTCGATGAGGGTGGCACCAACGGTCGGCGGGTTGTACGGCAACGGTTCAGGCCAGTTGAACTGGCCGGCGAACTCTTTGCGCAACGCAACAATCGCAACCCGCGGCCGCAGCTGCGGCACGCCGTAATCCGATGCATTCAGCAGCCGCCAATCGGTCTCATATCCCAGTTTCGACAACTGCTTCTTCAGCTTTTCGCGGTAGTCATGGAACACCGCATCCAGAAAACCGCGCACGTTTTCGATCATCACCGCGCGGGGGCGGGTGGCATCGACAATCTCGATCGCGTCGTCAAACAGGTTGCGCTCGTCCTTTTCGCCCAACTGCTTGCCCGCTACGGAAAACGGCGGGCAGGGCAGGCCGCCGGCCAGCAGATCGATGCCTTTATAGTCGCCCGCCACGTCTTTGAATTTACGCACGTCTTCTTCCAGCACATTCCAGGCGGGGCGGTTGTGGCGCAGGGTGGCGCAGCAATGCTTGTCGATCTCAACCAGCGCCGTGTGGTCAAAGCCCGCCGCCTCCAGCCCCAAGGCCTGGCCGCCCGCGCCTGCGCATAGTTCTACCGATGTCAGCATTCTGCTCTGCCCGTGTGTTCGTGTTCTTGCTCTGTTCCTATGCGCAAAGGTGATTCCGCACAAGGATTTCTGCTCGGGGCAGGGTACGCGCAAATCGCCAAAAGCGAAAGGCCGCCCCGAGGGACGGCCTGTTCGGTTCCAGATGGAGCGGGCGAGGCGATTCGAACGCCCGACCCTAACCTTGGCAAGGTTATGCTCTACCCCTGAGCTACGCCCGCGCTGCCATCCGGTGAGCGGTGATTTAGGGCGTCGCCGTCCGCGCTGCAAGAGGAAAACCGGCGGCAGATGAAAAAAATCTGCACCCGCCGCGACGGAAGCGGCCAGACTGTGCGTTTCACTCACAAACCAGCGGAACTTTTCAGGAGGGATTGGATCATGCTTTGGAAGGACTGCCTGCGGATCACTGGCCTGGGTGCGGCAATTGCCTTGGGCTTGCTTGCGCACGGCGTGCAGCGCCACAGCACACCGCAAGCGGACAGCTGGGCCGGCCAGATTGATGGGATAAAGCCAGTGCAGGTTGAAACCGTAACCTTGCCGGACCCTGAAGCATTCAACGCCTGACATTGAGGCAAACCGTTTCCCGGCTCGGTAAACGGCCAAAAATCCTGCGAGGATTTTCGGGTGATCCCAGTTGCGGACCGCCCCGGTTTTCCGGGCGGAAAAACTGGCCGGAAAACCGGCCTGACTTCCCGCGCAATTCCGCATTGGCCGCGCAATAGAAAAAGGGCGCCCCTCCAACCGGCAGGGCGCCCCTTCTTTCTTTGTGCCAGCTGAGAAGTTTACTCCAGCTCGACCAAAAGGTCCTTGGCGTCGATCTGGGTGCCGGCCTGGACGTGCACGGCCTTGACCACCGCGTCGCGTTCGGCGTGGATGCCGGTTTCCATCTTCATCGCTTCGATGGTCAGCAGCATGTCGCCCTCGTGGACCTGCTGGCCGACCTGCACCGCGACCGAGGCGACAACCCCCGGCATTGGCGCACCGACATGGTTTGCATTGCCAACTTCGGCCTTGGCGCGCTGTTCGGTCGAGGCCTTGACCAGACGGTTCGGCACCCGGATCACGCGGGGCTGGCCGTTCAGTTCAAAGAAGACCTTCACTTCGCCCTTCACGTCGGTCTCGGAAATCGCCTGCAAGCGGATCTCCAGGGTCTTGCCCGGATCGATCTCGGCGGTGATCTCCTCGCCTGGCTCCATGCCGTAAAAGAACGTGCGGGTCGGCAGGCTGCGCACCGGGCCGTACTGGCGGTGGCGGCCCATGTAATCCAGGAACACCTTCGGGTACATCAGGTAGCCGTTCAGGTCCTCGTCATCGACGGTGAAGCCTTCCAGCTCTTTCGACAGCTCGGCGCGGACCGCTTCTAGGTCCACCGCGTCCAGATGCGCGCCGGGGCGTTCGACATTGGGCGCTTCGCCTTTCAGCACCTTGGAGACGATGCCCGCAGGGAAGCCGCCCGGAGGCTGGCCCAGGTTGCCGCGCATCATGTCGACAACCGAGTCGGGGAAGGCCACATCGCTTTCCGGGTTCTCGACCTCATCGCGGGTCAGGCCCTGGCTGACCATCATCAGCGCCATGTCGCCAACCACCTTGGACGACGGTGTCACCTTGACGATATCGCCGAACATCTGGTTCACGTCAGCATAGGTCTGCGCCACATCAGACCACTTCTCTTCCAGACCCAGACTGCGGGCCTGCGCTTTCAGGTTGGTGAACTGGCCGCCCGGCATCTCGTGCAGGTACACTTCAGAAGCCGGCGCCGCGAGGCCCGATTCAAAGGCCGCATACTGCGCCCGCACCTGTTCCCAGTAACCGGAGATTTCGCGCACTGCTGCGATGTCGATGCCGGTATCGCGGTCGGTGTTGCGCAGGCCTTCGACGATGGAACCCAGGCAGGGCTGCGAGGTGCCGCCGGAAAACGCGTCCATCGCCGCGTCTACAGCGTCTACACCGGCATCCGCAGCGGCCAGAATGGTCGCCCCGGCAATGCCCGAAGTGTCATGAGTGTGGAAATGGACCGGCAGGCCGACCTCTTCCTTCAGCGCCTTGACCAGCTGGCGGGCCGCGGCGGGTTTCAGCAGGCCCGCCATGTCTTTCAGGCCCAGAACATGGGCGCCTGCGGCCTCCAGCTCCTTGGCCATGCCGACATAATACTTCAGGTCGTATTTGGCGCGGTTCGGGTCCAGGATGTCGCCGGTATAGCAGATGGTGCCTTCGCAGACCTTGCCGCTCTCGACCACGGCGTCCATCGCGACGCGCATGTTTTCAACCCAGTTCAAGCTATCGAAGACGCGGAACACATCGACGCCGGTCTTTGCGGCCTGGCGCACGAATTCCTGCACCACATTGTCCGGATAGTTGGTATAGCCGACGCCGTTGGAGGCGCGCAGCAGCATCTGGGTCATCACGTTCGGCATCCGCTCGCGCAGATCGCGCAGGCGCTGCCAGGGGCATTCCTGCAGGAAGCGGTAGGCCACATCAAACGTCGCGCCGCCCCAGCATTCCACCGAGAACAGCTGGCTGAGGTTCTGCGCATAGGCCGGCGCCACCTTGATCATATCGATCGAGCGCATCCGGGTCGCCAGCAGCGACTGATGCCCGTCGCGCATGGTGGTGTCGGTGAGCAGCAGCTGGCGCTGCGCCTTCATCCAGTCAGCAACGGCTTGCGCGCCCTTTTGCTCCAGCAGGTTGCGGGTGCCATAGGGCTGATTGCCCGGCTCCGCATGCGGCGCGCGCGGCTCTTTCAGGTCGGCGGCAGGGGCGGCGCGGCCTTCGGTCTCCGGGTGGCCGTTCACCGAAATGTCGGCAATATAGGTCAGCACCTTGGTACCGCGGTCGCGGCGGCGCTTGAACTGGAACAGCTCCGGCGTCTCGTCGATGAACTTGGTGGTATAGGTGTTGTCGAGGAAGGTCGGGTGCTTCAGCAGGTTCTCGACAAAGGCAATGTTGGTCGACACTCCGCGCACCCGGAACTCGCGCAGCGCGCGGTCCATTCGGGCAATCGCTTTTTCCGGGGTCTGCGCCGAGGCGGTGACCTTGGTCAAGAGCGAGTCATAATAGCGGGTGATCACGCCGCCCGCATAGGCGGTGCCGCCATCCAGGCGGATGCCCATGCCGGTCGCGGACCGGTAGGCGGTGATGCGGCCATAATCGGGGATGAAGTTGTTCAGCGGATCCTCGGTGGTCACCCGGGTCTGCAGCGCGTGGCCGTTGAGGCGGATGTCATCCTGGCTGGCTTTGCCGGTGGCCTCGGCCAGGGTTTTGCCTTCGGCGATCAGGATCTGCGCCTGCACGATGTCGATGCCGGTGACCTCTTCGGTCACGGTGTGTTCCACCTGCACCCGCGGGTTCACTTCGATGAAGTAGAACTTGCCGTCATTCATATCCATCAGGAATTCGACAGTGCCGGCACATTCATAATTCACATGCTGGCAGATCTTGCGGCCCAGATCGCAGATCTCGGAGCGCTGCTCATCGGTCAAATAGGGGGCAGGCGCGCGTTCGACAACTTTCTGGTTGCGGCGCTGCACCGAGCAGTCGCGCTCAAACAGGTGGTAGATCTCACCATGCTTGTCGCCCAGGATCTGCACCTCGACGTGGCGGGCGCGGATGATCATCTTCTCCAGATAACCCTCGCCGTTGCCAAAGGCGGCTTCCGCTTCGCGGCGGCCTTCCAGCACTTTCTCTTCCAGCTCATCCTCGCTGTGGATCGGCCGCATGCCGCGGCCGCCGCCGCCCCAGGACGCTTTCAGCATCAAGGGGTATCCGACCTCAGCCGCTTCCTTGCGGATCGCGTCCATGTCATTGCCCAGCACCTCGGTGGCGGGAATGACCGGCACGCCGGCTTCAACCGCAACCCGGCGCGCACTGGCCTTGTCACCCAGCGCGCGCATGGTTTCAGCCTTGGGGCCAATGAATGTGATGCCGTTGCGCGCACAGGCATCGACAAACTCCGGGTTTTCCGACAGCAGGCCGTATCCGGGGTGGATCGCATCGGCGCCGCATTCCTTGGCAACACGGATGATTTCGTCAATCGACAGATAGGCGGCCACCGGGCCCATGCCTTCGCCGATCCGGTAGGCCTCGTCCGCCTTGAACCGGTGCAGGCCGAGCTTGTCTTCCTCGGCATAGACAGCGACGGTGCGTTTGCCCATTTCGTTGGCGGCGCGCATCACGCGGATGGCGATCTCACCACGGTTGGCAATCAGGATCTTTTTGAAGTCGGTCATTTCACCCTCGGGGTCCGTGCAAGTTGGTGCAGTGTTAGGCGGATACTAACGAACCGCACAACCGTAGTTCTGGGTATTTCCGGCATGATTGCGCTCTCAAGCGGCCTCTTTTGTCATTCCTCATCTGCTGTTTGCCCGCTGCCCGGTCTAATCGGGGGATTGGGGGCATGGCGCTAACAGGTGCAGATTCTGCTGGAATTCTGCACTTGCAGCATGATTTTGTAACTATTTTTCTGCGTCGCAGCGGGCAAATGATGCAACTGCTGCGTCATTTTCGCGCAATTCCTCGGATTTTGTCCGAATTGCGCCAAATCTGCGTGCAATCAGTCCAGTTCACGCTGCTGCAGGTTGCGGATTTCACCAAGGCAGGGCAGGCCAAGCTGGCTCATATTCGCCTGCATATCTTTGGCAAGCATATCAATCAGGTGGTCCGGTCCCACAGTGCCAAGTGCCGCCAGCGCATAGTGGAAGGCGCGGCCCAGCATGACAAAATCCGCCCCCAGCGCCAGCGCCCGCAGGATATCCAGCCCGCCTTCGATACCGCTGTCAAAGATCAGCGGCAGATCCACCGCGGCGCGGATGTCCGGCAGCAGATCGATGGCGGCGGGGCAGCCGTCGAACTGACGGCCGCCGTGGTTGGATATCCAGACCGCATCGGCGCCGGCCTCCTGCAGCTGCACGGCATCTTCGGCGCGCAGCACCCCTTTGATGATAAAGGTGCCGTCCCAGTTGCGCCGCAGCCAATGCACATAGTCCCAGTCCGGCGAAGTGCGCAGCAGATATCCGATATGGGCGGTTGGCGGCAAATTCACCTGCTCGCCTGAGATGTATTTGTCCAGCGTCCGCATCCGCGGCATGCCCCGCCCTTCAAGACGCCGGCGCGCCATTCCCAGCGCCCAGGCCGGGCGCTGCGCGATCTGCGCCAGCAGCCGCGGGGTCAGCCGCGGCGGCTGGGTCAGGCCGGAGCGGGTCTGCCGTTCGCGGCGCGACGCTGCTGGCACATCCACCGTCAGCACCAACGTCTTGAAGCCGGCATCCCGCGCCCGCGCCAGCAGGTCGCCGCGGATGGTCTCGTCCTTGGGCGGGTAGAGCTGAAACCAGGCATCATCGCCCAGATGCGGCGCCAGATCCTCGGGCGATTGGCTGGCAACCGTTGACAGGCAATAAGGAATACCGGCCGCAGCGGCGCTGCGGGCCAGGGTAGCTTCGGCATCGGGCCAGATCAAGCCGGACATGCCCACGGGCGCAATGCCAAATGGCAGGGCAGGGCGGCGGCCGAGACACGGCACCGCAAGGTCCGGCTCCATCGGGCCATGTAGCACCGAGGGCAGAAACCCTATGCGGTCCAAGCCCGTCCGGTTCCGGGCCCGCGCCGCCTCAGCCCCGGTGCCGCTGTCCAGATAGTCCCAGACAAAGCGGGGCAGCCGCCGCTTGGCGCGGCGCTTCAGGTCTTCAAGGCCGGGGTATCGCTGATGCAGATCCATGCGGGCATTGGTACGCGGCGATGCGGATTCCGCAAGAAAAAGCGCCGCCGCCCGCAGGCACCACCAAATCAGGCCTTATGCAGCCGCGCCCTTGGCATCGTCCTGCGCGCCGCCGGTATCAGAACGGGCAGCCGGATTGCGGGGCACCGGTGCGGCGCTTTCGGCAACACAGACCTGGTTGCGGCCCTTTGCCTTGGCGTCATACAGCGCTTCATCCGAGGCGCGCAGCAGATCCTGCGGCATGGTGCCATGGGCCGGATAATGCGCAACACCCAGTGATATGGTGATCCGCGGCAGTGCCTTTTCGCCATAGCGCACAACAACGTCTTCCACGGCCTGGCGCACCATCTCGGCCTTGGTCATCACATCTTCCTGGCTGGCGCCCGGCACGATCAGCGTGAATTCCTCGCCGCCGGGGCGGCAGGCCACCTCGTCGCCGTCGCAGGCCTGTTCCAGCACCGACCCCACCGCGCGCAGCACCATGTCGCCGGCGTCATGGCCGTGGTTGTCGTTGAATTTCTTGAAGTGATCCACATCGATAGAAATAATGCTCAGCCGCTGGCCGCTGCTTTGGCTGGCATTGATGCTTTTGCGCAAGGTCTCCGTCATGTGGCGGCGGTTGAACAGCCCGGTGAGCGGATCGCGCACCGACTGGTCATGCAACTGGTCGCGCATCCGCACATTGGCAATCGCCATCGAGATCTGCTCGGCGCACATCTGGGCCAGCTTCTTGCTGCTGACGAATTCCGGGCATTCGTCCTTGATCGCCTGCAGGTGCATCAGACCGACGGTCTCGCCATGGGCCAGGATCGGAAAGCAGTAATAGCGCCTGCCATCATGCGGCTCGGCGTGCTCGCAGACAAATTCAATCTCCGAGGAGCCGAATTCATAGGTCCGGCCCCGGCGCAGGCCCCAGCATTCCTCGGGGTGGATGTGGTCCTTGTGGCTGCCGCCGTTCCAGCTGGCGCAGCCGTCCAGCACATCGCGCGAATTGGAGTAGACATAAACACTGCCCTCAGCGGTTGGCAGAATATGGGTCATAAAGCGGGCGACCATATCAAACAGCTCATCCAAGGAGCGGCTGGACTGCAGCCATTCATTCAGCTCCCCCAGCAGCTGAACTTCGCGCGCCAGCCGCAGCTGTTCATCCAGAATGCCGCGCTCGGTCTCATTGCGCTGGCGCAGCTGATTCATGCTGAACCGGTTGGTTTTGAACACCACATAGACCGCAATGGTCATAGCCAGTAGTGCAATTGAGGTCAGCACGATCAGCGACAGCTGGGCGCGGCGGATGAAGGTCTGCCGCAGGTCGGTGATGTCGGTGTAAAAGTCGATGGCCCCGTCGAAATGCCCGTTATGCATCAAAGGCACATAGACCTGTGCAACTTCCCGTGTGATACTGCTGTCGTATCCGTTGCTTTGCAAAGGGAAGCCGTCCACCTCATACGCCGGCAGTGCGTTGTGCATGTAGTAAGACTCGCCGCGTGCAACCTGTGTGGAAAAAAACGCATTGGTTTCATATTCCCCGATCTCGTCGCTGCGCGAGGACCAGAAAATCTCACCTGCGGCTGTCAGCAGGCGGTAGCGGAAAACATCCGTCTCCTGTGGCAGCAGTGACAGCATGTGGGCATCATGAGGCTGGACGCTGCCCTCTTCAAAGGAGTCCTCGACATCGGCCAGGTGCAGGATAACCCGCTGCTGCCAATGCTGGGCTTGCTTGCGAATGTCGTCCTCCAGCATCCGGTCCACAATTGGAGCCGGTACTGCGAAAACGGCCCAGATAGACGCAGCCGTGGCCACGATCAGGACAAGGATCAGCGACATGCTGCGGATCTTTTCCGCAAGGCTGGATCTCAAATTATTTTTCATATTCCGGTGCCAAAAGTAGTTAGTATTAATGCGGTTGTGCGCTCCTGCGAGTGTAGGCGGGATTGATTGCGGTACCGTTAACCTGACATAAGCGTTAAGGAATTTTTCTGTGGCAGCATCCTTGGGCGGGGCTTGAAACGGGTCTGGCCGGGACCGACATTGACCCGTGAACAGACTGTGAACGTCCTCTTTCCGCCGCGCTTGAATCAGGCTAGGATCACCCGCATGAGCAGCTTTGACGAAATGGACGCCTTTGAAGGCGCATCATTGTCGGCCCGCGCCATGGGTGCGCGGCCGATGCCTTATCTGGACAGCCTTAACCCGGCGCAGCGCGAAGCGGTGGAGTGCCTGGATGGTCCCGTGCTGATGCTGGCGGGGGCCGGCACCGGCAAGACCAAGGCGCTGACGACGCGGATTGTGCATCTGCTCAGCACCGGCCGGGTGCGCCCGAACGAGATCCTGTCGGTCACCTTCACCAACAAGGCCGCCCGCGAGATGAAGGAACGCGTGGGCGGTATGCTGGGGCAGGCGGTCGAAGGCATGCCGTGGCTTGGCACCTTCCATTCGGTCTGCGTGAAACTGCTGCGCCGCCATGCCGAACTGGCGGGCCTGAAATCGAATTTCACCATTCTCGATACCGATGACCAGATCCGGCTGCTGAAACAGCTGATCAAGGCGGAAGGCATCGACGACAAGCGCTGGCCCGCGCGGATGCTGGCAAATATCATTGACGACTGGAAAAACCGGGCGCTGACACCGGACAAGGTTCCGGCCGGCGACGCCAGCGCCTACAACAACCGGGGCACGGAATTTTATGCCCAATACCAGACCCGCCTGCGCGAGCTGAACGCCGTCGATTTCGGCGACCTGCTGCTGCACATGGTGACGATCTTCCAGAACCACCCGGACGTGCTGGAGCAATACCAGCGCTGGTTCCGCTACATCATGGTGGATGAATATCAGGATACCAACGTGGCGCAGTACCTGTGGCTGCGGCTGCTGGCGGGCAAGCACAAGAACGTCTGCTGCGTTGGCGACGACGACCAGTCGATCTATGGCTGGCGCGGCGCCGAGGTCGGCAACATCCTACGGTTTGAAAAGGATTTTCCTGGTGCCATGGTGGTGCGGCTGGAACAGAACTACCGCTCCACCGGGCATATCCTCGCTGCCGCCTCAAACGTGATCCGCGGCAATCAGGGCCGCCTGGGCAAGGAACTGTGGACGGCTGCCGGCGACGGCGAAAAACTCCGCTTGATCGGCCATTGGGACGGCGAAGAAGAAGCCCGCTGGATCGGTGAAGAGATCGAGGCGCAGCAGCGCGGCACCCGCGGCCAGGCTCCGATTGGTCTGAACAGCATGGCTATTCTCGTGCGCGCCTCGCACCAAATGCGCGCGTTTGAGGACCGGTTTCTGACCATCGGCCTGCCATACCGTGTGATCGGCGGCCCGCGTTTCTATGAGCGGCTCGAAATCCGCGATGCGATGGGATATTTCCGCGTTGTGGTCTCCCCCGACGACGATCTGGCGTTTGAACGCATCGTCAACACGCCGAAACGCGGCCTTGGCGACAAGGCGCAGCAGACCATCCAGGGCCTCGCCCGTGAAAACGGTGTGTCCTTGGTCGAAGGGGCGCGGCTGGCGGTTGAGGGCGGGTATATCAAGGGCAAGGGCGGCGGCGCGCTGCGCCAGCTGGTCGAGGGCATTGCCCGCTGGGGCCGCATGGCCGGCGACGCCGACATCACCCATATGGAACTGGCCGAAATCATCCTGGATGAGAGCGGCTACACAACCATGTGGCAGAACGACAAAAACCCGGATTCACCCGGCCGTCTGGAAAACCTCAAGGAACTGGTGAAGGCGCTGGAAAACTTCGAGAACCTGCAGGGCTTCCTCGAACACGTCAGCCTGGTGATGGACAATGACAAGCAGGACGCCGACGAGAAGGTCTCGATCATGACCCTGCACGCCGCCAAGGGCCTGGAATTCCCCGCCGTGTTCCTGCCGGGCTGGGAGGACGGATTGTTCCCCTCGCAGCGCTCAATGGATGAAAGCGGCCAGAAGGGGCTCGAGGAAGAACGCAGGCTGGCCTATGTGGGCATCACACGGGCCGAGCAGATCTGCACCATCTCTTTTGCCGGCAACCGCCGGGTGTTCGGCCAATGGCAATCACAGCTGCCCTCGCGTTTCATCGACGAGCTGCCGGAGGAACACGTCGAAGTACTGACTCCGCCGGGCCTATACGGCGGCGGTTATGGTGCTGCGGCACCGGGTGGTACTATGGGCAGTACTATGGGCGGCGGGCAGGTCCGCGCCACCATCGAAGAGAAAATGGCACAGGCCGATGGCTACAACTCACCTGGCTGGAAGCGGATGCAGGCCCGCGCAGGCGAGCGCGGGATGTCGCAGCCCAAGGAGAACAAGCATCAGGTGATCGACCTCACTGCCACGTCCAGCTTCACCCTGGGCGAACGCGTGTTCCACCAGAAATTCGGTTATGGCGCGATCACCGGTATCGAGGGCGACAAGCTGGAAGTGGACTTTGAGAAGGCAGGCATCAAGAAAGTGGTCGCCCGTTTCATCTCGGCCACCGACGACGTGCCTTTCTGATTAACCCCTTAACGCCGGATTGACCGGCGGATCGGATCGCGCAGCGATCCGATCCGGGCGCAGGCGCGGCGGGCAGCTTTGCTGCCCGCCGCGCCTGCGCCGCCCCTTCCTTCCCGGTTTACGCAAAACGGACAGGCAAAGGCCTGGCTGCAAATGCTTGCGGCCTGCGGGTGGGGTGTCCGGGTGTTCAGAACGCAAAAACGGCGGTGCCCAGGGAGGAGGAGGGGCACCGCCGTTCTGTCAAACACCGGAATTCAGGGAGGAGGAGATCCCGGTGATCCAAGCCCGGCTGTTAACCGGTATAAGGTGCGGCGGCATCAGGGAGGAGGAGGATGCCACCGCCAAAGCCAGGCCCTTCAAGGGAGGAGGAGAAAAGGCCTGATCTCTATTAGTTGTTCTCGTAAGCGGCCTGATAGGCGACGCGCTGGATCTCAGACCGGTTCAGGCCCAGATCCGCCAGATCGCGTGCTGTCAGCGCCGACAGTTCATTGACGGTCTTGCGGTACAGCCGATAGCGAACGAATTTCACCATCAGCGCATCCAGGAAGCCAACCGGGGATGCAATGTTCACCGCGGAGATCTGTTGTGCTGCTGCCATCGTTCTGTTCCTTCGTCTGACCGTATCGTCGTATCCGTCCGGCACCATCCCGGCGCCGCTTGAGGGGTAATTTAGGGATCTTGCGCAGAGTCGCAATCCCGTGCGTCGTCAATGCTGCTATGCAGCATTTGCATGGGTGACCCTAGGGTATGCCTTTGTAAAGGGTCACTAAATTCAGCGTGCCGTTGCGCAGATGTATAATTTTCATGCGCGGGGCTGCAGTCCGCGCATGGCTGGCGGCGCGGTCTGTTGACGGATGCGGCCCTTGGCCCCGCAGCCGGGGCCGCGGCAATCACGCAACACGGGTTCCAAGGCGTATGGCGGACACATATATAGGGCCGGACAACACGCAGGAGAGCAGTCATGGCGGTCACTCAGGATCAGATTCGCGAAATACTGGAGCGGCTGGCCTTGCCGGACGGCGGCACGCTGGTGTCGCGCGACATGCTGCGCGCTTTGCGCATCGACGGCAGCAAGGTGAGCTTTGTGATCGAAGCGCCCAGCCCCGAGATCGCCAAGCTGATGGAGCCTTTGCGCAAAGCCGCCGAGGCCGCGGTGCTATCGCTGGACGGGGTTGAGGCTGTCTCTGCCGCGCTCACCGCCCATGCCGCGCAGCAGCCCGCGCCCAGCCTTAAGGTCGGCGGCCACCCGAAACCGCAGGCCGGGCCGCTGAAACCCGCGGGCGTCCAGCGCATCCTGGCGATTGGGTCCGGCAAGGGCGGGGTGGGGAAATCCACCGTGTCGTCAAACCTTGCCGTGGCGCTGGCCAGGCAGGGCCGCAAGGTCGGCCTCTTGGACGCCGATATCTACGGCCCCTCCCAGCCGCGGATGATGGGCGCAACAGGCCGCCCTGCCAGCCCTGACGGCAAGAATATTGAACCGCTGCACGCCCACGGCGTCACCCTGATGTCGATCGGCTTTATGCTGGAGGAGGGCAAGGCGGTGGTCTGGCGCGGCCCGATGCTGATGGGGGCGCTGCAGCAGATGCTGGGGCAGGTGAACTGGGGTGAGCTGGATGTGCTGATCGTCGACCTGCCGCCCGGCACCGGCGATGTGCAGCTGACGCTTTGCACCAAAACAGAGCTGACCGGCACCATCGTGGTTTCCACCCCGCAGGATGTGGCGCTGCTGGATGCACGCAAGGCAATGGATATGTTCAAGACGCTGAAAACCCCGGTGCTGGGCCTGATCGAGAACATGTCCTTTTTCACCTGCCCCGATTGCGGCGGCGAGCATCACATTTTTGGCCATGGCGGTGTTGCGGCTGAGGCGGAGGCGCTTGGCCTGCCGCTTCTGGGTGCCCTGCCGATTGACCTGGAAACCCGGCTGGCCGGCGACAGCGGCACACCCATCGCTGCGGGCGAGGGGCCAATGGCGCAGGCCTATGCGCGGATTGCCGAGGGTCTGATCGGCGGCGGCATGGCCTGACCCCGGCAGGCTTCTGTCTCGTTCCCGATGCAATGTCCTGGATGGCCCGCCTGATTGGCGGGCCTTTTGCTGTTTGGTCCCCTTGATCGGGTGCAGATGGGATTGCCCGCCCGGTTTGGGCGTCAGTGCGGCAGCCTGTCCCGCATCGGACCGCATGGGACCGGCGGGCGTGTATGGGGCAGCCGGGAATTCACGGGGCCTGCGGGAATTCATGGGCGCCATGGGAAATCATGGCCCGAATTGCCCCGCACCTCTCTTGAAGGTGCGAATCACGCGGTATTGAGGCGTTGATACCGGAGTATTCCGCCGCCTTCTTTGCGGATGGATGCGAACGTAAGGGGAATATTCGTGGCTGAAGCGAGTCTTCGTGTCGAATCGCGGGAAACTATGGGAAAAAAATAGCAGGTGCAACTGGCCCCTATATATGGTGTTCACGATTGATTGATGCACAACAAGTTTGCGATTTTGCCTCAATTAGGTCACGAATCTCTTGCGAATCCCTGTTGCTGTTGGCAGCCGTTCGATGATTTCCCGCAGAAAACAGTTGCAGGACCATCATTTCCCATAGTATCCCTATTACATCGAATGAGACGAGGGACGGGGCGCCAAACGACCCCAAGCCAAACTAAAAGAGCAGGTTTCATACAGGCCTTCGCTTTCATCGAACCAAGAGATCCGGCGCGCGAGCGAGCAGACATCCCCCCAGGTGGCGTGCGCAGTCGGACATCCCGCATAGCGGGCCAAGGCGGCGGGTTGATCAGTGGCAGCAGATCAACCCGCCCCTTTTCATTCTGGGGATCGGATTTACGCGAGGGACGCGCGGAAAAGGAACGGTAAGTTGGGCCGCAGGTTCAGAGGCGAAAGCCACCACAAGGTGGACAGTAAGGGGCGGGTGTCAATTCCGGCCTCTTTCCGCCGTGTGCTGGAGGCCGCCGACCCCAACTGGAAATCCGGCGACAGCCCCGAACTGGTCATCGTTTACGGCGATCACCGCCGCCCGTTCCTGGAATGCTATACAATGGAAGCCATCGACGAGGTGGACGCCAAGATCGCCGCCCTGCCGCGCGGCTCCAAACCGCGCAAGATCCTGGAACGCATGTTCAACGGCCAATCCTTGCCGACCAACGTGGATGACACCGGCCGCCTTGTGCTGCCTGCCAAGCTGCGTCAGAAGATCGGCCTGGATGGCGAAGCTTTCTTTATTGCGTCCGGCGATACCTTCCAGATCTGGAACCCCGGGACCTATGAAGAGGTCGAAATGGCGGAAGCCGAGAAACTGATGGAAGACCTGCCCGAGGATTTCGATCCCCTGGAATTCCTAGATGGCGCCGGAGGCGTTTGACTTATGACCCAGGACCAAAACGCTGCCAATGGTCCCCACATTCCCGTCCTTCTGCGCCCGCTGCTGCAGGCCGTGGCTCCGGTCACGGGCCGCTGGCTGGATGGCACATTCGGTGCGGGCGGCTATACCCGCGGGCTGCTTGAGGCCGGCGCTGACGAAGTTACCGGGGTTGACCGCGACCCGCTGGCGTTTGAGATGGCCAAACCCTGGGCCGCGGATTACGGCGACCGCCTGATCCTGCAGCAGGGGGTGTTCTCCCGCATGGATGAATATGCGCAAGGTCTCGATGGTGTGGTGCTGGACCTTGGTGTCTCTTCTATGCAGCTGGACCTGGCCGAGCGCGGCTTCTCCTTTATGCGGGACGGGCCGCTGGACATGCGGATGTCGCAGTCGGGACCTTCAGCCGCCGATCTGATTGCCGAGCTGGATGAGGTGCAGATCGCTGACATCCTGTTCCACTACGGCGAAGAACGCGCCAGCCGCCGCATCGCCAAGGCGATTGTCCGTGAACGCACGATTGAACCGATCACCAGCACTTTGCGCCTTGCCAAGATCATTGAAAGCTGCCTGCCGCGCCCCAAGCCCAACCAGTCGCACCCGGCGACCCGCAGCTTTCAGGGCCTGCGCATCGCAGTAAACGCCGAATATGACGAGCTGTTCGAGGGGATGCTGGCCGCCGAGCGCGCGCTGAAACCCGGCGGATTGCTGGCTGTGGTCACCTTTCACTCGGTCGAGGACCGGATGGTCAAACGCTTCTTTCAGCACCGCGCGGGCAAAACCGGCCGCGCCAACCGCTATGCGCCGGAGCAGGAAGATACGCCCAACCAGTTCGAACTGGTCACCCGCAAGGCCGTCGGCCCCGACGATCAGGAACTGGCGGAAAACCCCCGCTCCCGCTCCGCCCGCCTGCGGGTCGGACGCCGCACGGCTGCTGAACCCGGACCGATCTCGGCCAAGGAACTTGGAATGCCGCAGCTGAAAGAGGCGCGCAAATGAAGACCCTGCTGTATGCCGCAACCTGCCTGGCCGTCTTTGGCCTGGCCTTCTGGGCCTACCGCGAAAACTACGCCACCCAGCAGGTGCTGAAGGATACCCGCGCCCTGCAGGGCCAGATCGGTGCGGCGCAGGTGCGGCTTAGCGTGCTGCGCGCCGAATGGGCCTATCTCAACCGGCCGCAGCGGCTGCGCGAGCTGGCGGATATCAATTTCGACAGCCTGGGCCTGTTGCCGCTGCGCCCTGATCAGTTCGGCCGGGTGGATGAGGTTTCATATCCCGAACCCGAAGAGCTGGTGATCACCGAAGGCGTTGAGGTGTCGGGCTTGAACCTGAGGAGCCAGCCATGATCCGCACCCCGCTCCGCCCGCTGGCGCGGGTTCTTCATGCCCGCGCAACCGGCGAAAACCCGGATGTGATCGAAGAAGAAAACATCAGCCTGCGGCATCAGGAAATGCAGGTGCAGTCCCGTCAGCGCGCCGAGGGGCGGCTGCTGGTGCTGGGGCTGTTCTTTGTCTGTGCCTTTGGCGCCATCACTGCGCGCATGGGCATGACGGCGGTGTCGGAGCCGTCCGAGCCCGTCGCCAGCGTTGCCGGCAGCGTCATCGCCGCGCAGCGGGCCGACATTGTTGACCGCAACGGCAGCCTGCTGGCCACCAATTTCGAGACCCATTCCCTGTATGCCCAGCCGCCGCAGATGATTGATCCCATCGGCGCGGCAGAGCAGTTGGTGCAGATCTTCCCGGACCTTGAACTCGACCGTTTGATCCGGGATTTTACGGGCAAGCGCAAGTTCCTGTGGGTAAAGAAGAAAATCAGCCCCGAGCAGCTTCAGGCGGTGCATGACATCGGCGATCCCGGCCTGATGTTCGGCCCGCGCGAGATGCGTCTGTACCCCAATGGCAGCCTGGCTGCCCATGTGCTGGGAGGTGCCGGATTCGGCAAGGAGGGCGTGAACGCCGCCGAAGTGATCGGTGTGGCAGGCGTTGAACGCCAGTTCGACAGCTACCTGCGCAACCCGGCCAATGCGGGCAAGCCGCTGCAACTGTCGCTGGACCTCACCGTGCAGGCCGCAGCCGAGCAGGTACTGTATGGCGGCATGAAGCTGATGAACGCCAAAGGCGCAACTTCGATCCTGATGGATGCCCATACCGGAGAGGTGATCTCGGTTGTGTCCTTCCCGGATTTCGATCCCAACGACCGTCCGCGCCCGCCGGCCTCGGGCTTTGATCCGTCGGTCAGCCCGCTGTTCAACCGCGCGGTGCAGGGGGTGTACGAGCTTGGCTCCACCTTCAAGATCTTCACTGCAGCGCAAGCGATGGAGCTGGGGCTGGTTGGCGCCGACACCGTGATCGACACCCGCGGCCCGTTGCGTTGGGGCCGCTTTGCGATCCGTGATTTCCGCAACTACGGCAACGAGTTGTCGGTGACCAAGATCATCGTCAAATCCTCCAACATCGGCACCGCACGGCTGGCGCAGCAGATCGGGGTGGAGCGGCAGAAAAGCTTCCTTGATACGCTGGGCATGCTGGAGCCGACCCCGTTTGAGATTTCCGAGGCCAAGGGCGGCAAGCCGCTGCTGCCCGCCAACTGGTCCGAACTGTCGGCGATGACCATTTCCTATGGCCACGGCATTTCCACCACGCCGATGCATCTGGCGGCGGGTTATGCGGCGATTGCCAATGGCGGGCGTTATGTGGCGCCGACGATTCTGAAACAGGCGGCACCGCAGCCGGGTGAACGGGTGCTGAGCGAAAGCACCGCCGCCGCCGCGCGCAAAATGTTGCGCAAGGTGGTCAGCGAAGGCACCGCGTCGTTTGCCGAGGTCGAGGGCTATCAGGTGGGCGGCAAGACCGGCACGGCTGACAAGCCCAAGCCGCAGGGCGGCTATTATGATGACAAGGTAATTGCCACTTTTGCCTCTATTTTTCCGGCACATGACCCGAAATACGTGCTGATCGTGACGCTGGACGAACCCTCTATCATTGCCCATGGCGAGGAGCGCCGCACCGCAGGCTGGACCGCGACCCCGGTTGCGGCTGAGATGATCGGCCGGGTCGCGCCGCTGTTGGGCCTGCGTCCGCAAGTTGAACCCGCAGAGGTGACTGGTATAACCCTCACCTCGAACTGAACCAGGGCAGAGGGCCGCCATGAGCAGCAGCAGACCAGACCAGCCGCTAAGCCAATTGGGGCTGACCGCCCGGGGCGGCGCCGACCCGCAGATCCGCGGCCTGGCGGTAGACAGCCGCGACGTGCGCGAGGGGTTCCTGTTTGCAGCCCTTCCGGGCAGCCAGGTGCATGGCGCGAAATTCATCCCTGCCGCGCTGGATAAGGGCGCCACCGCCATTCTGACCGATGCAGCGGGTGCGGGCATCGCCGCCAAACTGCTGGACGAAAGCCACGCAGCACTTGTGGTGGTCGAGGATCCGCGCCAGACGCTGGCCTATGCCGCCGCGCTGTGGTCCGGCGGCCAGCCGCAGACCGTGGTTGCGGTGACCGGCACCAATGGCAAGACCTCTGTAGCCACCTTTGTGCGCCAGATCTGGACTGAGCTGGGCCATGAGGCCGTCAATATGGGCACCACCGGAATTGAGGGCGCCTGGAGCTATCCGCTGGCCCATACCACGCCGGAGCCGGTCACCCTGCACCGCGCCCTCGCTGAGGCTGCCGCCGCAGGGGTGACACATGCGGCGATGGAGGCATCCTCGCACGGGCTGGACCAGCGCCGTCTGGACGGGGTGCAGCTGGCGGCGGCGGGGTTCACCAATTTCACCCAGGACCATCTGGATTATCACGAGACGTTTGACGCCTATTTCAACGCCAAGGCGGGCCTGTTCCGCCGTGTGCTGCCGGACGAAGGCGTCGCCGTCATCAACTTGAACGACCCCCGCGGCGCTGAGATGCGTGCGGTGGCCGCTGCCCGCGGGCAGGAGGTGATTTCCGTGGGCCGCGGGCTTGGCGATCTGAACCTGATGGGGCTGCGTTATGACGGCACCGGGCAGGATGTGCGGTTCTCCTGGCATGATAAGCCGTATCAGGTGCGGCTGAACCTGATTGGCGGCTTTCAGGCGGAAAACGTGCTCTTGGCCTGCGGGCTGGTGATTGCCGGCGGCGAGGATCCGGAGCGGGTGTTTGAAACCCTGCCGCATCTGACCACCGTCCGTGGGCGGATGCAGCTGGCGGCGTCTCGTGACAATGGCTCAGCCGTGTTTGTTGACTACGCCCATACGCCCGATGCTGTGGCCAGCGCCATCAAGGCGTTGCGCCCGCATGTGCTGGGCCGGCTGATTGCCATCGTCGGTGCGGGCGGCGACCGCGACACCAGCAAGCGGCCCTTGATGGGGCAGGCGGCGCATCGGAACGCCGATGTGGTGATCGTGACGGATGACAACCCCCGCAGCGAGGACCCGGCGGTGATCCGTGCTGCCGTCAAGGGCGGCGCGCCGGATTGCATCGAGGTCGGCGACCGCGCCGAGGCGATCCTGCGCGGCGCCGACATGCTGCAGGCGGGCGATGCGCTGATTGTCTGCGGCAAGGGGCATGAGACCGGCCAGACCGTGGGCGATCAGGTTCTGCCGTTTGACGATGTGGAGCAGGCCAGCATTGCTGCAGCCGCACTGGACGGGAGGCTGGCATGACGCTTTGGACCGCAACCGAGGCCGCTGCCGCCACCGGCGGGCAGGCGCAGGGCGCTTGGGCTGTCTCCGGCCTGTCGATTGACACCCGCACCATCGAGGCGGGTGATATGTTCGTGGCCTTGAAGGCCGCGCGTGACGGTCATGATTTCGTGGCGCAGGCTTTGGCAAAGGGGGCGGGCGCTGCGCTGGTCTCGCGCATTCCAGAAGGGGTTCCCGCCGATGCGCCGCTGCTGATCGTGGACGACGTGCAGGCGGGGCTTGAGGCCCTTGGCCGGGCGTCCCGTGCCCGCACCAGGGCCAAGGTTGTTGCGGTGACCGGTTCGGTCGGCAAGACCTCGACCAAGGAAATGCTGGCGCGGATGCTGTCGGATCAGGGCCGCACCCATGCTGCTGTTGCCAGCTATAACAACCACTGGGGCGTGCCGCTGACGCTGGCGCGGATGCCGCGTGACACTGAATTTGCGGTGATTGAGATCGGTATGAACCATCCGGGTGAGATCGCGCCTTTGGCCAGGCAAGCCCGCCCGCATGTGGCGATGGTGACAACGGTGGCCGCGGTGCATCTGGAGGCATTTGAGAACGTTGAGGGCATCGCCCGTGAGAAGGCCGCGATCATGCAGGGGCTGGAGCCAGGCGGTGTTGCGGTGCTGAACGCGGATATTGCCGAGGCCCATGTGCTGCGCGGCGCAGCGGAAGATCTGGACATCACTGCCCGCTGGTTCGGCGAAAGCGCCGGGGATTACCAATTGTTGTCATCTGACAACAAAGGCGACGGGCTTGTTGCCCGTGCCACGGCGGGGGGCGGCGAGGTTGAGATGCATATCCAATCCCTTGGCGCACATTTTGCGATGAATGCGCTGGGGGCGCTGGCCTGTGTCGAGGCGCTGGGTGCGGATGTGGCGAAAGCTGTTGAAAGCCTGGCGCTGTGGTCGCCGGTCAAGGGCCGCGGCGTGCGGGAAACCATCCGGCTGGACAGCGGCGAGGTTACTTTGCTGGACGACAGCTACAACGCCAACCCGACCTCGATGGCGGCGGCGCTGGCGGTGCTGGCGGCAACACCCGGCGCGGGACGCCGGATTGCCTATCTTGGCGATATGGGAGAGCTGGGGGTGCAGGAAAAGGACCTGCATGCCGGGCTGGCTGCGCTGCAGGCCGTTGCGGGCATTGAGAAAATCCACTGTGTCGGCCCGTTGATGAAGTCGCTTTATGCGGCTCTGCCAGAGGCAAAACGCGGCGGCTGGCATGAAACCAGTGCCGAAGCCCTGCCGGGTTTGAAAGCCGCCATCAAAGGCGGCGACATCGTGCTGGCAAAAGGATCCAACAGCATGGGGCTGGCCAAGATCGTTGACGGCATCCGCGAAATGGGCCAATCCACCCCCACACAAGAAAACGCATAAAAGAACGAGGGAAGGGCCCAGATGCTCTATTGGCTGACCGCGTTGTCGGACGGAGGGGATTTTTTCAACCTCTTCCGCTATATTACATTCCGCGCTGGCGGCGCCTTTATGACCGCGCTGATCTTTGGCTTTTTGTTCGGCAAACCGCTGATCAACGTGCTGCGCCGCAAGCAGGGCAAGGGCCAGCCGATCCGCGATGACGGGCCGGAGGGGCATTTTTCCAAGGCGGGCACACCCACGATGGGCGGGCTGCTGATTGTCGGCGCGCTGCTGTCGTCGACGCTGTTGTGGGCGCGGCTGGATAACCCCTTTGTCTGGATGGTGCTGCTGGTCACGCTGGCCTTTGCGCTGATCGGCTTTGCTGATGATTATGCCAAGGTTTCAAAACAGACCACGGCAGGTGTTTCGGGCAAGCTGCGGCTGGCCTTGGGGATTGCGATTGCGGCCCTGTGTTCGGTTCTGGCGGCGCGGTTCCACCCGGAGGCGTTGCAGAACCAGCTGGCGCTGCCGGTGTTCAAGGACACGCTGATCAATCTTGGTCTGTTCTATGTGCCGTTTTCGATCTGTGTCATTGTCGGCGCCGCCAATGCGGTGAACCTGACCGATGGGCTGGATGGCCTTGCGATCATGCCGGTGATGATTGCGGCCGGCACCCTGGGTGTCATTGCCTATGCGGTGGGGCGGGTCGACTTTACCGAATATCTGGACGTGCATTACGTGCCCGGCACCGGCGAGATCCTGATTTTCAGCGCGGCGCTGTTTGGCGCAGGCCTGGGCTTTCTGTGGTACAATGCGCCGCCGGCGGCTGTGTTCATGGGCGATACCGGCTCGCTGGCCCTGGGCGGCGCGCTGGGGGCCATTGCGGTTGCCACCAAGCACGAGCTGGTGCTGGCCATCGTCGGCGGGTTGTTTGTGGTCGAGGCGCTGTCAGTGATCATTCAGGTTCTTTATTTCAAGCGCACCGGGCGCCGGGTGTTCCTGATGGCGCCGATCCATCACCACTATGAAAAGAAAGGCTGGGCCGAGCCGCAGATCGTGATCCGCTTCTGGATCATCTCGCTGATCCTGGCGATGATCGGGCTGGCGACGCTGAAAGTGCGCTGAGGCGCGCGGTTTTACCCGCCGCGCCGGAGTTTGCGGCGGGTGGTGAGGCTTTCCTTTATTATGTGAACCGCGCGGGGCTTCAGGCTTGGCGCGGTTTTTCTTTTATTAGAAGGCGGCGCCACCAAGGGGGGCGGAGCACCGGATGTCCTTTGTCGGGGGCCATGTCCGTCTAGCGGCTTCTTGGGGATCCGCCCTGAACCCGATGAAGAGGTGGTTTGAGGGGGCCGGTCTCCTGGTCTTGTTGTTGCAACGGGGTAGAGGGTAGCCCGGCCGAGTGAAGATGCGGTGCGGGCAGCGTACGGTGGATGCGCAACGGGGGGATGCTCCCGCCAATTTCGGCAGGCTTTGCCTGCCTGCCAATTGTTGGGCGTGGCACGGGCCTGCGGCCCATGCCTGCTGCCTGTGCAGGGGCAGCGCTTGAAGCCCGGCTTGCACCTGTGCAATGTGCCGCGGAAGCAAATTCATCAAGATGAGGGCAGGCAATGATCCCGGTCAAAGGATATGAGGGCGCCAAGGTGGCGGTGCTGGGGCTGGGCCGTTCGGGGCTGGCGACGGCGCGTGCCTTGCGGGCAGGCGGGGCGGAGGCGGTCTGCTGGGATGACAATCCAAACGCGCGGGAGACGGCGGAGGCGGAAGGCTTTGCCTGCTGCGACCTGCATAAACCCGGTGCCTTTGACGGGGTTGCGGCCTTGATCACTTCGCCCGGCATCCCGCATCTTTACCCCAAGCCGAACCCGGTGATCCGTGCGGCGATGGAGGCAGGGGTGCCGGTGGACAATGACATCGGTCTGTTCTTCCGCTCGTTTGCGGATGCCGAATGGCAGATGCATGATCAGCCGCCGCGGGTGGTGGCGGTAACGGGGTCAAACGGCAAATCAACCACGGTGGCGCTGCTGCATCACATCCTGCAGGAGGCGGGCCGCGAGAGCCAGCTGGCGGGCAATATCGGCCGCGGTGTGCTGGATATCGACGCGCCCGGCAATGGCGGCGTGGTGGTGCTGGAGCTGTCGAGCTATCAGACCGAGCTGGCCCGGGCGCTGACGCCGGATGTGGCGGTGTTCACCAATCTCAGCCCGGACCATCTGGACCGGCATGGCGGCATGGGCGGATACTTCGCCGCCAAGCGGCGGCTGTTTGCCGAGGGCGGGCCGGACCGCGCGGTGATTGGCATCGACGAGGATGAGGGGCTGTTTCTGGCGGGTCAGCTGTCGGAAGGGGCAGGCGATGACCGGGTGATCCGGGTGTCCGCCGCGCGCAAGCTTACGGGGGCGGGCTGGCAGGTTTTTGCCCGCAAGGGGTTCCTGTCGGAATACCGCAAGGGGCGGCAGGCGGCCTCGATCGATCTGCGGGAAATGACCGGGCTGCCGGGTGCGCACAACCACCAGAACGCCTGCGCGGCCTATGCGGCGGCGCGCACCCTGGGGCTGGCGCCGCGGCTGATCGGCGATGCCATGGCGACATTCCCCGGCCTGCCGCACCGCAGCCAGACTGTCACTGAGGCCGGCGGCGTGCGGTTTGTGAATGACAGCAAGGCAACCAACGTGGACAGCGCGGCAAAGGCGCTGAGTGCGTTCAAGAACATCCGCTGGATCTGCGGCGGGTTGGAAAAGGATGGCGGGCTGGAGGCCTTGAAAGGGCGGGCTGGCAATGTGGTGAAAGCCTATGTCATCGGCCGCGAGGCGGCGGGATTTGCGCTGCAGCTGGATGTGCAGGCAGAAGTCTGTACCACTATGGCGGCGGCAGTGGAGCGGGCCATTCAGGACTCGCAGGATGGTGACACCGTGCTGCTGGCGCCGGCTGCGGCGAGTTTCGATCAGTATGACAATTTTGAACAGCGCGGTGAGGATTTCATCGCCGAAGTGTGGGCGCGGCTGGGGTAATGGGGGTTTCAGGTCTCACCTAAGCGGAAATTCCTTGAGGGTCAGCTGCTGGCAGTGGACGGCTTGGCCATCTCCTCTGACAGGAGTTTGAAATAGCCGGGAAGGGCGTCTTGCAGCCGCTGATGGCCGTCGGGTGTCAGCGCGGCTGCTTTGGAGCGCCCGTCGGATGGGTTGTTCGAAAGGGTTATCAGCCCGTCTTTCTGCAGCGATTGCAGGGTGCGGGTCATCACCGGTTTTGACACGTCGATCCGTTGGGCGATCTCATTCGGGGCCAGCGAGGTGCGGTCCGGTTCGCGGTCGATCACGATCAGCACCAGGAACCGCAGCTGTGACAGCCCGTGGAGGGCAAAATAGGCGTCGAGGCTGCGGATCAGCAGGCTGGCGCGGCGCATCATCAAAAGCGCGCTGGTGATATGGTCCGGGTCGGCGCCGTAGGCCTTGGCGTAGGTGCCGACCATCTGCTGAGACGGCAGGTCCTTGAGGAAAAACATGAGGCTCAGGCCAGCGGGGTCATCTTGTGGATTTCCACCGGTGCTGCAAGCCAAGCCTCGTATTTGGCGAAGACCGGCGTGATGTAGTCCGCCGCGTAATGCGCCGCCAGGGCGTCGTCGCTGGCCCATTCTTCGTCGAGATAAAAGCAATCGCCATCGCGGCCTTCGGCCAGCAGAAACTTCAGGCAGCCGGGTTCGGCGCGGGTCGGTTCCAGAATATCCAGCAGGCTTTGGCGCACATCCTGCATGTGTTCCGGTTTCGGAGTGATCCTGGCGACCAGTTGGAAGGGGGCGGTCATGGTGTTTCTCCATTTATGTTACCATGATAATTATTTGAATGGCGCCGGGCGCAGTGTCAAGGTGGCTTCAGGCGCGGGCTGCGATGGCGGATACGCTTAAGCCGGGCGCGACAGTGAATGGCGTGGCAGCACGGTACGGAGTCGTAGCGAACCAGCTGACGGCCTGGCGCAGGCTGGCGAAACAGGGGAGGTTGGTATTGCCAGCGGCGGAGCTGGACGAACCGGTTTTCGCCCCGCAGGGGACTGCGATGCGCCGGAGGTGCCACCGGAACCAGACCTTACCGCATCAGAAAAAGTGATCCGGATCGTCTCGGGCGCTGTCAGGATCAAGCTGGCGCCCGGCACTCCCGCACCCCGCCGCTGGCCGCCGGGTTTGGAGAATGGATGTAAAGCCAGCGCGCCGGATCTCCTCAAAGTCACGTCTGGGAGAAAGGCCGGCCTGCATCCACCGGCAGAAGGACGGTCTGCACACCTTTCTGCACGATGGCCGTATCGGGATCGGCTCCACAGCCCCTCTTGGCAGATTGCTGCGCAATTGCCTGCCGGGCTGTGGTGCGAGAATCTGATCCGTCGATCGCTCTGACGAGGAAGAACGCACTTTTTGCCGGTCACGGCGAAGGCAGCCGCGCCTGGGGCCGCATTGCGTCGCTCCTCGCCAAGGTAAAGATCAACGGCGTCGCGCCGTTCGCCTGCTTCAAGGCCGCCCATGACGCCATCGCTGCAGGTCACCCTGCCAGCCGGCTGGCGGCTCCCCCCCTGGAACTTCCAGCCGTCAAGTTGAATGCCCGGTGCCCTCCAGGCGCCGCTTACGTCAAAACCTTTGCTCGATGAACTGGAGGTCTGGCTGGCCGCGCAGCTGGCACGGATTCCGGGCAAGTCAGAACTGGCCAAGGCCACACACCGCTGTCACGCAGCCATCCTTATGCGTGACGCCATCCCGGCCATTCCAATCCGCAAGAACGGGCGGGCGTGGAAAGACGACTAACCTGTCCGTTTTTGAATGCCTGAGAGCTGACACGGTCGAGGAAGCAGATTTCCTGCTTCTCCGTTGTGCCTGGAGCGAGGCGTAGGTGCGATTGTCCCTTTTCTCCTCTGTCCGGGAGACGTAGAGGACGTGCATGAAATATGACGTAATTGTGCTTGGTGCCGGTGCTGCCGGACTGATGGCAGCCTCGATTGCCGGACAGGCGGGTGCGCGCGTGCTCCTGCTGGATCATGCAGACAAGGCAGGAAAGAAGATACTGATTTCAGGTGGAGGCCGGTGCAACTTCACCAATATGAGGACCGGGCCGGAATGTTTTTTGTCAGAGAACCCGCATTTCTCCAAGTCCGCTCTCGCACGGTATACCCAGTGGGATTTCCTCGCGCTGGTCGAACGCTACGGCATCGCCTGGCACGAGAAGACCTTGGGACAGCTCTTCTGCGACGGTTCTGCCCGGCAGATTGTAGCGATGCTTCTCGAAGAGTGTGCCCGTGGCGGCGTTGATATCCGCCTCTCGACGCAGATCGGCGAGATCGGCCATGGCGACGGGCTTTTCCGCGTTGCTGGAGCGACAGCAGCGAAACTGGTCATCGCCACCGGCGGCCCGTCGATTCCGAAGATGGGGGCTACCGGCATCGCCTATCAGATCGCGCAACGCTTCGGCCTGACGGTGGTGCCGCCGAGACCCGCGCTGGTGCCGTTGACACTGGGTCCGGACGCGCAGGCGTTCCGGGACATTTCCGGCGTTTCCAGCCCGATCACGGCGCGGGTCGGAACGGCCAGTTTCACCGAAGCGGGGCTGTTTACGCACCGGGGGTTGTCGGGGCCTGCTATCTTGCAGGTGTCCTCCTATTGGACACCCGGCGAACCCGTTGTCCTGACGCTTGTCGACAATGCCTTGGAGGTGCTGCGCGAGGCTCGGCGGCGGGCCCCCCGCACGCGGCTGAGATCCGCATTGAGCGAGCATCTTCCGAACCGCCTGGCCGAGGTGTTGTCAGCGCGTATCGGATTGGCAAAGGAACTGGGAAACAGTTCCGATGCAGACCTCGAGCGTGCCGCTGGCTACCTGTCGCAGCTGACATTCCACCCCACTGGCACCGAGGGTTTTGCGAAGGCAGAGGTGACGGTCGGAGGAATTTCCACCGAGGCGCTGTCCTCGCGCACAATGGAAGCGAAGAACTTGCCCGGTCTTTATGTCATCGGCGAGGCTGTCGATGTCACCGGCTGGCTTGGCGGCTATAATTTTCAATGGGCGTGGTCTTCGGGCTGGGCAGCGGGAACAGCGATTGCTGAGGGGCTTGGGGGCTGAATGCTGTAACCGCGGTCATGCGGCCGCAACGCGGTTTCGCCGGTGCAGGATGCTGAATGGTCATGGCAAAACCCTCTGTCAACCAAGGTGAGATCACCTCGGCCAACAGCACAAACCCGAAGTTGAAAACTGCGAAACTATTCCCGGTTCCGCGCGCATGCCAGCCAAAGGCGCCCATACTGCTGAGCGGCATCGTGCATGGGCTTAGACTGCCAGTTCACCGGATCGGGCACCCGCAGCCGATCTAAGATAGGTCAGCTTTTGCTGCGTCGGGCACGAACTCATGCGCAGCGCGGGGCCTTCCGGACATTTGCCGCGGCTGCAGCCCGTGCCGGACCGCTGGCCGGAGCAAAGCCGTGATTTTCCGGCTCTTGAATGGCTTTCTGCCTGGCAACTGTATAGTTCAGGCGGCGGGTTCCCGCGGAGCGTCGGCATCCGCTGGCAGCTTCCCGCCTGTCAAGATGGGCGGTCGGCGGGGCGGTGGTTTTCCGCCGAACTGTGTTCTTTTTCTGGCGCCGCGGCTCACGTTTCGTTACAGTTTCTGTGAGACCCCGAAAAATGGGGCGGAACGAGGCATATAGTGGCGGTATTCCCATGACTGAGATGGTCTATGGCGCGGTTCCCGTGCAGGCAGGTGAGCCGATTCTTCCGAAATGGTGGCGGACGCTGGATAAATGGACAATGTCCTGCATCCTGATGCTGTTCGTGATCGGATTGCTGCTGGGGCTGGCGGCCTCGGTGCCGCTGGCGGAGCGCAACGGGTTCGGCAATTTCCACTATGTGCAGCGGCAGGCGGTTTTTGGCCTGACGGCGCTGACGGCGATGCTGGTGACATCCGTGATGTCGCCGACGCTGGTGCGGCGGCTGGCGGTGCTGGGCTTTGCCCTGGCCTTTGTCGCCTTGGCGTTCCTGCCGATTTTCGGCACCGATTTTGGCAAGGGGGCTGTGCGCTGGTACTCATTGGGCTTTGCCTCCCTGCAGCCGTCGGAGTTCCTGAAGCCCGGCTTTATTGTGGTTGCGGCCTGGATGATTGCCGCCAGCCAGCAGATCAACGGGCCACCCGGCACGCTGATGTCCTTCGCGCTGTGCATGATGGTAGTTATGATGCTGGTTTTGCAGCCGGATTTCGGCCAGGCCAGCCTGATCCTGTTCGGCTGGGGGGTGATGTATTTTGTGGCTGGGGCGCCGATGCTGCTGCTGGTGTGCATGGCCGCCGTGGTGGTGATGGGCGGTGTCTTTGCCTATAACAGCTCGGAGCATTTCGCCCGCCGCATTGATGGGTTTTTGAACCCTGATGTCGATCCCACCACTCAGCTGGGTTATGCCACCAATGCGATCCGAGAGGGCGGGCTGTTTGGTGTCGGCGTTGGCGAGGGGCAGGTGAAATGGTCGCTGCCCGATGCCCATACCGATTTCATCGTTGCCGTTGCAGCCGAGGAATACGGGCTGGTGCTGGTGGCGGTTCTGATCGTGCTTTACGCCTCGATCGTGGTGCGTTCGCTGTTCCGGCTGATGCGCGAGCGCGATATATTCATCCGTCTCGCGGGCACCGGACTGGTCTGCATGTTCGGCGTGCAGGCGATGATCAACATGGGGGTTGCGGTGCGGCTCTTGCCCGCGAAAGGCATGACTTTGCCGTTTGTCAGCTATGGCGGATCCTCGCTGATTGCCACCGGGATTGCGGTGGGTATGCTCTTGGCCTTTACCCGCACGCGTCCGCAGGGCGGGATTGCGGATTACCTGAACGGCCGCGGCCGCTGAGAGATGTGAAAGAGACCCCCTGGGATGGCACAGAAATTGCTTTTGATGGCCGCTGGCGGAACCGGCGGCCATATGTTTCCGGCACAGGCGCTGGCCGAGATGATGCTGGCGCGCGGCTGGCGGGTGAAGCTGTCGACCGACGCGCGGGGCGCGCGTTACACCGCGTCGTTTCCAAGCGCGGTTGAGATTTCGCAAGTGTCCTCGGCCACCTTTGCCCGCGGCGGGCTGCTGGCCAAGGCGCTGGCGGGTCCGAAGATTGCAGGCGGTGTGTTGTCGATGATGATGCAGCTGCGGCGCGAACGCCCCGATGCCGTCATCGGTTTTGGCGGCTACCCGTCGATCCCGGCCTTGGGGGCGGCAACGCTGCTGAAGCTGCCGCGGATGATCCATGAACAGAACGGTGTGCTGGGCCGGGTGAACCAGATCTTTGCCAAGCGGGTTGCGGGGGTTGCCTGCGGCACCTGGCCAACCGCGCTGCCCGAAGGTGTTGCGCATGAGCACGTTGGCAACCCGGTGCGCAGCGCGGTAATGGAACGGGCAGGGGCTGCCTATATTCCGCCGGGCGACTATCCGATGTCGCTCTTGGTGATGGGCGGCAGCCAGGGTGCGAGGATCCTGTCCGACGTGGTGCCCGGGGCAGTGGCTGCGCTGCCGGATCAAATCCGCCGCTATCTGCGGGTGTCGCATCAGGCGCGGGCAGAGGATTTGGACCGGGTCAATGCGTTCTATGCCGAACACGGCATCAACGCCGATGTGCAGACCTTCTTTACCGACGTGCCTGCGCGGATGTCGGAGGCGCAGCTGGTGGTCTCGCGCTCGGGCGCCTCGTCGGTGGCCGATATCTCGATTATCGGGCGGCCCTCGGTCCTGATCCCCTTTGCCGCTGCGGCGGGCGACCACCAAAGCGCCAATGCCCGTGGGCTGGTTGACGCCAATGCCACGGTGGTGATCCCGGAAAGTGCTCTTGATATCCCGGTGCTGGCAGAGCATATGGGCGCAATTCTGAGTAACCCGCGGGCTGCCACGCAAATGTCGGCAGCCGCACTGAGCGCCGGGGTTCCCGATGCCACCGAACGATTGGTGGCACTGGTCGAGCAGCTGGCCGAAGAAGGATAACTGTCATGAACCCTGCAACCAAACTGCCCGGAGACGTCGGCCCGATCCATTTTGTGGGGATCGGCGGCATTGGCATGTCGGGCATCGCCGAGGTGCTGCTGAACCTTGGCTATATGGTGCAGGGGTCGGACCTGAAATCTTCCAAGATTACCGGCCGGCTGGAAGAGCTGGGCGCGCGGGTGTTTGTGGGCCAGAAGGCGGAAAATCTGGAGAACGCCGCGGTTGTGGTGATCTCTTCCGCCATTAAGCCGGGCAATCCGGAGCTGGACGAGGCTCGCCTGCGCGGCCTGCCGGTGGTGCGCCGCGCCGATATGCTGGCGGAGCTGATGCGGCTCAAGTCCAACATCGCCATTGCCGGCACTCACGGCAAGACCACCACCACCACTATGATGGCCGAACTGATGGTGGCCGGCGGCTTTGACCCGACCATCGTCAACGGCGGCATCATTCACGCCTATGGCTCCAACGCGCGGATGGGGCAGGGCGAATGGATGGTGGTCGAGGCGGACGAGAGCGACGGCTCGTTCAACCGGCTGCCTGCGACCATCGCCGTGGTGACCAATATCGACCCCGAGCATATGGAGCATTGGGGCGACTTTGACACTTTGCGCGACGGGTTCCTGGAGTTTGTCTCAAACATTCCGTTCTACGGTATCGCCGTTTGCTGCACTGACCATCCCGAGGTGCAGGCGCTGATCGGGCGGATTTCCGACCGCCGGGTTGTGACCTATGGTTTCAACGCCCAGGCCGATGTGCGGGCCGAGAACCTGACCTACAAGGGCGGTGTGGCGCATTTTGACGTGCATCTGCAGGCCGAAGACCGGGTGATCGAGGGCTGCACCCTGCCGATGCCGGGGGACCACAATGTCTCCAACGCGCTGTCTGCCGTGGCGGTGGCCCGGCATCTGGGTATGAACAGTTCTGAGATCCGTGAGGCCCTGGCGGCCTTTGGCGGTGTGAACCGGCGTTTCACCAAGGTGGGCGAGGTGAACGGCGTCACCATCATCGACGACTACGGCCATCACCCGGTGGAGATCGCCGCGGTGCTGAAGGCGGCGCGTCAGGCCAGCGAGGGCCGGGTGATCGCAGTGCATCAGCCGCATCGCTATTCGCGCCTGTCGAACTTGTTCGACGATTTCTGCGCCTGTTTCAACGAGGCGGATGTGGTGGCGATTGCCGAGGTGTTCGCAGCAGGCGAAGACCCGATCGAGGGCGCCGGCCGCGATGATCTGGTTGCCGGGCTGATCCGCCACGGCC